>CAZOIS010000535.1:0-1501 GCA_964579865.1 uncultured Lentisphaeraceae bacterium | reverse complement strand
CCAAGGCCAAGGCCGTCAACATGCCGAACGACAACATCGACCGCGCCATCAAGAAGGGCACGGGCGAACTCGCGGCGGACATCCTTGAGGAGATCACCTATGAGGGGTACGCCCAGGGTGGCGTCGGCCTCGTGGTCAAAGTGCTGACTGACAACAAAAACCGCGCCGCCGCCGAAGTGCGCAACATCTTCAAGAAAAGCGGCTCCGATTTCGCCGGCCTCGGCTCGGTTTCCCGCAGTTTCGAACGCAAGGGCACCATCATGATCCCGGCCGCCGACGGCGTGACGGAAGACGGCCTCATGGAGATCGTCCTCGGCGCCGGCGCGGATGATCTGATCGCCGAAGAGGGCGGGTTCACCGTGACTTGCCAGCCCGCCGCCTTCTCCGAAGTCTGCGCAGCCCTCGAGGCCGCCAAGATCGCCATCGACCAAGAGAACTCGCAGGTCGGGCTCGTGGCGCTCACGCCGGTGCCCGTGTCCGATGTGGCCGTCGCCAAGGCCGTCAACAAGTTCATCGCGGCGCTGGAAGAGCACGACGACGTGCAGGACGTCTACACCAACATGGAAATGGACGACGCCGTCGCCGCCCAGCTCGAAGACGAATAACGGACGACGCTTTCGGAGTCCGACCGATCACGACGCAGGCGCTCGCGCCTGCGTCTTTTTATTTTGCTTCGCGCCGGACAAAAAAAAAGGGCGGACGCCAAAGCGCCCGCCCTTCTGAGTGAAGCATTGACCGCAGGGGTCTCTTACATGTCCATGCCGCCCATGCCCGGGTTCGGCATCGGAGCTTCCTTCTTCTCGGGAAGCTCCGTGACCATGCACTCGGTGATGAGCAGCAGGCCGGCGATCGAAGCGGCGTTCTGCAACGCGCTGCGGGTCACCTTGGCCGGATCCAGCACGCCGTCCTTCACGAGGTCGGTATACGAGCCGGTCGCGACGTTGTAGCCGTACGCGCCCTTGCCGCTCTTCACGTTCTCGACGATCAGCGCGGCCTCGAGGCCGGCGTTCGCCACGAGCTGACGCAGCGGGGCTTCCAGGCACTTGCCGATGATCGCCACGCCGACCTTCTCGTCGCCCTGGACGTCGAGGTTGTCGAGCGCCTTCTGGCAGCGGATGAGCGCCACGCCGCCGCCGGCGACGATGCCCTCTTCCACAGCCGCGCGCGTCGCGTGCAACGCGTCGTCAACGCGGTCCTTCTTCTCCTTCATCGCGGCTTCCGTCGCGG
Source organism: uncultured Lentisphaeraceae bacterium (assembly GCA_964579865.1). Lineage (GTDB taxonomy): Bacteria > Verrucomicrobiota > Kiritimatiellia > RFP12 > UBA1067 > DAOPZC01. Next base: position 274 of record CAZOIS010000535.1, on the reverse strand, counting down.
CGCCGACCTTGATGACCGCCACGCCGCCCGCCAGCTTGGCGAGGCGCTCCTGGAGCTTCTCACGATCATAGTCGGACGAGGTCTCGTCGATCTGCTTCTTGAGCAGCGCGACGCGGGCCTGGATGTCGCTGGTCTTGCCGGCGCCTTCGACGATCGTGGTGTTGTCCTTGTTGATCGTCACCTTCTTGGCGCAGCCGAGATCGCTGACCTCGACGTTCTCGAGCTTGATGCCGAGGTCCTCGCTCAGCATCTTGCCGCCGGTGAGGATCGCGAT
>CAZOIS010000534.1:0-1505 GCA_964579865.1 uncultured Lentisphaeraceae bacterium | reverse complement strand
TCCAGCCCTTCCGTCAGCCGATGGCCGCCGGCCAGCTTCACGGAGAACGGCACCTCGTCGCGGCTCAGCCGCAGCCGGATGCCCGTGAGATCCGCCATGCCCGACTCGTCGAGCTGGCCGTCGCGGTAGACGCCGGGCGCGTACAGGAAGACGAGCACGTGGCCGTCGCGCTTGAGCGCCTCGATGGCCGCACGGTCCTGCGCGGTCGGCGCAAAGCTCGTCATGATGAAGAACACCTTGCGGTCCCTGAGCTTAGGCAAATCCGTGACCAGATAGTGCCCGACCGGTGCGCCGATGCGCGCGAGCGCCGGCAGCTGCGCCACCAGCAGCCGGGATCCCAGCGTCGGGTCGCCCACGCGCATGTGGCACAGGCTCCGCTCGTCCACGACCATGGCGACCTCGTCCGCCGGGCGGCGGTCGAGCTTCTGCGCCTCGGCCGCGCTCTGCGCCAGCTGGCCGATGCGCGCCATCAGCGCCGCGTTGGTGTAGACGATGTGGCCCACGTCAAACCACCACTGCGCCGCGCCGTTGACGATCACATTCGCCAGCTCCTTCTCCTGCTGGGTGATGTCGCCCGCAACGCCTTCCGGCTTGCCCCACGTGCCCGGCGCGCCGGGGCTCATCGAGGTGCGGATGTCGTTCTCGTCGAACCACAGCTTGCCGTGCAGCTTGACGCTGCCGAACAGCGACATGAAATGGCTGGTCCCCTCGCCGCCCAGCTGGCGGAACGCATAGCTGGTCGGGCTGGTGATGAAATCCACATCCGGCGACGCGAGCACCTTCGCCAGCGCCAGATGGCCGGCGTTCTGCTGACGGTGCTCGGCGCACAGCTGCAACAGGTAGCCATAGAAGGCGCCGACGACTTTCTTGCGCTTGGTGATGTCCTTGACAGCCTTGGCGAACGTGCAGATCGTGTCGGCCACCAGGTCGGAGTTGTACTGGTAGAAATCGATGACCGCCTGCTCCTTGGCCGGGTCGCGCAGTGAGCCGATCTCCGTGTGCTGACGCTGCGCCTTCGTGGGGACCTTCACGGTGGCGAGGCTCGCGGAGCCGTCGTGCCACGCCGCGCGGAGCGCCTCATCCGTGCCGTACTTGCTGCGCAGCCAAGCGCGGAAACACGCCGTATTGGCGGGCGAGAAATCGACCCACTGGTGCTCGTTGCCGCCCCACATCATCCACTCCTCCGTGGTGCCGGAGGCGATGTGGTAGCCGATCACGCGGTCGGCATACGGCGACGCCTCGACGTGCGCGATGAGCCGGCGCAGCCCTTCGATCGTGTCGCGCCGCCAGGCCTCGGAAGCCCAGCTCGGCGCAGGCTTGCCCCCCGCGTGGATGAACGGCACGAACTTGCCGTCGCCCGGATCCATCAGCACGATGTCGTCCGGGTGCTGCTCGCTCCACCACTTCGGCGCGTGCAGGTACAGGCGGGGGAAGAAGTACGCGTTCGGGTTCTCCTTGAGCAGCATCATCGCCCGCTCGTCGAGCTGCGAGTAGTCGTACTCGCC
>CAZOIS010000533.1:0-1520 GCA_964579865.1 uncultured Lentisphaeraceae bacterium | reverse complement strand
AGCCGCGGACGATGTGGTAGCGGACGCCGGGAAGATCCTTCACGCGGCCGCCGCGGACCAGCACGACGCTGTGCTCCTGCAGGTTGTGGCCTTCGCCCGGAATATAAGCGGTCACTTCGTAGCCCGTCGTCAAACGGACACGGGCGACCTTACGCAACGCCGAGTTCGGCTTCTTGGGCGTCTGCGTCTTCACAACGAGACAGACCCCGCGGCGCTGGGGACAGGCCTTGAGCGCGGGCGACTTGCTCTTTTTGCGCAGCGGGGTACGCCCCTTGCGCACTAATTGGTTGATCGTCGGCATCGGATACGTTTCCTTCCCAATTGGAAATAAATGGAGAGATAAGTTAGCACAGGTGACGAGTCGCGTGCAAGCGCGATTTTCGAAAAATTTTTCGGCCGCCACGAGGCCCCGCCGGGCCTTTTCAAACCGCAGAAAATGGGGTACTTTGTAAGGATAGAACTCGTTTATGAAACGGAAGGGGGACATCATGGGGCGGGTGAACCGATGGGCGGCTGTGTTTTGTTGGATGGCAGGCGCACTGCTATGCGGCGGCGCCGAGGTGCCCTTGCCCGGCGAGAACGGGACCAAGCCCGCACTGGGGTGTGAGCCGTTCCCGAGCCGGCTGCACCAGTTCCTCTGGCGCAACTGGACCGTGGTGCCGCAGGCGCGTCTGGCCGCGGTGCTGCAAACCACGCCCGAAAACGTGGCGCGGGTGGCCGCCTCGATGGGCCTGCCGCCGCAGGGCGCGATCCCGCCCGAGTGGAAGAACAAAGGCTACATCACGGTCTTGCGCCGCAACTGGCACCTGCTGCCATACGACCAGCTGACGGCCCTGCTCGGCATGTCGCGCGGACAACTGCGCGACGCGCTGCTGGAGGACGACTTCCTGTTCATCAAACTCGGCAGCGTCAAGCCGGCGTGCCCGCCGCTGCGCTACGCCCCGCCCACGCCCGGGGAGACCGCGGCCGCCGCCCGCCTCGCGGGCTGGCTGCGCGAAGAGGGACTGGCCGGGCCGTCCGCGCCGCCGGAGGAACCGCGCTTCGCTTTCGTCCAGACGCTGTCCCGGCCGGGCCCCGCGCTGGCGCTCGCCAAACCCGACGGCACCTCGCCGTTCGAGCTGCGCTTCATCTTCTCCTACTTCGCGGACTATGGCGACCCGCTGATCGACCCCGAGGTGAGGTCCATCCCCGACGGCCTGCTGCAGCGGCTCGCGGCGGCGGGCGTGAACGGCGTCTGGGTCCACACGGTGCTGCGCACGCTGGCGAAAGACGCGGCGTTCCCCGAGTTCGGCGCAGACTGCGAAAAGCGCATCGCGGGGCTGCGCACGCTGGTCGCGCGGGCCAAGCAGTACGGCATCGACGTCTATCTCTATATGAACGAGCCTCGCACGATGCACACGTCGTTCTTCGCGGCGCGGCCGGAACGGGCGGCGATGCGCGGCACGGCGGCGGCGGGGGATTCGGCGCGGCTCTGCACATCCAACCCCGAGGTGCGGCGCTGGATGTCCGACGCGCTGGCC
>CAZOIS010000532.1:0-1544 GCA_964579865.1 uncultured Lentisphaeraceae bacterium | reverse complement strand
ACGTGTCCAGCAATGGCCTGTGCGATTGTCTGCACGTGCGGGGCGATCTGGATCTCTCCGGGCTTGCGCTGAGCGTCGCAGACCCGGCCCAGCTGAGCAAATACTGGAGCTACACGGTCGCCACCTGCACCGGCACGCCGAGCGGCGCGTTCAGCTCGGCCAACCTGCCGCCGCGGTGGAACGTCAAATACGACGTGGCCGCGAAACGCGTGTACCTCGCCTACAACCCCGGCACGATGATCCTGATACACTAATGGTGGGTTGCTGACATCGCGAAGGAAAGGTGGGGCGGCTTCGGAGAAGCCGCCGTCCCCGCTGGCGGCGCGTTCTCCGAACGCGCCCTGCCTGGCGCGGGGGGGCACAGGGCGAGCAAGCCGGATCCGGCTTCAGTCGCGGACGCTGAACTCGCAGCCGCAGTAGTTCTGCCGGTAGAGGCCGAATTCGGCTGCGAGCTGCAGGCTGTGCTTGAACCCGTCGTTCTGCTTGAAGTTGATGGCGAGAAAACGTTTCTCGTCCAGTTCGCGGCCCACCTTGAAGAGAGTCGGCGTGTGCTTGTGCGGGCTGACCGAAAGCGAGGTGGTGAAGAGGTCGAAGCCGTGTTTCAGCATGGCTTCGCGGGTCCGGCCCAGGCTGTACCGGAAACACCGTTCGCAGCGCGCCCCCTTTTCGCGCTCGCGCTCAAATCCCTTGGCCGCTTTGTCGAGCCACTCGGCGTGGTCGGGTTCGTCCAGCAGCACGGGAACCTTCAGCCGCTCCGCGAGCTGATGAACCGCCTCCAGCCTTTTGAGGTACTCGTCGTGGGGCGCGATGTTGGCATTCGAGTAAAACAGCGTCACCTCATGCCCGAGTTCTCGCAACGCGAGAACACAGTGGCTGGCACAGGGCGCACAGCACGTATGCAGAAGCAAATTCATAAAACAAAAACTGACCGTTAAGATCAGTAAATATCTTACCTTAGATTTGGGGTAAAAGGGAACCGGAAAAAAGCGGCTCAGGGCGGCGGCGGGTCAATCCACGCGGATGGTGCCGTATTCGCCGTCGTATCCGCCTTCCCGGAGAACCCGGCCTTCGCGCACCTTCCGGATCGCTTGGCCGAGGTCGCCGAGCGCGTCAAGCGTCTGCGAGCCGCTGTCCAGCAGCAGCGGCAGCTCCGGCCCGGCCACGGCGAGGGTGCGGGCATAAGCGGCCGTCACCTTCTTCGAAGTCGGGGCAGCGCCGAGCTGCTGCGAGAGCAGCTCGGGCAGCGGGACGATATAACGGTAGGGGAGGCGGGGGGGAGGAGGAAGGAGGAAGGAGGAAGGAGGAGCGTCTGACTTCTGGCCCCCGTCCTCCGGCCTCTGCTTGCGCTCGAGTTCCACGACGCGGTGGAGGACGCCGATGGTGAGCTCTTTGCCGCAAGCGGGACAGAGATTGCCGCGGGCCATGCTTTCCTCGGGCGTCATGCGGACGCGGCAGGCGCGGTGTCCGTCGAGGTGGTACTTGCCCTCTTCGGGGAAGAGGTCGACGGTGCCGCCGCAGACCGCGGGATCCCGCGTGCGCAGGCC
>CAZOIS010000531.1:0-1552 GCA_964579865.1 uncultured Lentisphaeraceae bacterium | reverse complement strand
CGGAGATGATCGAGCCGATCTCCTCTTCGCCGTTGGCGGAGATGGTGGCGACCTGAGCGATCTCGGAGGGATCCTTGACCTTCTTGGCCTGCTTGGCGATGGCTTCGATCACGGCCTTGGTGGCCTTGTCGATGCCGCGCTTGAGGGACATCGGGTTGGCGCCCGCGGTCACGTTCTTCAAACCTTCGCGATAGATAGCCTCGGCCAGCAGCGTCGCGGTCGTGGTGCCGTCACCGGCGATGTCGCTGGTCTTGCTGGCGACTTCGCGCACCATCTGCGCGCCCATGTTCTCGAACGGGCAGGGCAGCTCGATCTCCTTGGCCACGGACACGCCGTCCTTGGTGATGGCGGGCGAGCCGAATTTCTTGTCGAGGATCACGTTGCGCCCGCACGGCCCGAGGGTCGACGAGACGGCGCGGCTCAGTTTGGAAATGCCGGCCAGGATTTTCTGACGGGCTTCGACATCATACATCAGTTGCTTTGCAGCCATTTTCTTCTTCTCCGTAAAAACGTTGCGGTTTCAGTTATTCGATCACGCCCATCAGGTCCTCTTCGCGGACGAGCTGGTAGGTCTTGTCGTTGAACTTGACTTCCGTGCCGCCGTACTTGGGCAGGAGCACCTTGTCGTTGACCTTGACATCGAACGGGATCTCTTTGCCGTCATCGTCACGCTTCTTGCCGATCGCGACGACTTTGCCTTCCATCGGCTTTTCTTTCGCGGCATCCGGAATAATGATGCCCCCCTTGGTGACTTCCTTCACGTCAATAGGCTCGACCAACACGCGGTCGCCGAGCGGACGAATCTTCGTCATGTTTGCTCTCCTTTGTTGTGTTAAGTGCCGGGCGGACACGAACGCCCGCCCCTACAATCGTTTCAGGTCGCGCACCCGCGCAATCGAAATCATTTCTTCTTGTTGTCGTCCATCATGGTGTAATCCGCATCGATCACACCGTCGTCGCCGGGCTTCTTGGCAGAGGTGTCCTCCGTTTCCGTCTCACCGCTGAAACCCGCGTCGCCGCCGGGCTGCCCGCCCGCCTGCTGCTGGCTGTACATGCCCTGCGTCACCGCGTCCATGGCCTTGGTGAGCGCCTCCTGCTTGGCCTTGATCTGATCGAGCGAGCCGCCCTTCAGGGCCTCCTTGAGGTCGGCCACCGCCTTCTCGACCGGCGCCTTTTTCTCGGCGGGGATCTTGTCGGCGTTGTCGGAGATCATTTTCTCGACCTGATAGCAGAGGTTTTCGGCCTGGTTGCGGGACTCGACCTCCTCGCGGCGCTTGGCGTCCTCGGTCGCGTGCAGCTCGGCGTCCTTGCGCATGCGCTCGATCTCCTCTTTCGAGAGGCCGCTGGACGCCGTGATCGTGATCTTCTGCTCCTTGCCGGTGCCGAGGTCCTTGGCGCTCACGTTGAGGATGCCGTTGGCGTCGAGGTCGAAGGAGACCTCGATCTGCGGACGGCCGCGCGGCGCCGGCGGGATGCCGTCGAGGTGGAACTTGCCGATCGTCTTGTTGTCGCCGGCCATCTTGCGCTCGCCCTGCAGCACGTGGATCTCGAC
>CAZOIS010000530.1:0-1554 GCA_964579865.1 uncultured Lentisphaeraceae bacterium | reverse complement strand
GAGCGCGCGCTCCGCCGGCCGAAAGGAGACAGTTTATCCTATCCCCCGTCCGATTACCAAGGGGGAAATGCGCTATTTCAGCAGCTTGGCGAACCGGACGTACGCCGCGTCCCACGCCGCCGTGTCCTGCGGCTTGAAGGTGGCGATCGGGAACGCCGACTTGATGAACGGCATCGCGGCCTTGAGGTCGGGAATGATGCCCGCGCCCACCGCCTGCACCATCAGGTTGCCCACCGCCGTCGCCTCTTTCGGCCCCGCCAGCACCGGCACGCCCACCGAGTCGGCCGTGAACTGGTTGAGCAGCGGATTGTTGCTGCCGCCGCCGACGATGTGGACCACCTCGGTCTCCGTGCCGGTCACGCGGTTGATCGTCTCGTTCACATACCGGTACTTGAGCGCGAGGCTCTCGTAGACGCAGCGCAACACCGTGCCGCGGTCCGCCGGCGCCTGCTGTCCCGTCTCGGCGATGAAGGAGCGGATTGCCTGCTCCATGTTGGCGGGATTGTAGAAGCGCTTGTCGTCGGGATCGATGAAGGCGGTGAAGGCCGGCGCGGCGGGCGTGATCGCGTCCACCTCTTTCCATTCCATGCGCTTGCCGTCCGCGATCTCCCACACGCGCAGAAGCTCCTGCACGATCCACGTTCCCATGCAGTTGCGCAGGAAGCGCGTGTTGCCGATGCCGCCCTCGTTGCTGAGGCCGTGGCGCATCGCTTCGGGCGACGTGACCGGTTTCTTGATGAGCTTGCCGACCAAAGACCACGTGCCTGAGCTGATGATCAGCGCCTTCTTGGGGTTTTTCACCGGCGCCGCCGCGAACGCGCTGGCCGTGTCGTGCGAACCGACCGCGATCAGGTCCACCTCGTTCAGGCCGCAGTACTCCGCCAACTTGGGCTGGAGCTTGCCGATCCGGGTCCCGGGCTTGACGATCTCGGGCATCAGCTTCTTGGGGATGCCCAGCGCCTTCAGCATCTCGGAGCTCCACTTGCACCGCTTGGCGTCCATCATCTGCGTCACGCTGGCGAAGGTGGAGTCCACCTGCGTGCAGCCGCCGAGGTAATAGTAGAAGAGCGCCGGGATCGGCAGATAGACTTTGGCCAGCTTGAGCAGTTCGGGCCGGCGCGTCGCCACCCACAGGAGCTGGTTGGACTGGTTGAACGGCTGGAAATGGTTGCCAGTGATCGCGTAGACGCGTTCGGCGTCGATGCGCGCCTTCACCTCGTCGCACATGGTGTCGAGGCGGTGGTCGCGGTAGCAGTAGACCTTGCCTAAAACGTCGCCGTCCTGCGTGAGGAAATGGCCGTCCGCGCCCCAGGTGTCGATGCCGATGCCGTCCAACGTGGCCCCGTACTGGCGCCGCGCGGCCTGCAGGCCCTTGACGATGTTCTGGTAGATATAGGTGTCGTCCCAGTAGGTGCGCTCCGTCACCGCGCCGGTGCGGTCCGGCATGAAATAGGTCACGCCTTCGTGCGCGAAGCGGTGGACCTCCTCCATGCGGAACGAGCCGTCCCCGAAGAATCCGATGAAACACTTGCCGCCCGACGCGCCCAGATCCAC
>CAZOIS010000529.1:0-1557 GCA_964579865.1 uncultured Lentisphaeraceae bacterium | reverse complement strand
TCTCCTTGAGCAGCATCATCGCCCGCTCGTCGAGCTGCGAGTAGTCGTACTCGCCGGGCGCGGTCCACGTCGTGCGCGAAAGGTTGTAGCCCGACTCGGTCGGCGTCGCCGCAAACGTGTAGAGCGTGATGCCCGCCCGAGTGAAGTCGCCGAAGACCTCCGGCGTGGGGCGGTAGGTCGCCCAGGTCATGCCGCTGTGCGGTGTGCCGTTGATGAAGAGTGTCGGCGTCCCGTGGTATGTCTTCACGGCGGCGACGCACTTCTTGACGCGGCGCTGGTCGACGGTCACGGCCGCCACCTCATCCGTCAGCTTTCCGTTGCGCCTGATGCGGGACTCGCCCAAGCACAACGCCACGGACTGCGTGCCGCCGAACGCGTACAGCGGCACGGGCAACTCCATCTGGACCCGCACCTCCTGTTCCGGCGTGACCTTCGAAAGCGGCACCGGCAGGACGAGCGGCACGCGGAACAGCTCGGCTTTGCCGCGCCGGAACGACAGGCTAGCCTCTTCCTCCTGTGCCGGCTTGTCCATGCTGAAACTCAGGCTGACGGGATAACTCTTGCCGGCCTTGAGCTCCGAGGGGATCTGCAGATCGCGGACCGTCGCCACGGGCGGATCAGGACGCACGATCTCGATGCGGGCGATTTGCAGTCTGTATTCCTGTCCCGCCTTGATGTCGAAAGCGATCAGGGCGAAATAGGCGAGCGGGAAATCCAGCTTGCCGTCGGGGTCGCGCGCCCACGGTGCGGCAGCCCAGTCGGAAGCGGGAAACTCCACCCACTGCCAATCGGTTCCGGTCTTCAACGGGACGCGCTTCGCGGTCCACTCCGCGTTGCGGGCGTCGCGCACTTTGCAGGCCAACGTGAATCCCGCACCCTCGTTCTTCAGGCGCAGGCGGACCGTGTCGAAGCGCCGCGCAACCGGCAGCGAGAGGAAGATGTCGTTGAACGCCGTGGCCTTGGGCATGAACCGCCACCTCAGCGCCGCCGGATCCGCTGAGGACGTGAACTCGCTCACGGACAGCTCCTTGGCGAGGCGTTCCGCATCGCGCGAAGTGGTCCAGTCGTTCGTACCGCCGCCGTCATACAGCACCTCGGTCTCGGTCGCCCCAACACCTGCGGCCACGCAAAACAAAAACATCGTCCCCGCCATAATCCGTTTCATCTCAATGCCCCCCATCTGAATTTTCCGTCTTGCCCACATTCGTCCTCGCCGAAGATCTCACCACCGCTTGGCGCTTCATGGTCCCGTCGTTGTCTTGTAGGGTCCGAAGGCCTTCGTGACGCGATGGCTCTCGCTCGAATCGTCCACGATCAGCACGCGGAACTCGCCGCCGCCCGGCGCGACCCGGATCACGATATGACCGTGTTGGCTTGCGAGCCGGCTCAACCCGCCGTTCACGTTGAGCGCGGCCTCATGGGCGTCCGTGGCGAAGACCTCGCGCGGGCCCGGATAGACGCGGCGCGACTGGAGGCGATTCCACACCCGCGTCGTGGGGTGCGCGGAATCCCAGACCGAGATCACCCAGACGCGCGGCCGCAGGGTCGCGACAAAGA
>CAZOIS010000528.1:0-1570 GCA_964579865.1 uncultured Lentisphaeraceae bacterium | reverse complement strand
CCGGCGAGTTCGTGGATTTCGGCGGCCTGTTCGGCGCGGGCGTGGTGACGCAGTCGGCCAGCCCCGAGGGCGCGGAAGTCTTTGTGAACCGTGGCGGGCACATTCCCGCGCCGATCCACAGCATGATGAACTGAGGCGCTTTTCGCGTGGCGAGGCGCTGTCGAGCCGTAGAACGGCTGCGCTTTTTGCGAGACCGCTCTAGCTCTTCATGCGGACTTCAAGCTGCGGGAACGGGATCTCGATGCCGTTCTTATCGTACGCCTCTTTCACCGCCTGAATCGCCGCGAAGTAGACGGTCCAGTAATCCTTCGGCTTGCTCCAAGGCCGGAGCACCAGATTCACGGCGGAATCGCCCAGCGTGAGGACCTCGACCTGCGGCGCCGGATCTTTCAGCACCAGCGGATGCGCGCACAGCACGTCGAGGGCGATGCGCTTGGCCTTGGCGATATCCATGCCGTAGGCGATGCCGATCCCCAGATCCACGCGGCGCTTGTCCGTCGCCGTGTAGTTGGTGATCGCGGTGCCCCACACGACCTTGTTGGGCACGACCACCTTCTTGTTGTCGCCCGTCGCCAGCGTCGTGGCCATCATGTTCAGTTCCACGACCGAACCTTCCATGCCGCCCACCGACACGTAGTCCCCGACCTTGAACGGCTGGTTGATGGCAACCATCATGCCGGCCGCCAGATTGCCCAGCGACTCCTGGAACGCGAAGCCCAAGATGAAGCCTGTGACCCCCAGGCCGGCGATCAGCGGCGCGATGTTCACGCCCAGGCGCTGCAGCACAACCATGAGCAACATCACCCACGCGGCCTTGTTCACCACGCTGCACAGGAAATTCTGGAGCAGGGAGTTCACGCGCCCCGTCTTCGCCAGCGCCTTGTGCGTGGCGCGCGTGAGCAGCCGGATCGCCTGCGCGCCGACGATCAGCAACAGCACGGCCACCAACAGGTTCACCAGGAACGCGAGGCCGTTCTCGGCGAACCACCGCAGCGCGACGTTCACGAGCTCGCGGCCGTTGTCCACCTCGGTGGCGAGCGCCTGGGTGACCTCGCCCACCTGCTTCTGCACCACGACCGCCACGGCCTGCGTGGCGAGCTCTCCGGTTGTATTCGTCACTTGGTTGTGCCTCCTTCGAATTCCGCCGCCACTTTCGCCAGCCAGGAAGGGATGTCGATCGACTGCGGGCAGTGCTTCCGGCACTCGCCGCAGCGGATGCAGGCGGACGCCTTCTCGTTCTGCATCACGCTCTTGTAAAGCGCCGGCTGCAGCGTGTGCTTGCGCCCCACGAGCAGATGCTTGTTGTAGATGTCGAACATGAACGGGATCTTCACCCCCACCGGACAGCTCTTCAGGCAATAGCCGCATTTGCTGCACGGGATCGGCACGTTCTCGCGCATGTAGCGGCAGACCTTTTCGAGCACCTGCTTCTCGCGCTCGGTGAGCACGCCCGCGTCGGCGGTCTCGACCGCCCGCAGGTTGTCCTTCATCTGGTTCTTGTCGCTCATGCCGCTGAGCACCACGGCCGGCTCGGGCTGGTTCCAGATCCAGCGCAGCGCGCTCGACACGG
>CAZOIS010000527.1:0-1577 GCA_964579865.1 uncultured Lentisphaeraceae bacterium | reverse complement strand
GATCGACCATCCCCAAGAAAAACCTACGGTGTCTTTTCTATTTGACGGACCGCGGAGGCCGTCGCCGTCTTTTGCCAGTTCAAACTCCGCGTGTCGGGATGCGCCGTCGGCGCCCGTCCACGTGATGCGGTAACGCCCTTTGAAACCGCGGAAGGCCAGAGGCTTGCCTGTCTCGGCGGCCAAGGTCAGCCGCGTCTTCCACTCGCCGTTGATGAGCGCGTCGAGCGCGTGGTAGACCGGCTTGGGGTTGACGTCTTTGTCATACAGACCCGAGAACGAGGGTTCGCCGGGCGCGGCGCCGCCGTCCACCACGTTCCACCAGGTGATGCCCATCACGTCCGGGTAGCTGAACCACAGACGGTACAGGTTCCGGGCGATCACCGCCTGAATCTCACGGCCGCGCGCGCTCTCGTCCGGCGCGCTGACCGTGACCTCGCTGATGTGGATCGGGCGCTCCGCGCCTTTCAGGCAATCCAGCACCGCGTAATTCTTGGCCGGGGTCAGGATGTCCGCACCGTTGGCGATGCTCTGCGATTCTTTGGGGTTGAAAATATGCATCTGCACCCCGACCGTGTCGATCCGCGCGCCCCGGTCGATCAGGTCGCGGGCGATCTCCACATAGCGGCGCGACGGCCCCCAGTGCATGTCGCAGTCGTTGATGCCGAAACGCGCGGCCGCTGGGAAATACTTCGCGGCCCACCGGTAGGTCTTAAAGGTGTAGTCATCGGGCATGAGGCCGCGGTTGGCCTGGTCGATCGACTCGTTCACCACGTCCCAGCGTTGCACGCGCGTGCCGTACCGCTCCGCCAGCTCCTTCACATGCCGCTCGAAGATCGGCTCCATCGCTTTGCGGTCCTCCGGCATCCACGCCGGATGGCCCCAGCGCCGCATGCCGTAAATGATCGCGTGGCCGTTCATGTTGATGCCGTGCGATGCGCAGAAGGCCGCCACCGGATCGGTCGGCGGACGGCGGTATTCGTACGGGCTGCCGTCCGCGAAGCGCGGCTTGCCCGGCTCGGGCTCCAGCGTCTTCCAGTAGAACGCGACCGTGGCCGCGTTGAAGAGCGAGCCGAACGTCGCCTCGTAACGCCGGTTCTTCTCCGGCGTCTTCAGGTCGCCGAACAGGAAGATGTTCCCGCCGAACAGAAACGCGTGGGAGAGCTGCTCGACCCGCACCTCCGTCCCCGCCTTGACGGACGGGAGCGACAAGCGCGCCTCCGCCATGCGGTTGGAACGGATGCCCTGCCCGATGCGGTCCTGCACGCCGGGCGCCTCCCAGAACTTCAGGTAGGCCGCGCTGACGGCCGGCACGTTCGTCTGCGCGGTTGCCGCGACCGCGCAAAATCCCGCGAGTGCCGCAATGCCGATGACCTGCTTCATGTGTTCCCCCTCTTCATGCGTGAGCAACCGGCGGGGTCTCCGAACCCGCCCTACCTCTCCCAACCCTGGCCGCGAGCGGCCAGGGCGCTTCATGCCAACGGCCGCCCCCCCAGCCGCTGGCCCCGGAGCCCTTGAACCGTTCAACGCTCGCGCCGTCTCAGAAGTACCCGCCCTTTTTGGTGATCTCGTGGATGGTC
>CAZOIS010000526.1:0-1595 GCA_964579865.1 uncultured Lentisphaeraceae bacterium | reverse complement strand
GCGGCCACCCGCACGACGCGCTATACCGCCGCCTCCGGGAACGGCACCTTCACGACAAACATCATGACGACAGGAACGGATGTCGGCACGGGCGGTTACGACGGCAATAACGATACGATTGTCGAACTCCGCGGCTTGTCGGCAAACGACAACGGGGAGATCGAGGTCAGCGTGACGAATGTGAGCGGTTACGGGTACCTCGGCATCATGGAGATCCGCGTGGAAGAGGTCGCGCCGCTCGCGCTCGCGGACCGGCTATTGGTGGACTTCGGGCCGGCGGACACCGCCTATGGCCATGCCGCGCCGTCCCCTGACCCTTTTGGTCACTACTGGAACAGTTGGCGGTACAACGGTAACGTTCCGGTGGGCGCTTCGTTGCCGGGACTCGTCAGGGCAACCGGCGCGGTCACGCCTGTCAGTTTGGAGGTGACGGCTGAGTTCAGCGGACCGAACGGCGGAAGCGGTTTCGGCGGGCTGATGGCTCCGGACCCCGCGCTTCTGGGCGATTTCGCGGTGACGAACGCCACGGAAGATTACTTCTGCACAGGCTGGGCCTCGAAGTTCAAGATCAAGGGCTTAAACAATCGTCTCGTGTACACCCTGCGCTTTTTCGGAACGCGGGCGCTGGACGGTGCCGTCCGCACGACGCGCTATGCCGCCGATTCGGGTAACGGCCTCACGTATGCCACCAATGTGGTGACGACCGGTACGGATGTCGGGGCCGACGGTTACGACGGCAACAACAATACGATCGCCGAACTGCGGAACGTACCCGCCGATGCGAACGGGGAGATCGAAGTCGGCGTGACGATGGTGAGCGGGTTCGCCTATCTCAATATCATGGAGATCGCTGTCGCGGGAGCGGTTGAGGAAAACGACCCCGATTCGCTGTTGATCGACTTCGGCCCCAACGACAACGTCAACGGGCATGCCATGGCAAGCCCCGACAGCAACGGCCGATACTGGAACAACTTTGTTCCGCCCGTGAATGCGGGCGCGGCACTGAAGAATTTAGTCGACTCCTTTTCAGCAAAGACGACAACGGTTTCGCTCGTCATCACAAAAGAGTTCGTGAGCCACAACGGGATATACAACGGTGGTCTTCTTTCGCCAACCCCCGCGCTTCTCGGATATTTCGCACAAGCCCGCGCCACTGAGGACTATTTTCATACTCAGACGGGCGGCTCCAGACTGAAGGTGTCCGGGCTGAACAAGGCGTCGGTGTATACCTTGCGTTTCTTCGGAACGCGGGCGAGCGCCACGGTCCTTGAAACGCGCTATACGGCCGAGGCGGGGAACGGCACATACGGCACCAACATGGTGACTTCCGGCACGGATGTCGGCACGGATGGCTATGACGGCAACAATGACACGATCGCCGAATTGACGGGACTTGTGCCGGATGCTTGCGGCTGCATCGCCGTGGGGATTTCCAATGTGCAAGGGACCCAAAGCTATCTGGGTATCATGGAAATCAAGAAGGAGCGCTCGGTGGCCGGCACGGGATGGGGGACCGTGGAGTTCCGCACCAACTCGCTTGCCTATGTCGCGTCCACGGGGCACGAGATCAAGGTGCCGGTCGTCCTCGACGGCAA
>CAZOIS010000525.1:0-1601 GCA_964579865.1 uncultured Lentisphaeraceae bacterium | reverse complement strand
AGCTCGATGCGCAAGCACGAGATCATCTTCGAGATCATCCGCAGCTACCTGCGCCGCGGCGGGACGGTGATCACCAGCGGCGTGTTGGAGATCCTGCCCGACGGATACGGCTTTCTGCGCGCGCCGAAAAGCAACTATCTGCAGTGCCCCGAAGACGTCTACGCCTCCCCCTCGCAAGTGCGTCGCTTCGCCTTGCGGACCGGCGATCTCGTCGAGGGCCCCGTGCGCGATCCGAAGGAAAAGGAGCGCTTCTTCGCGCTCGGGCGCGTCGACACCGTGAACGGGAAGCCGGCGGCCGAGGCGCGCCGGATCGTCCATTTCGAGAACCTGACGCCGCTCTTTCCCGACCGGCGCATCCGTCTGGAGACCTCGCCTGAGGAGATCTCGATGCGCGTGATGGACATCTTTACGCCGATCGGTTTCGGCCAGCGCGGCCTGATCGTGGCGCCCCCGCGCACGGGCAAGACTGTGCTGCTGCAGAAGGTCGCCAATGCGATCTCGGCGAATCACCCGGACGCCATGCTGATCATCCTGCTGATCGACGAGCGGCCGGAAGAGGTCACCGACATGCAGCGCAACACCAAGGCGCAGGTATTGAGCTCGACCTTCGATGAAGCGCCGGAACGGCACGTGCAGGTCGCCGAAATGGTGATCGAGGTGGCCAAGCGTCAGGTCGAGAACGGCCGGGACGTGGTCATCCTGCTCGACAGCATCACGCGTCTGGCGCGCGCCTACAACACGGTGCAGCCGCACAGCGGCAAGATCCTTTCCGGCGGCGTGGACGCCAACGCGCTGCACAAGCCGAAGCGCTTTTTCGGCGCCGCCCGCAACATCGAGAAGGGCGGGAGCCTGACGATTATCGCGACCGCACTGGTCGACACGGGCAGCCGCATGGACGAAGTGATCTTCGAAGAGTTCAAGGGCACGGGCAACATGGAGCTCGGCCTGGACCGGCAGCTGGTGGACAAACGCGTTTTCCCGGCGATCAATATGGAGAAGTCCGGTACCCGCAAGGAGGAGCTGCTGCTCTATCCCGAGGAGCTGAACCGCACGTGGATCCTGCGGCGCGCCCTCAACGGCGTCCCCCCGGTCGAGGCGATGGAAATGATCGTCAAGCGTCTCAAAAACACCAAGAGCAACGCCGAATTTCTCGTGAGCATCAAGGAACAGTAAGGGTGGGCAGATACGGAAGAGCCCCCGACGGGGAGCGCCAAATTTTTACGTGAAATGAAGGCGCAAGCGTGATAATATGCACCCCCCTTTTTTCAGCAGAAAGAATGTGAAAGGTTCATTCGGATGAAAGTCGATACGCAGAATGTCGCGTCGTGCAAGGTCAAAGTGATTGTCAAGGCCGAGGCGGACGAGACCCGTAAAGAGTATGAAGAGGTGATCAAGACGTTCATGCAGCAGGGTCGCGTGCCCGGTTTCCGTCCCGGGAAGGTGCCGCGTGAGATCATCAAGCGTGACTTCCACAAGGAAATTACCGAAGAGGTCCAGGGGCGGCTCTTCCGCGCGCTGTACCGCCAGGCGCTCGACCAGCAGGGCATCAAAATGGTGTCGCTTCTGGACGTCAGCGACATGCTTTTCTCGCCCGAGACCGG
>CAZOIS010000524.1:0-1601 GCA_964579865.1 uncultured Lentisphaeraceae bacterium | reverse complement strand
ACGATGTTGCATTACGTATACCACAAGCGTATTTCCATGGCCATACGAATCTCACGGCAGACAGTAGTAGAGCGCTTTCTCGCGGCGCTTCGGATCGTCGCCCGCCACCGTGTGCCGTTCGAAGGACGCGTACCGGAGATCGTGGATCCGCTTGCCTTTGTACTCGAGCGCGATCGGGCCGATGCTGAACAGGTCCATGCCTTTCGCCTGCGCTTCGGCGCGGACCGTCACCCGGTTGAATTTCGCCAGCCGCTCCCTGCTGACCGCAAACGCCAAGGTCGTCTCGTTCGAGGTGCCTGACGGAATCACTCCCAGCGGTTCCCCGTTGAACAGGACGGTGTCCGTGGCATCGATTCCCCTCACCTGAATCTTGAGCGTCGCGTCCGCGTCCGCCTGATAGCGTTCGGAGCGGCCGTTGGAGACCAGATAGCGGATCCCGAACGTATTGGTCGAGCCGCCCCGCTTCGCGGTGATCTCCAGCGTGCGGTCGCCGTCGAACGCCAGCCGGGTATCCACCGTTCCCCTCCAAACCGACCACAGCTCTTCGCGCGAACCCTGCGTCAACATCACCGGCTGTCCGACGAACGACGCAGTCACCCCGACCGGCTGCCCAAAATCCAAAACGGTCGCCGCGACCTCGATGGTTCCCGACTGCACGGCCGTGGCCAACGGCGCCACGACGGAAAGGGGCGTCGCCCCCTCGCGGCTGAAGAAAGCCGTCTTCAGCGTACCGTTCTTGATGTTCGCCACACGGAACCCCTGCGGCGTCCCGTCGATGTTCGGCCCGCTCCACCACGCGCCGCTCATCGCGCCGCTCAGGTACACGGGAATCTCCCCCAGCCGCGTGGTGAAGGTTCGGTGCAGATGACCGCAAAAAGCGCCGAGGACGCGGCGTCCCTGCAGGGTCCCGGCCAGTTCTTTGGCGTCGCGCAAGTCGGGGATCGACTGGTGGCAGAAGAGAACCAGCGGTTTGTCTGCGGGCTGGGCGCCCAAGTCAGCGGCCAGCCAAGACAGCTGGTTGGTCCCGAGCCTTTCCTGATATGGCAACATCGTGCCGTCCAGCGCCACGAAATGGACGCCGGACCAATCCCACGAGTAATAGGTGGGGCCCAACACGCGCCGATAAAGGCCCTTCCCGTAAAGGGGGTGCGCCGTGTCGGGTTTCGGCGTGTTGAAGGCCACGTGCTCATGGTTTCCAGGCAGGTTGAACAGCGGCACGGTGAACGCCGCCGCCGCACCGAGATACCGGTCGTATTGCGCTTGCGCCTTGTCGGGGTGCACGACATCAACGCCGCCCACGAGGTCGCCCGTGTTCACGACAAAGGCGAAAGGATGCGGCAGCCGGCCGAGATGGCCCGCGAACGCGGCCAACAAGTCGGCGCGGCCGACGTGCGCGTCCGTGATTTGCACGAAGGAGAAATCCTCCGTCTGGGCCTGCGGCACCAGGCCGAAATCCGCGCGCCCCTTGTCCTCGACCGCGCGCCAGAACTTCCCCGACGCGGCATGCCCGCCGGGAAGGCAGACCCAGACGACCGTAGCGGTGTCCGAAGTCTCCAGCCGGTAGCCGCCCGCCGTGTCCGTCACGGCCACGCGCGCGCCGT
>CAZOIS010000523.1:0-1604 GCA_964579865.1 uncultured Lentisphaeraceae bacterium | reverse complement strand
CGAGGTGGAGTGCGGCGATCACTACGCCCGCTCGATGGCCAGCTACGGCGTGTTCCTCGCGGCCTGCGGGTTTGCCTATCACGGCCCGAAGGGAGAGATCGGCTTTGCCCCGCGGCTGGCGCCCGAGAATTTCAAGGCGGCGTTCACCGCCGCGGAAGGGTGGGGCAGCTTCAGCCAGAAGTCAGAGGCCGGAGGTCAGCGTCTGGAGATCACGGTCAAGTGGGGCAAGGTTCATCTTCGAAGCGTCAGCATCGACCGGGAGGCCAAGCCGAAATCGGTCGCGGTCAACGTTGAAGGCAAGAATGTGGGGGTCTCAATGTCTCATCAGGAAGGCCGGACAACGCTCTCCCTCAACGACGGACTCACGCTGGCCGCAGGTCAATCGCTCGAAATGACGCTTGTTTAAATGGAAATCTAAATGAAACCGTTCGAATATCAGAATCCTGTGAAAGTCATTTTCGGCACGGGCACGTTCGCCCGCGCAGGCGAGGAGGCGGCCCGGCTGGGCAAGAATGCCCTGGTCGTCTCTTATGCGGAGCATGCGCATCTCGACGATGTGCTCGAACGCGCCTGCGCAAACCTGTCAGCCGCAGGCGTCGCGGTGACGCCGTTCTACGAGGTTGCGCCGAACCCCGAGATCGGCATGGTCGCCCGCGGCGTCGCCGCGGCTAGGGCGGCCCGTGCGGACCTGGTGGTCGGCATCGGCGGGGGCAGCGCGATGGACGCGGCCAAGGCGATCGCAGCGGGCGTCTGCTACGCGGGCGGCGACCTGTGGAACATGGTCTACAGCCGGCACGACGATGTGCGGGCCGTGCCGCCCGACGCCGCGCTGCCGACGCTGATGATACCCACCTTGCCGGCGACGGGCAGCGAGATGAACATGTGCGCCGTGGTGACGAACGCGCGGCTGGCCGAGAAGTCCTATATCTGGAGCCCCTGCCTGTTTCCAAAAACGGCGGTGCTCGATCCCGAGCTAACTTACAGTCTTCCCCCGTTCCAGACGGCCTGCGGGGCGATCGACACGATTTCGCACGTGCTGGAAATCTATCTCAACGGACAAGACAAGTCTGACCTGTTGCACGCATGGCAGGAGGGGCTGATGCGGACGGTCATGCAGAACTTGCCGTCCGCGCTCGCGCAGCCGGATGCTGCAGACGCCCGCGCCGAACTGATGTGGTGCGCGACGTGCGCGCTCAACGGCTGGGCGTCGCCCGGCGACGCGTGGACGCCGATGCATCAGGTGGGGCATGTGCTTACGACGCGCCACCAGGTCAATCACGGCACATCGCTGGCGCTGATCATGCCCGCGTGGATGACGCATTTCAGAAACGTGAAGCCGGACCGTTATGAGGCCTTCGCCCGCCACGTCATGCGGGTCGATCCGCACGGCAAGACGCGGGAGCAGATCATCGACGTGGGCATCGAGGCATTCCGCGGCTTCATCGAGAACTCGGGTGTGCCGACGCGCCTGTCCCGGGTCGGCGTGCAGCCGGCGGATCTGGCCGCGATCGTGGCGGACGTCAAGAAGGTCAGCTTCAACGCCGACGGGATGCTGGCGTGCAATCCGGCCGTGGGCGAGGCGGAGCTGACTGCGATTCTGGCAA
>CAZOIS010000522.1:0-1609 GCA_964579865.1 uncultured Lentisphaeraceae bacterium | reverse complement strand
ACCCCCGACATCCAGCTCCCAAAGCTGGCGCACTACCAGGCTGTGCAACACCCCGAGAAGTCTTTTGAAAAACGGTGTGAGTGTAGGACAAAACAGGGGGGGCGCGCAACCCGAATCTGAATCGGGCTTTATTGTTTACAGAGAATAGGATAATATGACTTCCACCATCGAACATTAGCAAAGGACTGGAACGCGATGAGCGGGGCACAAAAAACTGAGATCGGCGACCGGATGGTCAAACGTTTTCCCTTGTATCTGCGCGTGTTGCACGAGATGGCGGCGCAGGGCGAATCGTTCGCTTCGGGTGCGGTGGTCGCGAAAGCGCTGACGCTGGATCCGATCGTGGTCCGCAAGGATCTGTCGAAGACCGGCGTGCGCGGCAAGCCTCGGCTGGGATTTCCGCTGGCCGAGATCATCCTCGCCATCGAGCGCTTTCTCGGCTGGAACGCGCCCACCGAAGCGGTGCTGGCGGGCGCGGGGCGCCTGGGCTCGGCGCTGCTGGGCTATCCCGGTTTCAAGAATCAGGGCTTCCAGATCGTCGCGGCGTTTGACGCAAACCCGAAGAAGCGCGGCAAGATCGCAGGCGTGCCGGTCTACCCCTCCGCCCAGATCGCCGAGACCGTGCGGAAGCTCAACGTCTCGCTCGGCATCCTGACCGTTCCCGCCGACCAGGCGCAGTCCGTCGCCGACGCGATGATGGCGGGCGGGGTGCGCGGCATCTGGAACTTCACGCCGGTCCAGCTGTCCGTCCCTTCGGACGTCATCGTGAAGCGCGAGGATCTGGCCGCGAGCCTGGCCGTGCTCTCGCACCGGTTGCGCCGCGGGGAGAAATCCAAATGAAGGCCGGCATCGACGTGCTGCGCGAGCGGCGGTTCGATGCGCTGAAAGGCAAGCGGGTCGGCCTGCTCAGCCATCAGGCCGCGCTGACCGCGGACGGCTCGACTTCCGCCCAGCTCCTGCGCCGCGCCTTGGGCGGCCGGCTGGTCGCGCTGTACGGGCCGGAGCACGGTTTCTTCGGCCAGGCCGGGGCGGGCGAGCACACCTACACCCGGCCGCACCCCGATTGGGGCATCCCCGTCTACTCGCTCTACGGCGAATGCCGCAAGCCCGCGCCGGAGATGCTGTCCGGCGTGGATGCGGTGGTTTGCGACCTGCAGGACCTGGGCGTGCGCTGTTACACCTATCTCGCCACGCTCCGGAACATGCTGGAGGCCTGCGCGGCGGCGGACGTGGAGGTGATCGTGGCCGACCGCCCGATCCCCCTGCCGTTCGCGGTGGACGGCCCGATGACCGAGCCGCGGTTCGAGAGTTTCGTGGCGCCCTGCCCCGTGCCGCTCGTTTACGGCATGACTCCGGCCGAGAGCGCCCGCTGGATGAAAGGCGCGCTCGGGCTGAAAATCCGGCTGTCGACGGTGCCCATGGCGGCGTGGCGGCGCGCGGATGCGGCGTGGGACGGCACGCGTCCGGCCTTCATGCCGCCCTCGCCGGGCATCAAGACGTGGGAAAGCGCCATGACGTATGCGGCCACCGTGTTCTGCGAGGCGCTGCCCGGCATCGACTGCGGGCGCGGCACCAACCTCGCGTTCCGCGTGCTGGGCGCGCCGTGGCT
>CAZOIS010000521.1:0-1614 GCA_964579865.1 uncultured Lentisphaeraceae bacterium | reverse complement strand
CGGTCAAGGACGGCCGCATCGTGCTGCCGTCGGGAATGAGCTACCGCGTTTTGGCGCTGCCGGCCGACAAGACGATGTCGCCGGCGGTTCTCCGCAAAGTCAAAGAGCTGGCCGACGCCGGTGCGACGGTGGTCGGCCCCAAGCCCGAGCGCGCTCCCGGCCTGCGCGGATTCCCGGCCTGCGATGACGAGGTGAAGCGGCTCGCAGATGAAATCTGGGGCAAGCGCGTATTCGACAAATCCCCGCTCGATGCCCTGCTCGGAATGCAGGTGAAGCCGGACTTCGCCTGCACCGATCAAGGTGTCCGGCTGAACTACATCCATCGGCTGATCAACGGCGCGGACGTCTATTTCGTCGCGAGCTCAAAGCCGACGGGGGCCGAGGCGGCGTGCCTGTTCCGCGTGACCGGGAGAAAGCCGGAGCTGTGGCATCCCGATACGGGCGTGATGGAGCCCGCCCCGGTCTACACGGAGCACGACGGCGTCACCTCCGTGCCACTGAGTTTCGGTCCCGCCGGGTCCGTGTTCGTCGTCTTCCGCAAACCGGCCGGGACCGACCACGCGGTGGCGGTCCGGCGCGCCGCGGTCGCGGATGAGGTGAAGGAACCCGTCGCGGAGCTGACGGTCATCAAGGCCGAATACGGCGCGTTCGGCGAGCAGACTGAGCCCGACTGCGTCGATGTCACCGAGATTGTCAAGCGATCGGTCAAGAACGGCAACCGCCGTATCCGCGCGGGCAATGACCTGGCGGGCGATCCGGCCAGCATGGTCGAAAAAGAGCTGAAGATCGACTATGTGCTGAACGGCGTGGCCGCGAGCCTGAAGGTCGACGAGCACAAGACCGCGGAAGTGCCGGAGGGCGCGGAAGTGGTCAAGGCGGTGTACGGGGTGATCAGCGATGTCCCGCTGCCGGAAAGGCAGGTCGTCGATATCACGGGCAAGCTGGCCGGGCTGGTGAAAGAGGGGGCGCTTGCGGTCCAGGCGGATAACGTCTTGGCCGGAAAAGATCCCGCGATCAACACCGTCAAGGAGCTGCGCGTCGACTATCAGTACAAGGGTCAGCGCAAGCAGGCCCGCGCCGGCGAGAATCAGATGCTGATGTTGCCGCAGGAGAGCGAACAGGCGATGCCGGTGCCCGCGTACGAACTGGCGGTCGCGCCGGAGGGCGGACTGGAAGTCCGGGCCTGGAAAGCGGGGGCGTTCGAAATCGCGATGGCGTCGGGGAAAACGCTCACGGCGTCGGTTCCGTCGGTGCCGTCCGCCGTCGAGGTGTCCGGGCCCTGGGAGTTGACCTTCCCGCCCAAGCGGGGCGCGCCAGAGCGCGTCACGCTGGACACGCTCATCTCCTGGACGGAGCATCCCGAGGCGGGAGTGAAATACTTCTCCGGGACGGCGACGTATCGGAAAACGTTCGCGTGGGACGCGAAGAAGCAGAAGGATGAGCGCTATATCCTCGACTTGGGCGATTTGAAAAACTTCGCGGAGACGGAGCTTAACGGCCGGCCGCTGAGCCTCCTCTGGAAGCCGCCTTACCGGCTGGATGTGACGGATGCCCTCAAAACGGGCAAGAACACGCTGCAGGTGAAGATCACGAACCTGTGGCCGAACCGTCTGA
>CAZOIS010000520.1:0-1617 GCA_964579865.1 uncultured Lentisphaeraceae bacterium | reverse complement strand
GGCAAGCACGTCGAGCACTGGCTCAACGGCGTGAAGGTGGTGGAATTCGAACGCGGCTCCGAGGCGTTCCGCGCGGCCGTGGCGCAGAGCAAGTTCAGCAAGTTTCCGAACTGGGGCGAACAGGCGGTCGGGCATATCCTGTTGCAGGACCATAATGACCGCGTCTCTTACCGCAACATCAAGATCAAAGAGGTGAAATAGCCCGCGGAGTGGCGCGTCGGATTTGAAGGGCCGCCGGGCGTCTTGTCCGGCGGCCCTTTCGTCTTACGCGCCGGTGGAGCCGAAGCCGCCATCGCCGCGGGCGGTCCCTGAAACCTCGGCCGCCTCGGCGACGTCGACGCGCAGGACGGGCGCGATCACCATCTGGGCGATGCGCATGCCGGGCTGGACGCTGAAGTCCTCTTGGCCGAGATTGACGAGGATCACGCCGACCTCGCCGCGGTAGCCCTCGTCGATCGTGCCCGGCGTGTTGAGCAGCGTGATGCCGTGCTTGAGCGCCAGGCCGCTGCGCGGGCGCATCTGCGCTTCCGTGCCCTTCGGCAGTTCCATGACGAGCCCCGTCCGGACCAGTTTCCGCTCGCCGGGCTTCAGCGTCGCGGCCTCGCAGGCGCAGACGTCCAGTCCCGCGTCGCCGGGATGCGCATAGCCCGGCAGGACGGCTTCGGGATGGACTCTCATGAATTTCACAGTCATGCCGGAGAGGATAACAGAGGCCATCCGTTGGGAGCAATAGGGAATCGCGGGACGGGCCGGCCGGGGGGCAGGCGGGCCCGGGAAAAACGAAAACGCCCAACGCGTCATGCGTTGGGCGTTCCGCTCCCGCTTAGCGCGCCGCTATCCCGCCGTGATGGCGATGCGGCGGGGCTTGACCTCTTCGCGTTTCGGCAGCGACAGGATCAGCAGGCCGTTCTTGTTGGTCGCCTTGATGCCCGCGGTATCGACGCGCTCCGGCAGATCGAAGGCCGTGCGGTACCGCACCTCGGGGATCTCCGTGAGGACCAGCGTGTGATCCTTGAAGCTTTGCACCGTGTTCTCGGCCGTGATGGCGAGCGTTTTGTTCTCCAGCGTGAGCTCGATGTCCTTCTCGTTCACGCCCGGCAATTCCACGGTCAGCGTGAACGCGTCCTCGCTCTCTTCAACCCGTGTTGCGGGGGTCACCTCCAGACGGCTCGCTTTCTGCACCTCTTGTTCGGTTTTCTTGATTAAGCTCATGATGTTTCTCCTTTCCGCTTCCGTGCCGGTTTACAGCTTTTCGATGGCGATCGTCCGCTTGGCCGTGGCCTTGCGGGGTATCGAGACGGTCAGCAGGCCGTTCTTGACGGCCGCCTTGATGTTCTCGCTCTCCAGTTCGAACGGCAGGTTGAAGCTGCGTTGGAACTCGTTCGCGGATCCGTCCGCCAGCGCTTTTTCTCCTTTGATCGTCAGGACGTTGGCATCCACGGCCACATCCAGTTTCTCGGGGTCCACACCCGCGACTTCGGCTTCAACGACGAGACCCTGCTCGCTCTCCCAGACGTTGACGCGCGGATATTGACCGGCCCGGGCGCGCCAGTTGTTGCTGAGGAGATCATACGGAAACTCGCCCATCAACTCGTCAAACACGCGCCACGGATTGCC
>CAZOIS010000519.1:0-1621 GCA_964579865.1 uncultured Lentisphaeraceae bacterium | reverse complement strand
CCGAAGTTCATGATCTGCATCTCGCGGATCTCGTGGATCACCTGGCGGTAGTAGCTCTCGTCGAAGACCGGCGGCAGCGTGAAGACCTCGTCCAGCTTGGCGGTGAAGGCCGGCCGGCCGCCCATCAGGCCGATCAGCCCCTCCACGTCGTGGAAGACCGACCAGGTGTAGTGCAGGCTGCACCCCTCGGTGAAGTCTCCGCCCCATTTGAAGGGGTTGAACGCCTTGTCGAAAGAGCCGTCGCGGTTGCGGCCGCTCATCAGCTTCTGCTCGGGGTGGAAGAGCTTGCGGTAGTTCTGGCAGCGCCGCGCGAAGCGGTCGATCTCCTCCTGCGGCCGCTTGAGGTCGACGGCGAGGCGCCACACGCACCAGTCGGCGTAGGCGTACTCCAGCGAGCGAGCGGCGCTCTCATTGATGCCGGCGTCGCGCGGCACGTAGCCGAGCTCGAGGTACTCCTTGGCCCCCGCGCGGCCCACCGACTGGATCGAGGGGTGCGCGTTCTCCGCGCCGTGCACCACGGCCTCGTAGAGCTTCTGGATCTCGTAGCCGCCGCGCGCGCCGCTGAGCCACGCGTCCGCCACGACCGACGCGGAGTTGTTGCCGACCATGCAGCCGCGGTGGCCGGGGCTGGCCCACTCCGGCAGCCAGCCGCTCTCGCGATAGCAGGCCTCGAGTCCGGCGGTCATCTTGGCGTTCACCGAGGGATAGAGGAAGTTCAGCAGCGGGAAGAGCGAGCGGAAGGTGTCCCAGAAGCCGCTGTCGGTGAAATAGTAGCCGGGTGCCACCTCGCCCGTGTGGGGGCTGTAGTGCACCGGGTTGCCCGCCGCGTCGATCTCGTAGAAGGCGCGCGGGAAAAGCAGCGAGCGGTAGAGGCAGGTGTAGAAGACCCGGAACTGGTCGAGCGTGCCGCCCTCGACCGCAATGCGCCCCAGCGTCTGATTCCACGCCGCGCGTCCCTTTTCGCAGAGCTCGTCAAAGGCGTCGTCGCCCAGCTCCTTCAGGTTGATCTCGGCCTGCTCGGGGCTGATGAACGAGGAGGCCACGCGGACATGCACGCGCGTCCCGCGCGCCGGAGCGGCGAACTGCACCAGCGCGCCCACGTGGTTGTCCTGCAGCTCGAGCACGCCCTCCTTCAGCTCCTTGTCCCGCCAGACGGAGGCCGAAGCGAAGGGCTGGTCGAACACCAGCACGAAGTAGTTCTTGAAGTTGGCCGGCACGCCGCCGCTGTTGCGCGTGGTCCAGCCGACGATCTTGCGCTGCTCCGGCAGGACCTTGACGTAGGATCCTTTGTCGAAGGCGTCCACCACGAACCAGGCCTGCTCGGTCTTGGGATAGGTCACGCGGAACATCGCCGCGCGCTCGGTCGGCGTCACCTCCACGGTCGTGTCGAAGTCCGCCAAGTAGACGCTGTAGAGGTGCGGCGCGGCCCGCTCGGCCTTGTGCGAGAACCAGCTCGCGCGGTCGTCCTGCGAGAAGGCGCGCTTGCCCGTGAGGGGCATCACCGCAAACTGGCCGTAGTCGTTGATCCACGGGCTCGGCTGGTGGGTCTGCTTGATGCCGACGAGCTTGTTGGCCGCGTAGGTGTAGGCCCAGCCGTCGCCCATCTTGCCGGTCTGCGGGG
>CAZOIS010000518.1:0-1634 GCA_964579865.1 uncultured Lentisphaeraceae bacterium | reverse complement strand
AATGGCCGAAGTGCGGCCACAGGTCGTTCTTGGCCACATAAGCATCCCAATGCCAGATGTGCCCCGGCCCCGCAGCCCCGGCGAAGAACGGCGCGAACAGCACATCGTGCAGGATCAGGCCGTCGCGGTCCTTCTCGTAGAGCTTGAAGGGCCCGCTGTGGTTCGGCTCCACGCCCCCGCTCTCGGCCAGCAGGATCGGTTTTTTCGCATCGAAGGCCTGTAACTCGCGCACCGCGTCTGCGGCGAAAAGATCAACCGGGCCGTGGCATATCTCCAATTGCGCGCCGAGGTCAAGATAACGGTGGATCTGCGCCACGTCGTTTGCAGGCATGCGGCACACATCCCCGTAAATTTTGCGCGCGCGGTCGCTGTCGAAGCTCCCGAGGCTCTGCATGCACAGGTTCTTCGGGAAGCGGCGGTGCAGCTCAGGAAGCATCTCCGCGGTCCAGCCGCGCACGTCGCCCCCCACGACCGCGTTCATCTCGTTCCAGAGCTCCCAGCCGAACACGACCGGATCGCTGCCGTAGCGTTTCGCGTAGAAGTCGTACTTGGCCTTGTAGCGCTGACGGCAGGCCGGGCTGTTGACCCATTCGGCCATGTTGGTCGCGAGTCCGCCGTTCTTCACGTGCTGAAGCGGCTTGGCCGCCCACGTCTGCGAACCCTCGCCCAAGTGGCGGAAGAAGTCGATGCACAGCTTGACGCGGATACCGTGCCGGCGCGCCGAAGCGAAGAGCGCGTCGATGCACTTGGCCTTCTCCTCGTCGTAAACGCCGCTCTTCTCGTGCTCGACATCGAAGTAGGCATTGCCCAGCCAGATGCGCACGTAGTTGCCGCCCTGGGCCTCGAGCTTGCCGAACCACGCGTCCATCACGGCCATATCGCCCTTGGGCGGCGCGATCAGGTTCATGCCGATCGGAATATACGGCTTGCCGTTGTCCAGCTCAAAGTACCGGCAGTCGCGTTCACTGACCCGAACGAAATGTTGCCGGTCATCGCCTGGCCCCTGCGCGCAAACAGCACCCGCCAACACACTCGCACACGCCCAAACAAGCAAACGCATACGCACCTCCTCGGCTCTCACTTTGAAGGAATCTCACGGATCCGGACGCTGCGGTACCACGCCTCGTCGTTGTGGTCCGTGAGCATGACATGTCCGTCGAGCTTGGAACCGAAGTCGGAATACTTCTTGAACTTGCTGTCCGCCACGCCGGCCTTGACCGCCTCGCTGCCAAACTCGTAGGCGAGCACTCTCTGTCCGTTCAACCAATGCTCGACCTGACGGCCCTGCACGAGGATGCGCGACGTGTTCCATTCGCCCGCCGGCTTCAACGGCTTGTCCGCCTCAGGCGGCAGAACCTCGTAGAACGAGGCCGTCAGCGCCTTGGCGTGCAGCTTGTTCCACTTGGGCGACAGGTCGTCGAGCATCTGATATTCGTAGCCCGGCGCGGCCGGCCGCTTCTCGGTCACGCAGTACTTCAGGCCGTTGTTCGCGTCTTTAGCCAAGCGCCACTCCCACTCCAGCTCAAAGTCGGCATATTGCTTCTCGGTGATGATGTCGCCGCCCTTGACGCCGGGAAGTTTGTGCAACAGGCCCGCTTCGACTTTCCAGCCCGCGCCGATCGGCGTGCCCGCAG
>CAZOIS010000517.1:0-1651 GCA_964579865.1 uncultured Lentisphaeraceae bacterium | reverse complement strand
TGCACCACCAGGCCCGCCGGCTTGTTGAGCACCAGGCAGTCGCCGTCCTCATACAGGATGTCGAGGGGGATCTCTTCCGGCTCCGGGATGGCCGACACGGGCGCAGGCACGACGATCTCGATCACCTGGCCCGCCTTCGGCTTGGCGTTGGCCTTCACCGCGGCGCCGCCACACGTCACGCGGCCCTCTTTGATCAGCGCCTGAATGCGCGCGCGCGACAGGTCCGGCGCCTGCGCCGCGAGCCAGGCGTCGAGACGGCCGGAGGCATCCTCCGGCACGGTGAAGGACAAGCGAGATTCGACGGAATCGATTGACTCGATTTCTTCGATTTCACTCGCGTCCCATCCGTGCTGATCCGCGTTCATCCGAGGCTCACCTCCGGCCTGAAGGTGATCAGGAAGCCGCCGTTCTTGGCCAGATCCAGCGCCACGCGCACGTCCGGCGCCTGCTCGGCAAAGGACTCTTCGACGCGATCGCCCGGCTCGCCTTTCGCGGGGTCGCGCAGAATATCCACGGCATAGCGCAGCGCCCGCAGCTCCGGCGGCATGCGCAGCCACAGGTCCTCGAAGCGCACGGTCAGCGTCTGCGCCTCCGCCGTGACGCCGGCCACCTGCCACGCCGCGCCGTTCCGGCGGGCCGCCACCGCGAATTCGCCCGGCTCCCCGCGCATCACCCAGAAATCGTCGCTGGTTTCGCCCCGGCCCAGAATGCTTTCGAACGCCGCGCGATACGCCGGCGTGACCGCCGCGCCGAAAACCGGCGCAGGCCATTCGGACTTGGTGAAGGGCACGGTCAGAAACAGGTGCTCGCAGCCCTGCCTGCCGTCCGCCACGCGCAGCTCCGCCACGCGCTCCAGCGCGCCGAAGCGCCGCGCCGCGAGTTCGCCCGGACGGTCGAAGAAGACGGCGTGCTGCTCCAGCCCGTGACGCCACCACGCGACCAGCTTGCCGCTCGGCGCGAAGCGCACCTGGGGCCGAAGATCGGAGGTCGGAGGCCGGAGGTCGGAAGACGGAGGCGCTCCGTTCGTCAGCAGCACCGATCCCTCCGGGAAGCGCGTCACCGACAGGTCCGTGCCCGTCTGACCGCGTTTGCGCGGTTCCCGCACCGCGCAGAACGCGCTCAGGTCCGTGACGCGCAGCGTGACCTCCAGCTCGCGGCCGTCGCGCGCCGCAAAGCGAGCCACCAGCGAGCGCCCCGGCCCGATCCCGGTCTGCGGCCGGTGGCGCGTCGCCTTCACAAACCGCATGCCGTACGCGAGCGGCCAGCCGTCAGTCATGAGCCCCACCGTCGACGTGTCGACAACCGGCCGATCGTCGCACCACACGCGCCAGACCGGGCACTCGGGATACACCGTCACCCCGATCCACACGGTTTCCACGGCCAGTTCGGCGCGGATGCGTTTGACGGGTGACAAGAGCGTGAGCGGAAGGTCGTTTTGCGTGTCCATTGGCAGTCTCATTCCGCTTAACCCTACTGTTGAACAGATAGCCGGTAGAACCGCTGTCCGCCGTTTCCCATGTTGGTCACGCTGTGTGTATTGCCGGGCGGAGTGGCGGATATGTTGGTGACCAGGTCACTCCAGGCAGCAGAAGGGCTGGCCGCCTGCCGAACCGCGTAAACCCTGTTGCTCGCGCTCGGCCAAGACAACCGC
>CAZOIS010000516.1:0-1651 GCA_964579865.1 uncultured Lentisphaeraceae bacterium | reverse complement strand
GGCGCAGGTAGCTGCGGATGATCTCGAAGATGATCTCGTGCTTGCGCATCGAGCTCACGTCTTCCGGGTTCACGTTGGGCAGTAGCTCCAGCAGATCCGGGATGTCCTTTTTCTGCAGGTCGGTCAGATAGAGCGCCGGCAGATTCTCCGGCACAGGCGGCTGGTAGACCTCCACCACAGGCCCGCGGGTCAAGGGCGGCAGACCCTGAGCCTGCGGCTCCTGCGGCACGGTCACCTCGCCCGGCTGGACCGCCGGCGGAACATACGGCAAATCTTGCTGGTCATAGTCGGCGGGCAGGCCCTGCGGCACCGGGTGCTTCGGCATGCCGCGCGGCGCACCGCCCCGCGAGTGGTGCTTCGGCGGACGGGGCGGACGGTTGTGCCCGCCGCCGTCGCCGCCGCGGCGGTTGCCGCGGTCGCCGCCGCCCGAAGGACGCGCCACAGGATGGTTCACCTGCGGGCGGGAGGAAAAGCGGGCCCACTTCGAGCGGGGCGCATCCGCGGACGGTTCGCGGTTCGCGGGCGGCTGACCCTCGCGGTTCACGGGTTGCCCCTGCGGCTGAGCATTCTGTTCAGGCGTCTCTTGATCTGTACTCATCGGCTGTCTCCATAAGGAAGCGATAAACTTTCCGGGCTTCCCGCGCCAACGCCTCGGCATCGGCATCGTTGTATACCACCAGATGCGACCGGGCGGCTTTTTCCGCCACCGGCATCTGCGCTGCGACGCGCTGTCGGGCCTGCTCTTCGGAAAGCCCCCTCACGCGCTTGAGTCGTTCGAGTTGCACCGCCTCGCTCGATGCGAGACAGATGATCACATCCCAGTCGTCGGCCCAGCCCACCTCAAACAGAAGCGGGATGACCGCGGCTTTGACCGCGCCGCCGGGCTCGGCCACCCAAGCGCGGATGGCCGCACGCACCAACGGATGAAGCACGGCGTTGACCTGCGCACGGACGTCCGCGTCGGCAAACACCTTGGCGCCAAGCGCCTGGCGGTCGACGCCGCCCTTCGCGTCCAACACCTCATTGCCGAAAAGAGCGGCCAGCGCAGGCACGGCCGCCCCCCCCGGCATTTCCAACCGGTGAACAACATCGTCCGCGTCAAGCAGTTCCACACCCAACCGCGCGAGGTGCCGGGAAAAAAGACTCTTGCCGCACGCGATGCCGCCGGTTATGGCAACACGCAAAGTCATGTAGGCTCACGCCAACGGGATAAC
The DNA here is from genome assembly GCA_964579865.1 of uncultured Lentisphaeraceae bacterium. Classification (GTDB taxonomy): domain Bacteria; phylum Verrucomicrobiota; class Kiritimatiellia; order RFP12; family UBA1067; genus DAOPZC01. The sequence continues at coordinate 437 of CAZOIS010000516.1, read as the reverse complement.
AAAAGAGAGGCGGACGGTTCAATGAACCGTCCGGCCTGAAGGCTGGCGGGCTTCACCGACTGCGGTTAGTTGGCCGCGGCTTCGGTTTTCTCCGCCGGAGCGGACGCCTTGGCAGTGGCCGCGACAGGTGGTTGCGCCGCCTGGCCCGCCGCTCCGCCCGACATCAACGCCGATTCACCGCCCGTCCGCACCGCACGGCCGGCGGGATCCACCAGACGCGCCGTGACAAACACCAACAGGTTGCGCTTGTCCGACTCTTCAGACCGGCTGCGGAAGAAGCGCCCCACATAGGGAAGATCGCCGAGGAACGGGATCTTGTCCTCCATGGTCTTGCGGCTTTCCGTGATCAGACCGCCCATGACCACCGTCGCGCCGTTGTAAACCGAAAGCTGCGTCTGGACCGAACGCACGTGGAAGAAGGGCTGCTCCATCGGCAA
>CAZOIS010000515.1:0-1656 GCA_964579865.1 uncultured Lentisphaeraceae bacterium | reverse complement strand
AGGTGTTACCGACACTCATGTGGGCGTAATTGAAACCGTTCTCGACCAGCGGCACGACGCCGGTGCGGTCATCAACGGCCGTGGGGAATTCCATGCACCAGACCCACGGGTTGCCGGGGCGCGGGTTGGGCGGGACGGCCACCCAGCACGGTTTGCCGTCCACTGTAAAGTGATGGCGCGTGAAACGTTTCCAAGTGTCGGTTTTCGTCGGCTGCCAATCGATGGCGACGCCGAACGCCTTGTCCGTGAAGGCGAGGTAGGCCTGCCAGTCGTAGGTCGCGATGCCGTGCTCGAACGGCCGGCGGTGGTAGGCGAGGTGGCTGCCGAGAGCCGGCGCGAGGTCGTCGGGCCACGTGTCGGCCGGCAGTCCGTCATGGCCGAGAAAACGCCAGACCGGTTCGGCGGCTTTCATGCTGAGGAATTCGCCGTACGGGTCGAACCAGCGGCCGGGGAAACTGGAGACATAGACGCGGCGCGGCGCGCAGGCGGCGAGCAGCATGTGCTGGTCGAACGGCATCGCCGCCTCGTTGTCGCTGTATTTCCGGAAATTGCCGCAAAACCAGTAGGGGAAGTTCTGATTTTGCAGGGCGACATTTTCGCCGTAGTCGCGTTTGGCCAGCGGCACGCCGCCGCCTCCAGTCTGGTTGGGGATGATGACCGCGAAGCGCTCGTCTTTGGCGCCGGCCAGCAGCGCGGTTTTGGCGAGGCGCGAGCAGCCGACCGCAGCGACGCGCTTGGCGTCGATGGCGGGTTCCCGTTCCAGCATATCCATGCCGCGCATCAGCGCCCACGCCCACGCGCCCAATGCGGTGGTGTCATTGCCGACACCCGGCGTGGAGGGCGGGAAGAGGACGTGCACGCCGTTGGTGTAGAGCACCTTGTCGTCCGGCGCGATGTCGCCGTAGCACGCGGTCACCAGCGCATACCCGCGCGTCACCAGCGTTTCATACGGCCAGCTCGCGGGATTGAGTCCGCGGCTTTTTTCCGAAGCGCGGTTGCCGGTGATGAAGTGTTTGTCATTGTTGCGCAGCCAGCCCTCGGTCAGCCGGATGGCGGGGTCGGGGTCCAGCTCCTGGTTACCGTAATAGTTCAGGCCGATGTAGGCCGGGACCGGACGCGGCGCGTGCTTCGGAATAAAGAGGATCCAGTCGATCTTGGGGCCAGTGTTGTCGGCGCGGAACCACATGCGGAGCTGTTTACGGCGGGCGCGTCCGTTCAGGATGTCACGTTCCTCGAGGGTCTCGAGACGCATGGTGGCGGGCGGCGGCGGGACGAGCCCGTACATCTGGTCCTCAAAGAGGGCGACGATCTCGGCTCGGCGCCGCGGCCATTGGTCCGGTGCGGCGACCCGCGTGCCGTCCGCGAAGACCAGCGGGTCAGGCAGGGTGTACGGCGCGATTTTGGCGTCGTCGTAATTCGGCGGGCGCGCGGGTGACGGAAGCGCGAGCATAAAACAAATCAGGCCGGACATCATGAAACAAATAGCTTTCATGCCGGGGATTGTCGCATTTTAGGCAAAAAAGTCAATACAACCCATGCGCGAGGGGATGCGCTGGGCGCATGGCAGTTCTGTTGGGGCCAATCGATCATAATCATAATCGAGGCTCTTGCCCCCCCCGGACGAAAGCCGTCAGGCGCAGCGTCCGGGGGGGCAAG
>CAZOIS010000514.1:0-1661 GCA_964579865.1 uncultured Lentisphaeraceae bacterium | reverse complement strand
TTTTCGGCCGCATCAGGATCACCTCGCTTGACGGCGATCAACGCGTCCACCAGATACAACCGCGTGTCCTGGTCATTCGCCTTTCTGGCTTTCGCGAGCGACTCTGCCGCATGCTCGGGATCCCCTTTTTCGGCAAGCACGAAAGCCAGCGTGGCCCATCCCTCGTAACGGTCGGCCGAAAATTCAACCGCCCGTCGGGCGACCTTCTCAGCCTCTTCCAATTTGCGGATGCGACAGAGGACTTGGGCATAGTTGTTGAGCGCGGCCAGCGTTGGCGCGGCGCCGTTCGCGCTGCGCCGCAGATAGGTCTCCGCATCCCCGTACAGCCCCTGCTCCAGACGGATCGACCCCATGATGAAGTTCGCGTACGGCTGGTCCGGCCGCTGCCGCAGGATCGACAGCGCATGGGCTTCGGCGGATTTCTGATCCTCCAGCAGGACATCGAACATCAACAAGACGTCCGACAACGCCTGCACATCGGGCCGGATCAACGCGGCGCGCTGAAAACAGAGCCTCGCATTCTTGTATCCGGCTTTGCCTTTGCTTTGCCAGACCCGCCCCTGAATCACCTGAACGAAATAGGCATTCTTGCCCTCGGCGGTTTTGGACAGCCTCGGCAAGACCTTGGACTCGACGGCCGCCACGTCCTGCTGTTCAATCATCACCATCGCCAGCATCGCCAGCGCCATCGGCGAGGCGTCCGGTTCTTCGCAGATCTCCTGCAGCACCACGCGGGCCCGCGGCAAGTCGCCGGCGACCAGATAGAGCGCGGCCCAGTCCTGTCTGAGCTGGCGTTTCGACGCGCCGGCGGCTTCGCCCGCTTCGAGGATCTTACGCGCGTCATCGACCACGCTCTGCTGCAGCGCCAGGCGGGTCAGGCCCGAAATCGCGAACGTGTTCTTCGGATCACGCTGAAGCGTCTTCCGGTATTCGGACGCGCTGAGCTGATAATCGCCGCGCATCTCGTAGATCGACGCCATCATGGCCGTCAGCGCCCCCCGTTTCTCATCGTCCTGCTGCAGCGAATAGGCGTTGCGCAAACCGGCCAGAACGGAGCTCGGGCTGCTGGACAAAGCCCACGACCACCCCATCTTCACGAACACTTCGTAATTGCGCACATAGCCGTAATACCTGCTCAGCGACCAGAGCGGATAGCGGTCGCGGGGATTCGCGACCTTCTGGCGCAGAAGTCTTTCAACCGCATCCTTCAACTCCGGATGGTAGCCGCGCGACAGCATGTCGAACACGTTGAGCAGGGCGCTGATGTTGTCGGGGAAGATCGCACGCGCTTTCTGATAGGATTCGAACGCCTGCTCGGGCCGGCCGATGTCGTCCAAGGTCACGCCGAGATTGTTCGCCAAAAAAGCGAAGTGCCGCCGCAGCGCGACGCGGTGCCGATAGGACAACTGGCTCGGAGCGCCATCGCCGGCGTCCAGAAACGGCGCCCATGCATCCCATAAAGTCTTGTGAGCCGTCAACAGGTCGCGACCTTTCAACTCGTCAGCATTCTTGGCGCAGCCGAAGAACAACCGCTCCGGCACCGGCACGGCACCCGCCCCGTACCAGATGTCCGGCAATCCCATGCACACGGCCTTCTTGCCGATGGCCTCATCCATGGCGAACAAGTCGTCGATGAACAGATGGAAGTTGAAGGCGATCAG
>CAZOIS010000513.1:0-1663 GCA_964579865.1 uncultured Lentisphaeraceae bacterium | reverse complement strand
ACTCCGGCGAAGAGGCGCTCACCATCACCGAGCAGCTCGTCAAGAGCGGCGCGCTGGACGTGGTGGTCGTGGACTCCGTGGCCGCCCTCGCGCCCCAGGCTGAACTGGACGGCAACATGGGCGATTCGCACATGGGCTTGCAGGCGCGCCTGATGTCCCAAGCCATGCGCAAGCTCACCAGCGCCATCTCCCAGACCAAGACCCTTTGCCTTTTCACCAATCAGGTGCGCGACAAAATCGGCGTGATGTTCGGCAACCCCGAGACCACGCCCGGCGGCAAGGCGCTCAAGTTCTACGCCTCGGTGCGCCTGCAAGTCCAGCGCATCGGCGCAATCAAAGACCCCTCCGGCGCGGTCATCGGCAACCGCACGCGCGTCAAGGTCGTCAAGAACAAGGTGGCGCCGCCTTTCACGGAAGCCGAGTTCGACATCCTGTACGCCCGCGGCATCTCGTGGGAAGGCTCGGTGCTCGACGCCGCCCTCGCCCGCAACGTCGTGACCAAACGCGGCTCGTGGCTGAGCTTCGGCACGGAGCAGATCGGCCAGGGCTCGATCGCCGCCACCGAGTTCCTGCGCTCGCACCCCGAAATCGTCGCCCAGATGATCGAAAAGATCAAGGCCGAGCCGGCCCTCGCGATCGGCAAAACCAAGCCTGCCGCCGCCGATGACGCCGCCGAGTAAGGGTGACCGCGACTCGCCTCTCCACTTGAACCACGAAACCTGAACGCTCACGATATGAAACTCACAGCCGACCAACTCCGCGACAAGTACCTCAAATTCTTTGAATCCAAGGGCCACGCCATCATCTCCGGCGCCTCGCTCATCCCGGAAAACGACCCGACCGTGCTCTTCACCACCGCCGGCATGCACCCGCTGGTGCCCTACCTGCTCGGCGAAAAGCATCCCTCCGGCACGCGTCTGACCGACGTGCAGAAGTGCGTGCGCACCGGCGACATCGACTCCGTGGGTGACTCCTGCCACCTGACTTTCTTCGAGATGCTCGGCAACTGGTCGCTGGGCGACTACTTCAAGAAGGAAGCGATCTCCTGGTCGTACGAGTTCCTGACGCAGCACCTCGGCTTCTCACCCGACCAGCTCAGCGTCACCGTCTTCAAAGGTGAAGGCGACATCCCGCGCGACGACGAATCGGCCGCCATCTGGAAAAGCCTCGGCATCCCCGAATCGCGCATCTACGCCCTGCCCAAGGACGACAACTGGTGGGGCCCTGCCGGCACCACCGGCCCGTGCGGGCCGGACACCGAGATGTTCATCGATACCGGCAAGGCCGCCTGCGGGCCTGACTGCCGTCCCGGCTGCCGCTGCGGCAAATACATCGAGATCTGGAACGACGTCTTCATGCAGTACAACAAGACGGCGGAAGGCGCCTACGAGCCGCTCAAGCAGAGCAACGTCGACACCGGCATGGGCGTCGAGCGCACGATCTGCATGATGAACGGCTACGCCACCGTCTTCGAAACGGAGCTTTTCGCGCCGCTCATGGCCAAGATCAAGGAGCTTTCCACCGCACGCCCCGACAGCGAAGATTCCGCCGTGCGCGCGGAGCGCATCATCGCCGACCACATGCGCACCTCGGTCTTCGTGCTCGGCGACCCCAAGGGCGGCGTGAAGCCCGGCAACGTCGGCGCGAACTACGTGCTGCGCCG
>CAZOIS010000512.1:0-1664 GCA_964579865.1 uncultured Lentisphaeraceae bacterium | reverse complement strand
ATCGACCATCCCCAAGAAAAACCTACGGTGTCTTTTCTATTTGACGGACCGCGCCCGGCGGGATTGCAAGGACACGAAGGTCACCCTCGTCGCTCCCCCCTTTGCCGAACGGAGACGCGGCAGAAAAAACAGAATTGCGGATGAACAGGGCTCCCGACGAAGCCCCGTCCATCCGCACGGATCCTTTTCCCGAAATCTCCACGGACGCCCGCACCGCAACCGGCGAACGCCGCAGCTGTTCAATGGCTGGCCGGCATAATCGACAGCATTTTCCTGTCGGTGATAAATGCCGGGGCGTCGTAGACGGGAATGTCCTTGAAAATCACGTTGCCTGTCCCGGCCAGCATCTTCTCTTTCGGAATCGCATAGATGCCTCCCGTGATCGTATCCACCCAGACAGGGTCATCAAAGGCGCCGCCCTTGATGGTCAGCGTGGCGCTCACCGTATCGAAACTGTTCGAAGGCACGACCGATTTGTCCCAGAACACGCACACCTGCTGTCCACTCGCGATGTCCTTGTGCCCGTAAACAGCCAGCGGCTTGGCACACTGGACCTCGCACGGATAGTCGGGAATGAGTTCGAGCGCGTCGTTGAAGACCGACACCACGTTCTGCACCGCGTAGTAAGCCATCTTGACCTTGAGCACCTTGAATCCATCCGCCGCGCCCGCCGTCTTGAGCAGGCCGTATCGCACGAGGCCATTGTGAAACGAGGTCGTGCGATAATCGAGGTCCGCCGCAGTAAAGACCTCCGAATCGGCGCCGTTGCCGAGGTCGCCCAACATGCGCCGCGCGTCCCACTTCGCCTGAGTCAGCTCGGTCCACGGGTAGCGGCTCAGCGCGCCGGAGGGGCACCACTCGGACTGCGTGCCGCACTCGCCCTGCCACATCTTCATTTTCGGCGCGTATTTCATCAGCACCGCTTTGGCTTTCAACGCGCCCGGATTGTGGTCATCCGGATTCCTCGCATACGCATGGTAGACCGCCCAGTGGAAGAGGTCCAGCTTGCCGCGTTCGGCCAGCGTTTTGCCGAAGTGCTCAAAATAATCGGTCCGCGGCCCACACAGGACCAGGCCGCCGATTCGGGCGTCGGGGATGACGCGCTTGATGATTTCGGCCGTGCGGATGTTGAACTCGGTCACGCGCTCGGGCGTGTGTTCCTTGTGGCCGTCCGGCTCGTTCCACATGGACCAGTCGCGCACCTTGCCCTTGTAGCGCTCGGCCATCTTTTCGACCCACGTATCCCACGCCTTGAGGCCTTCCTCCGACTTCGGGAACCCTCCCGACAGCGTACGCCCGCCGCCGCCCGGATAAGCCGGATTGCCGTAACTGGTTTCCAGCCAGATTTCCAGGCCGCGCGAACGGGCGTCGTCGATGATGCCATCCAGCCATGCGAAGTCATAGATGCCGGGGTCCTTCTCTGTCCGCGCCCATCCGCCCTGCAAGCGGATGCGCTTGATCCCCAGAGCCGGCAGATATTCTTTGAAGGCATGGTAGTCGGAATACTCGCGGTCGATCGTTTCGCATCCCAACGTCCAGCGAGAACTCCCGATCTCATGCACGCTCTTGGGCTTCAGCGTGCCGATCCGCCTCATCCCGGGATCAAGTGTCGTCTGCACCCGCGTATCGGTGTTATCGATCACCTGCGCCGACACCGCCGTCGC
>CAZOIS010000511.1:0-1701 GCA_964579865.1 uncultured Lentisphaeraceae bacterium | reverse complement strand
TCGATCCGGTGGTCGCGGGTTCGAATCCCGTCCACCCCGCCATTCGATTTAGTGAAAAAACCGTGAGTTCTCAACGAATTCGCGGTTTTTTCTTGTTGTTAGGTATGGTAAAGGTATGGTAAATTGTAGGCCTTAGAACAACTTCAGCTATTTGGAAGGAGCGTGCAGAATGGCCCTCTATAAGCAGCCGAAGAGCAAATTTTGGTGGTTTCAGATCATGACGCCGGAAGGGAAGCGCATCCGGAAGTCGACGAAAACCGATGATCGCGCCAAGGCCGAGGTCGTGGAGAAGACGTTTCTCATGGCCGTCAGGCGTGAAGGGCCGGCCGATCAGTTGCACGCCATGCTGGATGCCGTTCTCGGGCGGGCGGTCAAAACCTCGCTGGGTCTCGATCAGGTCTGGCATGTCTACACGGAGTGGCTAAGGGCGACCGGCAAGGAGCTGGAGAAAACTACGCTCAATGGAAGGTCGAGCGCCTTGCGGCGCTTGTCAGACTGGGCGAAGACAGATTATCCGGCCGCTGGGCAGGTCGAGGCGGTCGACCGTGCGGCGGCTACCGCGTTCGCCGCCTCGCTCGCGGATGAGGGCATGAAGGGTAAAACCCGGCAGAACATCTTGGGCGACCTGTCGGCCATGTGGGAGGCCCTGCGGCGTTCGCGCGACGGAATCACCAATCCCTGGCCTCTGGTGCGTCCGGAGGTGAATGATAGTGAGCGGGGGCAGCCGTTCACGCGGGAGCAGGAGCAGGCCATCCTGAAGGCCGCCAAGAAGGCGGGCAACGGGTGGCACCTGGCCTGCCTGATCGCGCGGCACACGGGATTGCGGTACGGTTCGGTGTCGAAACTGACGTGGGCGGAGGTCGATCTGGACGACGGCGTGATCCGCCACACGCCGAACAAGACGAAGAAGCACAACATCGACGTGGTCGTGCCGCTCGTGAAACCGTTGCTCAAGGCGCTCCAGGAGGCCCGCAGCTCCGATCCGGCGGGCGAGCACGTGCTGCCGCTTCACGCGACGGTCTACCGCAACCTGCAGAAAAAGGACGAGTCCTGCCGCTTCTCGCACATCCTGAAGAAGGCAAAGGTCGATGTCGAGGCACACACCTTCCACTCGTGGCGGCATACGTTCCGCACGCGGTTGAGCGAGGCGGGGGTTTCTGACGATCTGGCCAAACGGCTGGGCGGCTGGACCGAGGACACGACGGCGGCCCGCTACGACCACGCGGAACGCATCACAGAGCTGCGGGCGGCCGTGGAGAAGGCTAAGTAGACACCAACGCCGCGCGCCCGGGTAAAACACGCTTGTCAATCAGGCCGACACCCAAAGGGCATAACAACACTGTTAAGCGCAGAGGATTTGTGCCAAAATACACGAACAAGTTTTGGGGGAACCATTAATGCCAACCAAGTTCTTCAACAACGCAAGCGGCAAGACACTCTTTGAGAAAATCGTCGGCATCAAAGAGAACATGGCTTCTCTTCACAGTTTTCATGCTGTCGTTGGCTATTTCAGAAGTTCGGGCTATTTCAAGGTCCGGGAAGTCTTGGGGGAACTTCCGAAGATCCAAATACTCATAGGGATCAACATCGACGACATCTTTCGCGGTCGCAACAAGGCGATGCTCTTCATGATGGGTGAGAAGGAGCGGAAGGCCGCATGGGAGAAGTGCCGCGAAGATTTCATTGAAGACGTTCAGCAGG
>CAZOIS010000510.1:0-1701 GCA_964579865.1 uncultured Lentisphaeraceae bacterium | reverse complement strand
TGCTCGGCAACCTCGCGGTCCGCGCGGGCGAGGGCCGCCGCATCGAGTGGGACGGCCCCGCGATGCGCTGCACGAATCGGCCGGAGCTGGACCGGCATGTGAAGACCGCGTATCGCGACGGCTGGCGGATCTTGTAGTGTTGCCGCTCGTGCTGATCTGACACGGTCAGGCTGGCGATATCATTTGGATGAGGCAACTTCTGATCCGTGTGTTCACATTTCGCCCTGCCATGGATTGTCTGGCTTTTCTTGACGGACGGGCTATACTGAGGCTCAAAGAAAAACGGGGAGGGCATTGTGACAATGACGAACGACTTCTTGGAATACATGGCCTTAAATTCAAGCGCCCTATTTTCGCGGCGCGACTTTCTCGCAGCTTCTGGGCTCGCCGTGGCGGGCGCAGCCTTGGGCGAGAGCCCGGCTGCAGCCCCGGGCGGGATTCCCGACAAGAAAAAACCGATCAAGATCGGGCAGATCGGCGTCTGCCATGAGCATGCCGCGGGCAAGATCGATACGCTGAAAAAATGGCCCGATGTTTTTGAGATCGTCGGCGTCGTCGATGACCGCAGCTCGACAGCGGCGAAATTCGCGGGAACGGACATGAAACCTTACAAGGGGCTGAAATGGCTGACCGAGGAAGAGCTGTTTAATACGCCGGGCCTTCAAGCCGTCACCGTTGAAACCCCGAATGCCGATCTGGTCCCCACCGCCCTGCGCTGCATGGAGCGGAATCTCGCGATGCACATGGATAAGCCGGGCGGCGAAGACCTGCAGCTGTTCGGCAAGCTGCTCGACGGTTGCAGGCAGCGGAGCTTGCCCTTTCAGATGGGATACATGTTTCGGAATAATCCGGCCATCCAGTTCTGCCTGAAAGCTGTCCGCGAGAACTGGCTTGGGGACCTGTTTGAAATCCAGGCGGACATGAGCCACCATTATGGGGGCCAAGCGTATCAGCAGTATCTGAGTCATTTCAGGGGCGGCATCATGTTCAACTTGGGGTGCCACCACATCGATTGGATCGTCGCCCTCCTGGGCCGGCCGGAAAAGGTGACCCCGTTCTTAAGGTCTACGCCGGGTGCGGCCGCCCGGGCGAAAAACAATTGCCTGGCCGTGCTGGAGTACCCGCACACCCTGGTGTCTTTGACGGCGTGCGATCTCGTTGCCGACGGCTCGAACCAGCGGGGCCTAAAGATTTGCGGCTCAAAAGGAACCATCGAACTGAGGCCGCTGGAACGCTTCGACGGCAAGCCGCTGCAGCTGCGGTTAACATTGCTTGAGGGCAACGCGAAATATGCCGCCGGAACCCACCGGGTTGATTTTGAGATAAAGGACGGCCGCTATGACGGCCAGTTGCTTGAGCTGGCGAAAATCATCAGGGGGGAAATGAAAAATCCATATACCTATGAGCACGACTGCTTGGCTCAGGAAGTGCTGTTGGCGGCCGCCGGCAATGTGAAATGGGGGTAATTGACGCCACAAGGACAAACGTCGCGGCCCTGGAGAAGTTGAGCGAACGGTTGTGCCGAAGCGCATGGATTGCTGTCGCGCTGCGCCGCTATTTCGCGCCTTCGATCCGTGACGCGCCGGCTTTCACTGTGAAGCCGTCGGGCAGGGCGAAATCCGCCGCACCGAAGTTGACGGTCACGCGCACGCCGTTGTCAAACGTCGTTTGCTGCACGGTGCGGTCGGCGGTCAGGATGCG
>CAZOIS010000509.1:0-1713 GCA_964579865.1 uncultured Lentisphaeraceae bacterium | reverse complement strand
GGCAGCATGATGAGGCCGGCCATCACCGCCCGCCACTTTTTCTGCATGCGGGCGATGGCGAAGGCGCAGGGCAGGGCGAGAACCACGCAGCCGGCCGTGGTGGCCGCGCTGATCCAGAGGGTGCGCCAGATGATGGCCGGGTAGTTGGGGTTGGAGATGTGCCGCCAGGTGTCGAGCGTCCACTCCCTGCCGATGCCGCCGTCCGGAGCGGCAGAGTGGAAAGAGATCGCCGCCACCAGCAGGGTCGGGACAACAAAGAAAACCGTGAGCCAAAGCACGGAGGGAGCCGACATGGCCCATTCTGTCCAGCGTCGTTTGCGTATCGGCATGGGACATGCTCCTCTCTACGCATGCGGCGCGGCAGCGGGTTTGGGTGCGGAGTAGCCGGCCGGGGGCATCTGGACAAGGTCGGCGTCGGCTGCGGTGAACTGTTCCAGCATGTAGCCGTCGTCCGGGTGCCACCAGCAGTAGACCTCGTCGCCCCATGTGATGGGGGCTTGGTCGAGCAGGAAACGGCTGTGCGGCTTGATGGCCGAGACGCGGTGTGTGTCGGCGGCGATCCAGTACTTCGTGTACGTCCCCTGGTAGACGATGTCGGTCACCTTGCAGCGGAACACGTTGATGCGGGAGCCCTTTTCTGGGGGAGGGGGCGTGGGGGTGACGCGGATCTTTTCGGGTCGCACGCTCAGGTGCACCTGGCTGCCGGCGCTGATGTTCTTGTCATTGAAGCAGAGGATATCGGCGAAACCCTTGACCGCGAGTTTGCAATAGTCGCCATCGACCTCGGTGACGGTGCCCTCGAAGAAATTGGTGTCGCCGATGAACGCCGCCACGAATCCGGAGCGGGGCGCCTCGTAGATTTTGGCGGGCGGGTCGAGCTGTGCGATGCGGCCTTGGTTCATGACCGCGATGCGGTCGCTGAGACTCATGGCTTCGCCCTGGTCGTGGGTCACATAAACGAACGTGATGCCGACCTGGTCGTGGAGGATGTCCAGTTCGAGCAGCATGTGCTGGCGGAGCTTGAGGTCCAGCGCCGCCAGCGGCTCGTCCAGCAACAGGACTTGCGGCCGGTCGACGAGGGCGCGGGCGATGGCGACGCGCTGTTTCTGCCCCCCGCTGATCTGCGAGGGGTATTTGAAGGCGTGGTCCGACATCTTGATGAGTTCGAGCATGCCCTCGACCGCCTTGCTGACCTCCGCTTTGGGATAATGGGCCACCCGGAGGCTGAAGGCGATGTTCTCCCAGACCGTCATGTTGGGGAAAAGCGCGTAGTTCTGGAAAATCGTGTGGACGCGCCGCAGGTTGGGGGGCAGGTCGGTGATGTCGCGGCCGTCCAGATAGATGCGTCCGGAATCGGGGGTCTCGAAGCCGCCCAGCATGCGCAACAGGGTGGTTTTGCCGCAACCGCTCGGACCGAGCAACGAAAAGAACTCGCCCTTCTGGACGCTGAGCGAAACGGCGTCGACGGCCGTCAATGCGCCGAACCGCTTGGTCACGTTGTCGAAAACAAGGAAATCGGACACCTCACATACTCCAAATTAAAGGAACCTGCCGCAGCAGCTGTAAACGCGGTGAACTTTAGAAAACAGAGGGGGGGGTGTCAATGAGATATTTCCCTCTTTTTTCAATATACAGCAGAATGCGATGATGATAATATAAGTATGGAATTGTGGGATAAGTATCCATTCTCTTAAGAGTGAGGTAGGAACATGA
>CAZOIS010000508.1:0-1714 GCA_964579865.1 uncultured Lentisphaeraceae bacterium | reverse complement strand
CTCAGCACAACCGCGGCGCCGACCGTGGTCGTTTCGAACGGCGCGTCGTTCGTGCTCGCCGCGCAGGCGACGGACATCGCGCAAGACGGTCTGAAATTGTACAACAGCTTCCGGTTAGACGGCGAAGGCGTGGACGGCCACGGCGCCATCGCCAACCTGCTGGGCAAAAAACAGGAATTCCTTTTCAACGGCTCCTGGTGGCTCAACGGCGACACGCTTCTCTGCGGACGGTCTGTCAGTCGGTACGATCTGGTCTCGGGCTTCGAGGTGAACATGCAGGGACATACGCTGACCGTGCGCAAAGGCGTCGACAACTCGGCCTGGTCTTTCGTGTGCGGCTCGGCGAAATTCAAGACCCCCGGGCATATCGTCGTGAACGGCACAACGATCCAACCGCAGGGCGGGTCCCTGACATTTGCATGGGACGGCGACGCGTCCAACACGCTGACGCTTACGAACGGCGCGCAGCTCGGCAACTACAACACGAGAATCCGGATTCCCTGGACGCTGATCGCGGAGGCGGGCGCCAGAATCTCGACCGACGGATCAACAACAAGTCACTAGCATCCCATAGCGGGCTGAAAACAGGCATACCACCCCCTTTCCCCCATTGATTCATTGGGCTTTCCCGTGATTTCAAAGGCGGTTCTTGAAGAGCGTTTGCTGACGGAGATAACGTGAATGCCTGAAATCAAAGGCTTTTTGAAGGCTGCTATCCCACAGGCACATTCGAGAACCGCTCAAAACCTTGGAAATAGAGCTGTTTTTCGACAATCACGGGCCGCTTGGGGCCGCCTGCTGTCCCATACTTCCGCAGGGCGTCGAGCAGGTCTATCTTCATCCAGACCGCGGACCTGACGGTTCCGGCCAGTCTCGAAAAACTCAGCCCCCACTTCGACACGTGCTTCAGGAAACGAAGCAGCAGGTGCGCCAGCAGTCCGATCCAGACCTGCCACTTGACCGCCTTCTCGTTGTAGCCGACGAAGTCGGCGAGCTGGAGCGTCTGCTTGAGTTCCTTGAAGAAGATTTCGATGGCCCAGCGGGCGCGGTAGAGTTCGGCGACGGTGCGCGGGCTCCATGCGAAGTTGTTGGTGATGAAGGCCATCTCCACGTCCTTGCCGTCCACCTCGACGACGGCGGTGACGCGGCGCAGGGTCTGGGGATACTTGTCGTCGGAGTCTTTGCGCGACATGCGCACTGTCTGGTCCGAAAGGATGCGGGGGTCTTTGTGCCGCCTCTCTTCCAGAACATCGAAGGTCATGCTCTTCTTTTCGCGCAGGACGAAGAATACGCCGCGCCGCGTGAGTCCGAACAGGAAGGCGAGGTCGACGTAGGCCCTGTCCGCCAGCAGCACGTCGCCGTCTTTCATGCCCGCGCACAGCGCGTCCGCCCGCGTCGAGTCATGGTGCGCGGCATCCTCGACCACCGCGAACGTCGGCAGCCTGTTGCCCACGTTGACGCTCATGTGGGTTTTGGCCGCGGCTTTTTTCCGGCGGTGACGCGCCCAGTCGATAGATTCGAGCGAGAGTTTCAGAGTGGTCGAGTCGATGGCGAAAATGTCGCGCTTCAGGCGGAAGATGAATCCGCCGTGCTTCGCGTACTGCGTGAAGGACGGGCAGACGCTCTTGAGATGCGCGAACACGGCCCAGTAGAGCTTTTCCGCGATCTCCGGGTCGCGCCTGCGGTTGGCGTTGGAGAAGGTGTTGCGCTTCGG
>CAZOIS010000507.1:0-1731 GCA_964579865.1 uncultured Lentisphaeraceae bacterium | reverse complement strand
AGTCGCTGCATCCGTACATGGAGGCTTATATCAGTTGAAAACCACACACCGTTCGTTGTGGGCTTCAAAACAAAGGACGACCATGAGAGTCCGAAATCTGTTGCATGCCGTTGCATCACACGCTTCCACAATCGTCGTACTATTGGCGACCGGGGCCGCCGGCGCGACAAACGTTTTCACGGCAGGCACGGGTGATTTCCACGATCCTGCCGCCTGGTCGCCGGCCGCCGTGCCCGGCGTCGGTGACACCGCGTCCGTCACCCACCCGTCCATCATCACCGTTTCACAGGACATCGCAGCCGCGCTCACGCTCTCCGCCGAAACCACGCTTCGGCCCGGCGCGCCGGATCTCGCCATCGAGGGCGGCATGACCGCGTCCGGGGAAGCCCTGCCGTCGCTCGCCTGGGCAACAGGCGCAATCCCCACCAACAGCGTGCTGCTCTTTCCCGGTGCCGCGCTGGCCGCGGTGACCGGCGCTGACGGGACCCTCGCCGGACAGAGCGTGGCGGCGGCCTTTAAAAACAGCCACGCACGCGCCTTCTTTTTCACCAACGACGGCGCGAATGCCGCTTTCCAACTGCAGTACTTTGAGAACGGCGCGCTTTCCGGAAAATTCGTCAAGTGCGTAAAGGTCGCGCTCACGCAGCAACCTGACGGGATATACGGACGAGCCGCCTATGCCCGGTTCGCCCAAACCTTCTTCGACATGACCGGACGCATTGATTTCGACACCGCCGGCACGGAGAACGGCACCAATTATTTCGCCGCCAGCCTGACACTCTTCCGCGCGCCGGAGCTGACCGTGGCGATCGCGCCCGCACCGCCGCCGCTCATCCACACGAACTTCATCACATCCGCAGACGCCCTGCTCTTTCCGGGCGCCTCGCTCGCAGACTGCCGGTCCGCCGCCGCCCTCATGGCCGGCGGGTCGTTCGATGAAGACTACGCCGACGCGCACATCTTCTATTTTGTGAACACGGGCGCCACGGCATCCTTCCAACTCCAGCGCCGAGACAACGGCCAGCACACGAAATGTCTCAGGATCGAACTGACGCAGCAGCCGGACGGCATTCACGGCCGCGCGGTTTATGCGAGATACCGCGACAGGGCACTCGGCTACCAAGACTGATATTCCCCGAAAGCACGGTTCAAGACCGCCGCGGCATCGATTTCGACCTCGCAGGCGACGTGCTGCCGCTGGCCTCCGGCCCCGACACCGCCGACGGCATCAACATCGTCCGCCTCCAAGCCATTCTGACAACCGCCGGCGCGGCCGCTCGGCAACAGACCGCACTGCCGGGACGCATCACCTTGGACGGCACCGCCTTCTCTCCCGCCCGGCTGCTCCCCGCGCGTGTCGATCTTCCCGGCGCCGCGTCGCTGCTCACTCTGGACGCGCCCGATGCTGTCACGCTCACCGCCGCGCCCACCGGCAAAGGGGCTTTGCGTATCGCCGTCCCGGCCGGTGCCCAGCAACCTGCAGTCACCAACCCGGTCCACGGCACCTTTCTTCCGATCACGCCGACCGCAGCCACCGTGTTGACCGGAGCCCGCCTTTCAGACCTTACCGGCGCGGTTGTCGTGCTGGGAGGTGGGGCAATGAACAACGGCCGTGGCGGCCCTGTTCCTGCCGTCATCCACCACTGGCGCACCGGGGAAGACGCCGTCTCGTTCCAGGGTAAGCGTCCGGCGAAACACGTCTACCGGATTTGCAGCGGCTGAGGCATGATG
>CAZOIS010000506.1:0-1739 GCA_964579865.1 uncultured Lentisphaeraceae bacterium | reverse complement strand
GCCGCCCACAGGCTCTGGAACGCCTCGCAGCGCCAGATGAACTGCGGCCCGCGGTAACTCGACCAGCTCGAAATGTGCGGCAGCCCCCATTCCACGAAGAAAAGCGGCTTGACGCCTTGCGTGGACCAGTGTTCGGTCCAGTCGCTGCGCTCCTGCACCGGCGCCCAGTTGAGGTAACAGTTCACCGTGTGCATGTCGCCCAAGTTGCCCGACTGATGGTGGTAGACCGGCCGCGTGGGATCGATCGCCTTGGCGATGGCATCCGTGAGGCGCGCCTGTTTACGGTTGCGAGCCCACCACATGTTTTTGGTGGCCTCGACTTCGGGAATCTCGTACACGCCATCGATCTTCATCGGATTCTGATCGCCGTAGTACCCGGTGCTGTTGTGGTTCAGCGCATAGAAAATCACCGCGGGATGATTCCGCGCGCGCCGGATCAGCCACGCGGTCTGCTTGCGGTAGAGCTCGGCCGTCTTGGGATCATCCAGCTTGTAGCCGAAATCTTTCATGTGCGGCAACGAGAAGGCCATCAGCATGCCCTTCTCGTCGCACGCCTCCAATAGACCGTCGAGATAGCCCACCGAACCCGGCGTGAAATCGTAGTTGCCGGCGATCAGCGCGTTGAACCCGTACTCGGCCATGCGCCGGCAGAGCTCGCGCGCGGCGGCCTTGCCGGCCTTATCGGCGCTGCCGTTCGCGCTGTTGTTGTACAGCGCGCGCAGATGGACCGGCGCGCCGTTCAACACGAAGTCGCGCCCCTGGATGCGGATCTCACGGAAACCGAAGCTCACCGGCGTCAGCGTGTCCAGCGCCTGGCCCGCCGCATCGCTCAGCGTCAGCGTCGCCGTGTAGCGGTTCTGCGGCGTGTCGGTGTCCCATCGCTTCGCGTCCGCCCAAGCCGCCGTGAAGCGCAGCGTGCCCGCCGCGTCGGGCGTCAGCGCGCCGGACTCGAACACGCGCTTCGCCTCGCCGCAGCCCGTCACCTCCGCGCGCAGCCGGTAACTCCCCGTCCCCAGTCCCTCGCCCTCCGTTGCGAACGTGATGGCCCCGTCTTTGACCGAGGTGATGACCTGCACGTCCTCGAGCCGCGCCGCGGCCGGCATGGCGCAGAGGAAAAGGTCGCCGGTGATGCCTTTGAGCTTCACGCTGGCCTTGTCGGTGATGATGCGGTCCGGCGCCATGAACGCGTTGCGCTCGGTGGTCAGCGGGCGCGCCGTCACCAGCAGCGCCAGCTCCTGCTCGGCGCCCGGCTTGAGCGCGCCGGTCAGCTCCAGCTCGCCGCCCGGATACCACAGCTCGCCACACGCCACGCCGTCCACATAGGCCTTGGCGTGCGTCTGCAGCATCGTGAAGTCGAGCGCGACGCGGCGGCCGGCCCACGCCTGCGGCACGGTGAAGCGCCGCTTGTACCACGCCTGGTCGAACGCCGCCGCGCCGCCCCGTTCCTCCAGCCACGGCGCGAGCCAGACCGTCTGCGCGCCGGTCTCGAACTCGGGCCCGTTGTTCGGCCAGATGCCCGGCACCTTGAACCAACCCCAGCAGTCGCCCGCGGCCGGAACGGCTCCGGCGGCCTCCCCTTTCACGACCGGACGGAAGCCCCAAAGCCCGTTGAGACAGACCCGCTCGCGCGCCGGCGTAGTCTGCCGCCACGCGTCGCCGATGCTCCACGGCGCCGCCTCCGCCCCCGGCGGCAGCGGCGCATCCGCCTTGACCAGCGCGCGCACGCGGCAGACCGTCAG
>CAZOIS010000505.1:0-1743 GCA_964579865.1 uncultured Lentisphaeraceae bacterium | reverse complement strand
CGCCTGAGACTTCCATAGCAGGCTTCTACGTTATCCAAAAACGTCCCGGCTGCTGGCGGATTAGCCAGTTTAACAGCAATTTATTCCGCAATGCCGTCCAAGTCCTGCTCGGCAGATTCCGTTATGAGAAGCTTATACATGGCGCTTTGCCCGAAGGCGCTTCATGGATGTTTCCGCCGCAACCGTCTTTCCTTCTGATATCTGATGCTCGGCTTCCTCCAGTTTTGCGTAGATGTCGAGTTTCGCCAGACTTTCCTCATAACGTTTCATGCTCATGATAACCATGTCGCCATAGCCGTTTTTCGTGATGAAAATCGGAGCATCCGCCAGTCGGCATCTTTGTGAAATCTCAGCCGTATTCTTCAAATCTCTGATGGGTATGATTTGCGGCATCGCCAAACCTCCTTGTGTGTGGCCCGATAATACCATAATAGTGCCGCAAAAGCAATAGACAGATGGACGGATATCATTTCACCCCATCTTGTTCGTACGCGGCTCACCTTTGATCGTCGTCACCCTTGCCGCGCCCCCTCGAAATCGAGTACCACCAGAACCGCGACTTCTTTCGCTTGTAAATCGACATGCCCTCCTCCTTAATCGCCAGAAGCAACCACACATCGCGATAGCAAAACCCGCCGCCGTTGCAACACCGTATTGACACCGTAAGATACAAAAAAACCGATAAAGCCTAGACTTTATCGGTAAATTGGATGGGGCGAAAAACGGGACTCGAACCCGCGACCCGCAGAACCACAATCTGCTGCTCTAACCAACTGAGCTATTTTCGCCATCAGAAAAACGGTAAGATAATACCAGACGCCCCCTGATTTGCAAGCAGGAAAGCAGAGGAAACGCAAAGAAAAACAAAGGCCGGAACCCGAGCGCCGCTGACCTCCGTTTTCACTTCTTCGCAGCAGCGCCCTTCTCCTTACCGCGCCCGAGGGCCAGAATCTTGGCGACTTTCGCCTCGGTCAGTTCATAGCCTTTGAGCCCGGGAAACCCTTCCCAGATGATCGTGCGGTACTGCGGTTCAAGGATGATGACATGCGGCCATCCCCACACCCCGAACAGGGCTTCGTAAGCCCCTTGGTCGGGATGCGCATGGGCCGAAAGCTCCGCCAGATCGGGGCCAGCGGCTGTGCCCTCCTGCGCAGCCGGCTTGTCAACGTTTCTTGGTTTCTCTTTCTGCGCGGCGGGCAGCGGCCGATCCAGCGCCAGCGCGTACTCTTTCTTGGGGCCCGTGTACGCCTTAACCTGCTCTTCGGTCTCGCCGGTGATCCCGATCACCACCAACTCGTCGCCAAATTTTTTCTGCAAGCCGTTCATCAGCGGCGTCATCCGCTTGCAGGCCCCGCACCAGGTGCGCCAGAACTCGATGATCACGAACTTGCCCTCGGTCTCCGGCTTGGCCGAGAGCCACTTCGCCACCTCCAGCGTCGGCGCGTCCGTGAACACGCAACTGCGCGCCCACATCTGTTTGCCGCCAGCGGCCACGGCCTGAACGCGGCCGGTCGTGCAGACCCCCGACGCGTCGCACTCCGAAGCCGGAACCGCCGCGACCCCGATGGCATATCCCAACACACACACAACAGCGGCCCGCGTTTTGATTCCGCTCATAGAACCCCCTCCTTGTACGCATACTATACCGCACCGTAACAGGCGGCGACAAGGACGGAAGGGCAAAGGCGCGTATTCGGTTAGCCACGGGGGGGGCAGACGAAGCGCGAGGGAAAGCGGAACTGA
>CAZOIS010000504.1:0-1751 GCA_964579865.1 uncultured Lentisphaeraceae bacterium | reverse complement strand
TACGACGATGGTAATCGTAGCGTAAAGAATAGGGCAGCGCAAGCGGGATTTTTTGAGAAGCCGGGATTTTTTCCGCGGGCGCGGCTTTTGGGGTTTACGGCGGTTCCCCCCCCGGGAGCGCAGGCGTCCCCGCCTGCTCTTCTTTCCGCACGGCTTGATGTCGCCCTGAAGCCCGGCCATCCGCAAGAACGCCCAACAGCCTTGGACCTTGGGCTTTTCTTCCGTTGTGCGCGGTCCGGGACGTCCCACGCTACTGCCGGCAGGCGAGGACGCCTGCGCTCCCAGAGGGCAGCTACACAAAAAAACTCTGCGTCCTTGCGTCTCTGCGTTAAAACTCCGGTTGTGCGATCGCTCGACGGCGCTGTGCAGGCGAGGACGCCTGCGCTCCCAGGGGGGGGACAACCACACACACAAACTTTGCGTCCCTGCGTCTCCGCGTTAAAAATCTCCCGACTCACTCCCCACTATTCACGACTCACTACTCATTCCGCCCCGCCCGCCCCAACTCAGGGCGCGGGCGAGGAAACGCCGGGCTCGGGCTCGACAGTCCGTGGCCTGAGTGTTACATTCAAAACAATCTGAAGCTGGGGATGTGGCCCAAGTCGCTTAAACAGAACAGGGCGCTCGTCCCGTTCACGGTGAACCAAAACAGCAGAAAATGATCTGCCTTGAAAAATGCCCGCGTAACGTATCGAGGCTACCATGAAGAAGAGACCTCTGGATAATAGCGATGAACGTCATCCGCCTGAAGGCGAATTCCTGCTCTACACGGCCGCTGATGGCCGGACACGCATTGAATGCCGCTTCGACGGACAGACGATTTGGCTGACACAGGCGCAGATCGCCGTACTATACCAGACCACGCCGCAAAACATCACCCTGCACCTGAAGGCGATCTTTGCCGAGGGCGAACTGGACGAAGCGGCAACTTGTAAGGATTACTTACAAGTTCGAATCGAGGGAGGGCGTGAAATCACCCGCACGCTGCGTCATTATCGCCTGGAAGCGATTCTCGCTGTCGGCTACAGGGTTCGCAGTGCGCGCGGCACGCTCTTCCGGCAGTGGGCCACATCCAAACTGGAGGAGTACCTTCGGAAGGGTTTCGTCATGGACGACGAGCGCCTGAAGAACCCTCCGGGACTGGGCGTCCCAGACTATTTCGACGAGTTGCTGGAGCGGATCCGCGATATCCGCAGTTCCGAGGCGCGGATGTACCTTCGTGTTCGCGATGTCTTTGCCTTGGCTGCCGACTACCAGCCGAACGCCCCAGAGGTCATGCGTTTCTTCCAGATTATCCAGAACAAACTGCACTGGGCCGCAACCGGCCACACGGCCGCGGAGATCATCGTAGCCCGAGCCGACCACACGTTGCCGAATATGGGGCTAACCGCATGGAGCGGCGTGAAGGTGCGCAAGCACGACGTCACCGTCGCCAAGAACTATCTCACCCAGATCGAAATAGGAGAGCTGAACACCATCGTCTCCATGTTCCTCGATTACGCTGCGGACCAGGCAAAGCGCAAGAAGCAGGTCTTTCTGAAGGATTGGGAGTCGAAGCTGAACGAGTGGTTGGCATTCAATGACCGGAACGTCCTTGCCGACGCCGGCAAGGTCAGCCGGGCCGAAGCGGAGACGAAAGCCGTCGAAGAATATGATAAGTTCCACGTCCGCCGTCTGGAATGGGAGGAGCAGACCTCCGCGGCCGATTTTGAAGAAACCTTGAAACGGCTGCCCAAACCGCCCCACAAAAG
>CAZOIS010000503.1:0-1753 GCA_964579865.1 uncultured Lentisphaeraceae bacterium | reverse complement strand
CCGGGGCGCACGTGCCCGAGCTCGGGCAGCGCCACGTGGCAGACGCCGCAGTAGGTGTCGGTGCCGGGGTCGTAGAAGTAGGGCAGCTTTTGCGCCTTCGCGAAGGCGCGCAGGGTGTCCACGTTGCGGTGGGCCTTCTCGTCCGCCGTGAAGATGTAGTGGTCCGGCAGGATGACGATCTTCTCGGGGTCGAAGACCTTGGCGTCCTTGCCGAACTCGCGCTGGAAGATGCCGATGGTCCCCGGCCCGCAGACGTCGTGCGTCAGCAGGATGCCGCAGTTGACCCAGATGTTGTCTCCGGGGGAGACCAGACTCGCGCCCGACTCGCGGGCCAGGATTTTCTCAGTGATCGTCATGGCGGACCCTTGATGTTGTTTGTTCTCGGAACGGCTTTTCGCTTCCCCCGCCCGTCCTACTTGCGGCCTTGGATGAGGTTGAAGAACCGGTCCTGATAGTGTTCGAACACGCCGTTGTCCTGCAACAGCTTGCCCAGGGGCTTGATCAGTTTCGCGTCCTTGGCGGCGGCCAAAAACCCCTTTTCGATCTCTTCGCGCAGGGTGGCGGGAATGCCGTCCTGCATCTCGAACATGTGGCGCTCGTGCAGCTCGCGGATGTTGGCCTGCGCCGAGTTCTGGATCACGGTCCAGAAAAGGCGCACCAGGCAGACGTCCCACGGGTCGTCCACACCCTTCAGCACGGCGGCGAAAGGATCCTTCCGGGTGGTCACCTCTTCCTTGACGCGCTCCAGCACGGCTTCCGGAGAGTCGCAGAGGACCTGCTCGCTGAACGCTTCCTGCTTGAGGGTGTAGCCGTAGCGCAAGATGCGCACCGTGTCCTCGTGCTCTTTCAGCCACTCGAGGTATTTCTGCGCCTGCTCGCCGAAACCCTCCAGCATCAGGCTCGAATACGAGGAGGGCGTGATGATCTGGGGCCGCAGCGCCTGCATGCGCCCTTCGCGCACGCGCACCTTGCCCACGGCGTCCATCAGCTCGCTCACCATATGGTAATTAATGATGGTGTTGCCGAAGGTTTCGAGGTGCCGCTTGGGCGGCATGACTATCTCCGTGTTGTTGACGGCAAACCAGAAATCAAACTGTGTCGGCTTCTTGCTCATGTGGAAGCGACACTATAGCATGAATCGCGGAAGATTGTCACGATGCCGCGTCGAGAGTTTTGAAACGGGTCCGGCGCCCGGAGAAGCTCAGCCGCGCAGGCGTCCGGCGGCGGCTTCGGCGCGGTATTCCGACACGGTCCGGCGCAGGCCGTCGGGCAAGGCGATCTCGGGGCGCCAGCCGAGGCCGCGGAGGAGCGTGGTGTCGCAGAGTTTGCGCGGCGGCCCGTCGGGTTTCGAAGGGTCGAACCGCAGCGCGACGTCCGCGCCGACCGCCGCCCGCACCTGCTCGGCGAGCTCGCGGATCGTGAGGTCTTCGCCGGACCCGACATTGACCCAGTCGGGCGGGTTGTCGAGCCGCAGCAGGAAGAGCAGCGCGCGGGCCAGGTCGTCCACGTGCAGGAACTCGCGGCGCGGGGTGCCCGTGCCCCAGAGCGTCACCTCCCGTGCGCCGGCGAGGCGAGCGGTCTCGAACTTGCGGATCAGGGCGGGCAGCACGTGCGAGTGCTCGGGGTGGTAGTTGTCGCCGGTGCCGTAGAGGTTGGTGGGCATGGCGGAATGGTAGAGCAGGCCGTGCTGCCGGCGGTAGAACTGGCAGAGCTTGAGCCCCGCGATCTTGGCCAGCGCGTAGCCCTCGTTGGT
>CAZOIS010000502.1:0-1754 GCA_964579865.1 uncultured Lentisphaeraceae bacterium | reverse complement strand
CCACGTCCGCGCAGTAGAGATCGCCGAGCTGGCCGTCTGCGGCAAACGCCTTGGCCGCGGAAACCTGGTTGTAAAAGCGCATGGACTGTCCCGCCAGCAGGTGGCGCCCCGTTTCTTCGGCAGCCCGGAAGATTTCCGAGGCCTCTTCGCTGGTGATGGCCAACGGCTTTTCGCAGAGAACATGGGCTCCCGCGCGTAGCGCCGCGACGGCGTTCGCCTTGTGGCAGCCGGCCGGCGTGCAGACCGACACGACGTCGGGAGACAGCTCCCCCAGCATCTTGTCGACGTCATCAAACACGCTGGGAATCGCGTGCTTGCCGGCCGTTGCTTTCGCCCGGGCGAGGTCGCTGTCCATGACCCCGACGACCTCCGCGCCGGGTTGCGACTGCCAGGCCGGAATGTGCGCCGAGTTTGCAATCATCCCGCAGCCGATCACCGCCACTCTGAGTTTACGGTCTGTCATCTTCGCTCCTGCCTGTCAAACAACGCATAGCATCACGCTTTGAGGCCATCCAGGTTCAACTCCATCTTTTCGTCTGATTTGATGATCTCTTCCCAGGTGACCAGCCGCTTCTCGTAGCCCGCCGTACGTCCCATGATGGCGATCAGGTTGCTCTCGACACCATACTCGACGGACGCATTGCTGCAATCGCCCGTGGTGATCAGCGTGTGAAACGTGGCGATATTCGTGGCGGCTCCGTCTCTGTAAAGCGTGGTTGTTTTGCCGCCTTTATACAGATGCTTGCCGAGGATCATGCACTTGCCGCCATATTTCGTCTGAAGACGGCCTTCGGTTCCGTAAAGCTCGACGATCTGATGCTTGTCCAGCTCGCCGACGCCGTCGTTATACCGCTTTGAGCTAAACATCACGGGGACGTTGTCCGCGTACTGATAAAGAATCCCGAAATGATCCCAGTTGTCGCCGACCGGCTTTTTCGCCTTGCAGCCCCCTGAGCCGAGCGCGGACAACGGCGGCTTCTGGAGCATCCAGTGCATCATGTCGATCGTGTGGATGTTGATTTCCACCATGTAATCGCCGGACAGCGCCTTGTAACACAGCCAGTTTTTTAGGCGCGTCTCGGGGGTGTCCGGCCCCGCCTTCATACCGTACTCGCCTGAGTGATTGTAAACTTCGCCGAACGTAAGCGTTCCCAGCGCGCCCTGATGCAGTCGCTTCACGGTCTCTTGGAAGAAAGGGTCCGCGCGGTGCTGAAAATCCACGAAAACGACCTGCTTGTTTTTCGTTGCCTTCTTGGCCGACTCCGTGACGGTCCGGCATCCCGGAACGTCGACGGACAGGGGCTTGGCCGTGTAGACGTGTTTGCCGGCATCCACCGAGTCGGCGATCTGCTGCGGGTGGAAGCAGGGCGGCGATTTGATGATGACGGCGTCGAGGTCCGGGCACTCGAGCAGCCGCTTATAACCGTTCAGCCCCGTGAAGCGTCTCGAAGCGGCGATGCCGTGTTTCTCGCCGACCGCGTCGGCCTTATCTTGGAAATAATCGGCGCAGGCCGTGATCTCATATCCGCCATGTTCCTTGAAAAGGTTGGCGATCCAGGAGCCACGTCCGCCGCAGCCGACCAACCCCACGGATATCTTGCTGTTGGCCTCGGCGCCGTGAACCAAATGAGGCGCTAAGATCATACCCGAGAATGCCGCTGTGCCGCGGGACATGAACGAGCGCCTTGAAAACGTTTCTCCAGAATTCAGGCCGTCCGCTTCTGCAGTTTTCATCATGAGACTCGACTCCTTTC
>CAZOIS010000501.1:0-1765 GCA_964579865.1 uncultured Lentisphaeraceae bacterium | reverse complement strand
GGACCGCTTCGGGGCCGCACCCGTCGGGCTGGCTGAGGCACGGGGGGCAAACGTACCAGTGAACGTGCCGGCCCGGCGGCGCAGGTTGACAGGGTGGTTTTGCGTTTTTGTCCTGACCCTGGCGGGTGGGCGCGAGGCTTGACGCAACATCTTCGCAGCCGTACAGTTAGCAACAAGCTTCATGTCGGCCTCACGGGAAAAACGATGAATCTCAGCACTGACATCACGGAATCCATCGCAAAGGGTGAAAGTTCGCGCCACCCGCGAACCCGTTGCCAGCCTGCGCGCCTGTGGCGTGGCCTTGTTCATGCGTGAGACCAAAACTGTACAGACGGGGGATTGACCTTATGAGAGTGGCTACGTTAAACCGTGTTTGCCGCATCCTGCGCCTCGTGGTTTTCGCATGTGTTCGGGCCAGGGCGGCCACGTACACGAACCCCGTCATTGGCGAGATCGGGCCTGCGGACCCCCATGTGATTTTCAGCAGCGGCACCTATTACCTGTACTGCACCGGCGACAACGTCAGCTACCACGTCTACACGTCCCCGGATCTCGTGCGCTGGACAAAGAAGGGGCGTGTCTTCGAGCCCGGCGAGAAGGGCGTCTGGGCGCCGGACATCTATGCTGATCCCGATGACGGTCTTTATTATCTGTACTACACTGTGCAAAAGCGGATCGGGGTCGCTGTGGCGAAAGGCCCCGAAGGGCCGTTTGATGATCGGGCGAAGCTGGTGGACAACGCCATTGACGCGCACCTCTTCCGAGATGGTGACGGCAGGCTGTACCTGTACTACGTTCAGTTTCCGGGTTTCCGTATCACCGTGCAGAAGATGCGCACGCCCTTGGAAAAGGAGGGCGATCCCGTTGAGGTTCTGCGGCCCACGGAGCCATGGGAGAAGAAAAGCGGGCACGTCACCGAGGGACCGTTCATGCTCACGCGCGGGGGCACGTACTACCTGCTCTACTCCGGAACCGGCGCGGACTCGCCCAACTACGGCGTCGGCTACGCCACGTCCCGATCGCCGCTCGGGCCTTTCGTGAAGTATCCGGGTAATCCGATCGTCAGCCGCGGCGGCGGCGTCTTCGGGCCCGGCCACGGCTGCGTCGTCACGGACGCCAAGGGTGCGCTCTGGCACGTCTACCATCAGCAGCGGGATGAGAAGAGGGGCTGGAACAGGTTCCTGTGCATCGACCCGCTTTGGTTCGACGAGAAAGGCGTCCTGCACGGGAAAGCCACCCGCGGTACGCCGCAGACGGCGCCATCAAGCGACACGAAGCCGGGCCGTTGAGGAAGTCCGCGCTGCGCCGCTTGTTGCCGTCGGATAGGGGCCAAGCATCCCCAACAATCCTTTTCTGGCCCTTTTGCACTGGCATCCACCCCTCTGCGGTGGTAAGGTATCCAAACATGATTACCGTGGTTCGCCTTGCTTAGGTATGTGTGTCATCTGGTGTTGGCGAATACGGTTCAATTGATGTTTGTCGCCTTTGGGGGAAGTCGCGGGGTGCCCCGGACGAATCTGAAGGAGAACTGGAACTGAACATGCCTAATCCGTTTTTTGAACATCCGATTCTGATTTCGCCGAACAAATATCCGCACCGGCATTGGGAGCTTGATGCCGACGGTCAGCGCCCTCAAGACCACCCTCAAAGCCGAGATCAACGAAGACGCCTGGGCCACCCTCAACAGCGACACCTCGCGTTCCTTCTCCAAACCCCTTTCCGGCCGCATCGCCGTCAAAGTCATCAACCACCTCGGCGACGAGGT
>CAZOIS010000500.1:0-1766 GCA_964579865.1 uncultured Lentisphaeraceae bacterium | reverse complement strand
GGCGGCGAGCGCATCCTGCGCACGGTCGGCAGCCCGGCCTGCGTGGCGAAGAACCGCTACGGCCTGCCCGCCGAACTGCCCCTTTCGTGGCCCGCGCTGATGCAGGCGCTGGCCGCAGGCCTGCCCGCCGAAGCTGCGCAGGCGAAACCGATTTCCGCGTCCGGGACGGTCCCGGCGCGGGGAACTGAAACCAACAACAAGGAGTAAAGATCATGGCAAACCTTAACGGATTCAACGCCAACGAAGTCGAGCCGACCGGCAACTTCGAACCGATCCCGGCCGGGAAATACCCGGCGGCGATCACCGAAAGCGAGATGAAGCCCACCAAGAACGGCAGCGGCAGTTACCTGCAGCTCACGTTCACGATCACCGACGGACCTTACAAGAACCGTGTGCTGTGGGCTCGGCTCAACCTGAACAACCCGAACGCCACGGCGGTGAAGATCGCGCAGTCGGAACTGTCCGCCATCTGCCACGCGGTGGGCGTGATGCAGCCGCGTGACAGCGTGGAGCTGCACAACCTCCCGCTGGTGATCGCGGTGAAGCTGCGCAAGCGCGAGGACTCGGGCGAACTGACGAACGAGATCAAGGGCTACGAGCGGAAGACGGCCGCCGGGCAGGCGCAGTCCGCGCCGGTGACGGACAACACGCCGCCGTGGCGGCGGTGAGAAGGAGGACGGAGGTCAGAGGACAGAGGTCGGAGGGGAAAGCGCGTTAAGCGCGATAAGCCGGGCATGCGAGTCAAGCGGGAATAGAACATTCGACGCTCGACACGCGACACGCGACGCTCGGAACGGGTGGATACACCTGAGGGAAGTGCGCTAGTTCATTAGTGCATTAGTTGGGAGTGGACAAGAACGCTCAAGGTGGACAGTTGATGGAACTGAGACCCTACCAGAAAGAGGCGGTTGCCGCCGTCTACGATCACCTGCGCCGTCGGGATGACCACCCTTGCGTGGTGATCCCGACGGCGGGCGGCAAGACGCCGGTGATGGCGACGATCTGCCGCGACGCCGTCCAGCAATGGAACGGGCGCGTGATGATCCTGGCGCACGTCAAGGAACTGCTCGAACAGTCGGTCGAGAAGCTGCACGCGATGGCCCCGGATCTGTGGAACCGGATCGGGGTCTATTCGGCGGGACTCAAGAGCCGCGACACGGATCACCCGATCATCGTGGCGGGCATCCAAAGCGTTTTCCGGCGTGCGGCGGAACTGGACCGCTTCGACCTGATCCTGATTGACGAGGCGCACATGCTGCCGCCTGAGGGCGAGGGCATGTACCGCACGTTTCTGGCCGAGGCCCGTGCAGTGAACCCCAATGTGCGGCTGGTGGGGCTGACGGCCACCCCCTACCGCATGAGCACGGGCATGATCTGCGGGCCGGACAGCCTGCTCAACCACGTCTGCTACGAGGTCGGTGTGCGCGAACTGATGGCGCAAGGCTACCTGTGTCCGCTCAAGACCAAGGCGGGGCGGCGCAAGGCCGACACGACGGGGCTGCACCTGAGGGGCGGCGAGTTCATCGCGGGCGAGATCGAGAGCCTGATGGACGATGATGAGTTGGTGCGGTCGGCCTGCGGCGAGATCGCCGAGCACGCGCGCGACCGGCACTCGGTGTTGATTTTCGCGGCCGGCGTGCAGCACGCGCTGCATGTACGGCGCGTGCTGGGCGAGGCGGGGCTGACGTGCGGATTCGTCTGCGGCGACACACCGCAGAGCGAGCGCGCCGAAACGCTCAAGCGGTTCAAGGAGGGCGCGCTCCGGT
>CAZOIS010000499.1:0-1798 GCA_964579865.1 uncultured Lentisphaeraceae bacterium | reverse complement strand
TCTTCCTCTTCCCCTCGCATCAGTATGCCACTCCCCCGTGGCTAACCGAATACCCCGTGTTCTCATGCGTTGTACGCCCACGGCGCGCGGTGCGGCTGCGCTAGGAGGCCGGCCGCCTCGCCGTCGCCGGGGAAGGTCTCGGCCTGAGAATCCCAGCGGAGCTTGCGGTCCAGTTTCATCGCGATGTTCCCGAGGTGGCAGACCGTTGAAACGCGGTGGCCAATCTCGACCGACTCCACCGGCGTGCCGCGCGATTTGACGCACTCGATGAAATTGCGGTAGTGATTGACGAACTCGCCGTAGGAGCCGGTGCCGGGCACCGCACTGGCGATTTCCGGCGAGGAGGCCTCGGTCTTGCGCCCGTTGGTCTCGATCCATCCTTTGTCGCCTTCGATCCGCACGCCGAACGATTTGGGCGATGTCACGCACTCCAGTTCGAGCCCGCCCGCGTAGCGACAGCCGAAATGGACTTTGGTGGCCGTGTCGAAAAGGTCGCCCTTGAGCGGCCACTCGGCCCCCATGTTCCACACTTCATCGGGCCCGGTCTCATCCAGCCCCAGCACCCACATGGTTAGGCCGATCGCGTGGTGTCCGAAATTGGTGGTCTGTCCGCCGGAATAATCGCTCACAAAGCGGAAGCGGTAGAGGCAGCGATCCTTGTGGTACGGGGCCTTGGGCGCGGGGCCCAGCCACATGTCGTACTCGAACCCTTCCGGCACCGGCATCGGCTGCCAGCCGGGGCCGGGCCCCTTAAAGTTGTTTTCCGCGACATAGGTGACCACACGGCGCGGTGTGCCGACCACGCCCTCGCGCACGGCCTTGCGGAAGCCCGCGAGGAAGGCGGTCGAGCGCCACTGGCTGCCGGTTTGCAGCACGCGCTTGTGAGCGCGCACAGCCTTCAGCATCTCCTGTCCGTCGCGCACCGTCAGCCCCAGCGGCTTCTGGCAATAGATGTCTTTGCCCGCCGCCGCGGCCTGGATCGTCTGGATGGCATGCCAGTGGTCCGGCGTGATGACGGCAACGGCATCGATGTCGGTGCGCGCCAGCAGCTCGCGGAAATCGGTATAGGCGGCGCATCCCTTGAACGCGCCGGAGGCCGCGCGTTCTGCGTAGGCCTTCTGCACCATGTCGCGCACCGGTTCGCGGCCGAGAAACTGTTTGTCATTCTTGTAGCCGTGGCTGGCCCGGTTCACGTCGCACACCGCCACGACCTGCACATCCGCCATCGGCAGCCACTGTTTAAGATCCTGCTCGGCCTGGTTGCCGCAGCCGATGATGCCCAGGGTGATCCGCTTGGACGGCGCATTCACGCCCAGCGTCTGCGCGCGCACGATCCGCGGACCCAGCGCAACGCCGGCCGCAGCCTCCTTCAGAAACGCGCGGCGCGTGCTTTTCTTGACCACTTTCATCCCGTTCGTATCCATGCGTGTACTCCTTGGGTAGCAGGTGCTCAAAAGGTGCAGCCCGTGCGCCCTTCTGACTTTCATTTCAGTGTGAGAACCATTCCGTCGGAAAAATAGAGCCACAGCGTTCCATCCTCGGACACCTGTAAGCGCCAGTGCTCATCCGTCAGGTTGGACACGCCGAACATGCCCGCCGTCGGGCCGGATAACGCGGCGACCGCGTAGCGCTTTTTCCGGTTAAGCCGCGCCACATCCACCCCATGCATGGCCAAGCCGGACACATCGACATCCCCATGTATCGTGAGCTTATCGCAAGCGCCGTCAGCCGTCACGTCCAAAAAGGTATTCGGTTAGCCACGGGGGAGTGGCATACTGATGCGAAGGGAAGAGGAAGC
>CAZOIS010000498.1:0-1806 GCA_964579865.1 uncultured Lentisphaeraceae bacterium | reverse complement strand
GGGTCTGGGGATAGTGGCCGAGACGGACGCCGTTGCCCTCGGCCGACGATCCGGTCGTGCGCACCACGCCGCCGACCTGGTTCAGGATGCCGGTCATGGTGCCGCCCGACAAGTCGCCGCCGTTGCCGAAGGTCATGGATTTGACGCGCAGCTCGCAACCATCGGTCACGTTCACGGCCGCGACGACGTTGGTCAACCTGATCGCGTGCGTAGTGGCGGAATCCCAACTCCCATAGTTCACATTTTCGCGGTTCGCGATCGTCAGTTCGTTGTACACACAAAACTCCGCGCCGTTCGTCAGCGTAAGCGAGCCGTGCGCCACGTGCCATGTATAGTTGGAGGAGAAACTGCCGCAGACCGTCATGTCGCACCCGTAGCGGATCGCCGTCGTGCCGGCGCCGAAGAAGCCGTTTGAACAGACCATCGCACCGCCGCGGTCAAAATAGAGCGTTCCGTTGTTTGTCACATCGCCCACGCCGAGCATTCCCGTGTACCCGCCAATCCGTCCGACGTACAGGGTGCTGCCGTTATCGACGACCGTTGGCCCCGAATAGGAATTGGCGTTCCCCGTCATGTAGACATACCCGCTTGCGGTACGGCGCAGGCCGCCCGTGCCATCAAAGACGCCCGACAGGTTGACCATGGCGTATCCCGATCCTGTCGTCACTTCCGCCCTGCCGTTCAGCGTCACGTGCCCGGCCACCGTCAAGGTGTTGGAAGCCGAGCTTTGCTTCATTCCGCCACCGTTGAAGAAGATCCGCTCGGTCACCGTCAGGCTCGGCCAGCCGTTCAGATAACCGCCGTTCACAGTCGTCGGATAATCCGCTCCGCCAAGCGAACTCCCGTGCTGCATGGTGTACTGCCCAGCTGTGATCACGATCGGGCTATTGTTGACGGCGCGGCTGATGGCGATCTCGCAGGATCCCGTTTTGGTCAGCGTGTAGCCGTTCCCGAAGTATGTCCCGGTCCCCGCCATATCGAACCGCTGACTCCCGCCGATCGTGGCGTCGCCGGCCAGCGTCAGATTCCGGTAGCCGCAGTTGTAATAAGCCGTCGGGCCGTTATTGACAAATGCGCCGGCACCGCCCACTCCCGAACCGATGATCGTGACATCCTCGTTCACGTTGCCCGAGTAGGCGGAGCAGATGTCCAAGGTCGCGCCGTTTTCCACGACGGTGTGGTTGCCGGTGCCCGCGGCGCCCAGCGCGGCGGCCGTGTTGGCGTTCAGCCGCAGCGTGCCCGCAGCCACCGTGGTCACCCCGCTGTAGGTGTTGGCGCCCTTGATCTGCAGCAGGCCATTGCCGGCCTTGGTGAAGCCATTGGTGCCCGCCATCACCTCGCTCACGATCGCGCTGTCCGCCGCGTTGACCACGGTCAACACGCTTGGCACGCCCGGCGTGTCCGACAGCGTCAGCGTTCCGTTCCCGTCCGCGTCGGCGATCACGTAGCCGTTCGTCTGAAAGGTGATGTCGGCCACCGTCACCGCGTTCGAAACATCGACCGTCTCGCCAAGCGCCAGACCGCCCTTGCCCGAGAACACGGCACTGTTGCCGTTCACCCATGGCGCACCCTCGTCCCAGTTCAGGGCATCGGTACTCCAAATCTTATCTGCGCTCCCGTCTTTCCAGACCTGATCCGCGGCGACGGTCACTCCTGCAGCCAGTGCGAAAAAAGCGACAAGCCAACGGTTCCATCCGCGACCTACTCCGTTCAACCGATTCATTTGGCAAACCTTTAGGTTTTTACTTTAGATCAAAACACATTCTACATTACTCCACTATATTACCAGCCCCCCGACTTAGGGCA
>CAZOIS010000497.1:0-1807 GCA_964579865.1 uncultured Lentisphaeraceae bacterium | reverse complement strand
CGAGGCCGACCGGGCCGCGGTCGTCCAGCTCTGCACCCCGGTCTACGAGCGCGCCGCCGTGCTCACGGCGGTGAACATCGCCTCGGCGATCCTCAAGACCGGCGAGGGCAAGAACCCGGACCGCCCGGTGTGCGTCAACGTGGACGGCTCCACGTACCATCGCACGCGGACGGCGCAGTTCCGCAATCTGGTGCAGCAGGAGCTGAAAGCGCTGCTCGCGCCCCGCGGCCTCGCGTATGAGCTGATCCGCGTCGACGAGTCGCCGGTGATCGGCGCGACGGTGGCGGGCCTGATGTGAGCCGGGAAAAACCGGAAAGGGGAGGCGGCATGAGCAGGTTTGGGTATGGCCGTTGGCTCAGGCCTGTGTCGGCGGGGCTGTTGTCGGCATGGGCCCTGACGCGGGCCATGGCGCAGCAGGACGGGGCGGACTTGGGCGCGTGTTTCCAGGACCCTGCGAAGTGGGCCCTGAGCGCGGAGGCCTTCATGGGCGAGTTCCAAAGCCTCGGGTTCCGCTTTGTGGACGGGAAACAGACGGCCATGTCGAACCAGAAGTCGCTTCTGCGTTTTCAGGGGCTGGAAGTTTTTGAGGCGCGCGTGTACTTCGACCCGGGCGCGGTGCGGCGGGTTGAGCTTTCGCTGTACAACAAAGGCGATGCGGGGGCGAAGGACCGGGAAGCCTTTGAGGCGCTCGCGGAAGCGGCCAAGGCCAAGATCGTCGAGTTCGCTCAGGATCCGGGCATGACGGGCAAGCCCTCGAACGATCGGGCGAACTACTTCGTCCGTCGCCACCAGTGGACTAAGAAATCGCCCGGCGTCCAAATGGAGTGGGCGTATGTCGAGCCGCACCGGTCGGGCGGGAAGAGCGTGGACTACAGCGCCGAGTTCATCAAGGTGCTGCTGGTGCCACTCAAGTCGGGCAACCGCGGCATGACCGCCTTGACCGGCGGTATGGCCGCCTCGCGCCCGAAAAACGCGCGGACGGTGAAGGAGAACGTGACGCGCAACCCCGCCGGCGACGTGTGGGTCGATAACGTGCCGATGGTCGATCAGGGCCAGAAGGGGTATTGCGCGGCCGCGGCCTCCGAGCGCGTGCTGCGCTACTATGGGCTGGAAGTCGACCAGCATCAGATTGCCCAGCTCGCGGATACGGCGGCCGAGGGCGGCACGACGCTGGACGGCATGACGAAGGCGGTCTCCAAAATCGGACGCCAGTTCCAGCTGGACAAGAAAGAGCTGATCTCGTCGGAATCGGACGGGAGTTTCGAGAAGAGCGAACACGCCAAGTTGATCGAACAGTACAACGCGGCCGCCAAGAAGAAAAAGGTGGCGGGGATCGACTGGAAGGATTATACGACCGACCACATGGTCGACCTTCAGGAAATCTGGAAGGCGATGGATCCCGAAATTCTGCTGAGCGCGCGGAGTGCTCAGAAACAGGGCATGGGCCAGTTCGCCAAGAACATCAAGCTGTACGCCGATCAGGGCGTGCCGCTGCTGTGGTCTTGCCTGGTGGGCATGTATCCCGAAGAGCCGCCGCTGGGGCAAGAGGGCGCGTTCGGCCACGTTCGGCTGATCATCGGGTACAACGAAAAAACCAAAGAGATCCTGTATTCGGACTCATGGGGGCCGAGCCACGCGATGAAACGGTTGCCGCAAGATCAGGCGTGGGCGATGACGAAAGGCCTCATCGTGCTGAAGCCGCGCGATGTCCGCTGAGCGGTTACGGATTGCAACAGAGGGGCGGAATGGCGTATTCTATCCCCTTTTTCCGGAGCAAAAGAATGAGCGATAAAAAAGTGTCGATGGC
>CAZOIS010000496.1:0-1812 GCA_964579865.1 uncultured Lentisphaeraceae bacterium | reverse complement strand
AAGGTCGCCAGCAGCCGGATCATCTTGGGCGAGAGCCCGTTGATGACGTAGGGCTTGGGGGCTTCGCCCGGGTCGAAGCGCCCGGCCACGGCGGCCGCGACGCCGCCGCTGACCGCGAAGCGCAGGCCGGCACGCGATCCCGCGCGCACGGCTGCGGCCGGCGCGCAGCTGTCCACGTCGAGGTCGGCCGCCACCAACAGGGCCCCGAGCTCTTCGGCGGTCAGCACGTGGTCGGGGTCGCCGGCCGCGGTGGCCTCCGTGCGCTTGGCCGCGCAGGGGCCGATGAAGACCAGGACGGCCTCGGGGTGGTCGGCCCGCGCCTGGGCGGCGGCGAGGCGCATGGGCGAGGGGGTGTGCGAGACGAAGCGGGCGAGCTCCGGGAGCAGCCGCTTGACGGTTTCGGTCCAGGCGGGGCAGCAGGAGGTGGTCATGAAGGCGTCGCCGGCCGCGAGCCGCTCGGTCAGCTCGGCGGCTTCGCGGCGGGCGGTCTCGTCTGCGCCGGCGGCGACGTCGTAGACGGCCGCGAAGCCGAGGGCCCGCAGCGCGCCGTAAAGCTGGGCGCGGTCGTTGGGGAAGATGCCCGCCAGGGCGGGGGCCGGGAGGGCGATGACCGTGCGCCCCGCCTGGAGTTTGAGGATCACGTCGGCCAGCTGGCTGCACGCCATGATCGCGCCGAACGGGCACGCCTTCTGGCAGCGGCCGCAGCGGATGCACCGCGCGTGGTCGATGACGACCCGGCCGTCGTCGGACTTGCCGACCGCGTCGACGGGGCAGGCGTCGGCGCAGGCGAGCGGGACCTGGACGATGGCGTGGAACGAGCAGGCCTTGGCGCAGAGGCCGCAGTTCACGCACTTGTCGCGGTCGATTTCGGCGCGTCCGTTCTTGATGTGGACCGCCTGCTTGGGGCAGTTGCCGACGCAGGGGCGGGCGAGGCAGCTGCGGCACAGGTTGGTCACGGTGGTCTGGCTTTCGAGGCAGGCGGAACAGCCTTCGGCGAGAATCGAGATGAAGGGCTCCGGGTTGTGGGCGCGGGAGGGGATCTCAGCGGCGTAGGCGGCGAGCGGCTTGAGCTCGTCGGACTCGTCCTCCACGCGGAAGCCGAGCGCCGCCATCACGCGGTAGCGCAGGGCCGCGCGGTCCTTGTAGACGCAGCAGCGCGAGAAGGGCTTGCCTTTGGGCCGCATGTCGAGCGGGATGCGGTCGAGGGCTTCGGGGGCGCCTGCGAGCAGGGCGCGGGCCACCCGGATCAGGACTTCGCGTTTGACGCGGTCGGATTCATTGTTCAGTTTCATGGCAATAGAGGGTGCGTTCCTGAGGGCGCAAAAAAACCGAGGGCCGGCGTTCATCCACACTTCATGAAGTGTGGATGGCGGGTGTCACGAGGGGCGGGCGCGCAGCGCGGCGAGGACGGAGTCGGTCGTGGCGCGGGAGAGCACTTCGCCGTCGATGGTGACGTAGGGGGCGCCGCCGAAGGCGCCGTCGCGGCAGAGACCCAGGCAGCGGCAGCCGGTGACGCGCACGCGGCCGCGCAGGTCGTCGGGCAGGGTTGTGGCCAGCGCGGCGAGCTGGGCCGCGCCCATCACGTAGCAGGTGGTGCCTTGGCAGATTTGAAGGTGGATCATGGGTGTACTCCTAGTAAAAGCGGATCATGACCTGTTTGAAGTAGTGCTCTTCGAGCAGGCGCTTGAGGCGCCGGACCAAGGTGCGGCGGATCTCGAGCTCGACGGGTAGGGTCGGGTCGTGGTGCGCGGGGTTGACGCCGGTGCCGACGAGAAAAACGATGCGGTCGCTGTGCAGGAACAGGTCGCGCAG
>CAZOIS010000495.1:0-1817 GCA_964579865.1 uncultured Lentisphaeraceae bacterium | reverse complement strand
ACCCGCAGTCCGTGAGGCCGGCGTCCGGCTATGCC
Source organism: uncultured Lentisphaeraceae bacterium (assembly GCA_964579865.1). Classification (GTDB taxonomy): domain Bacteria; phylum Verrucomicrobiota; class Kiritimatiellia; order RFP12; family UBA1067; genus DAOPZC01. The sequence continues at coordinate 1,782 of CAZOIS010000495.1, read as the reverse complement.
ATTCTTCCGATTCCCCTCGCACCAAACCTGCCACTACCTCTGTCACTAGCCGATTACGAGCGGACCGGGGTTTGACAAGAGGGGCTGGGAAGGCGTACCTTAACAACGAATTCAAGGCACGAGCGCAGGCTGCTCGACTCGTAAACGGAGGAAAGCGCCGATGAGAACCGTGACGACGGGTCCACGTGGAAGTGCGAGCCAAATCCTTGGATTCTTGGCATGTGTGCAGTTTTCGGTGTTTGTATGCGCCGGGCACGCGCAAGGGCAGAACCTCTTCGGCCCGCCGGACGGCGACAACGAATACGCCGCTATCGGCACGGTCCGCGACCCTGTCAACCTTTCCCACGCCACGGGGGGCGACGGGATCACGCTCATGGAGGAATACCGGGGCTTCCTGTTTGACGGAGGGCCGGGGACGTACAACGGCGGGCACATCCGGCTGACCCCCGTCATCAAGGAGGTGCTGGTGCAGCTCTGCGTCATGGACGACTACATGGCCGACCGCGGGACGGGGGAAGGCGTCAACCCCAACCTTGTTGCAAACATAGACCTTTACGCGGTGATGAAAGACTTCTCCAATTTCTACAGCGACAGGCTGCGCGGCGCGGGTATCCACCTCTACTGGAGCATGACGCCGTTCACCATGCCGACCGAACCGCACACCTACACCAACGGCGAATATTGCGCCAGCCTGTACAGGCACACGGGGAACATCACCATTCAGAAACGGCTTCCGGGGGCAAGCCAGCTCGCCGTCATCACCAATGCCGGTGCGTGGGTGTATAACGATTTGCGTTTAAGCGAAGAAAACCCGCAAAAATATGCGCAATTGTTTAAAGAAACCGGACTTTACCGAGGGCCGCAACTTTTCATTATGGCCCACGAGAGCGCGCATCTGCTTGGTTTGGACGATGATTATACGGGGACAGGAACGATCATGCAGAAATTCTGCCCGCTGAGCCAAATCCGTTTTTCGCCGTCGGAATTGCAGGGGATTGATGTAAAAGGAAGGAGGTCGATTGCGCCATGAAGAATTGGATTGCCGGGTTAACCTTTTTTTTGTTGCCTTGCGCGACATTGTTGGCGAAAGGGTCAGTTGAACTGGAAACGCATTTTCTGAAAACATGGGTCACCACCAACGAAAGCGTTTTCTTTTCTGTTGAGCTTCGCAACACGGGGGCGAACGATGTCAGACTGGTGAAAAGTGACGGACTCCTCGTTGACAGTCAGATCATGATTCTGCCGGCCAAAAAGGAATTGCGCAGAATGTATGAGCGCAGCGCGGAATTGCAATACAAAGAGATGGCGTTTGATTCGGATGAATGGACATCGCTTGCACCAAATGAACGAAGGGTTGTCCGGTGTCGCCCGTCGGAATGCCATGTGCCTTTCGCACCGGAAATGGACATTGTTATGGGATTTTATCTGGGGCCGGATGACGGATGGATTTATTCCAAGCCAATGAAATTGACAGGTGTTGAAACTGAAGGCCGAAAAGTACTCGCGACATGCGATGACAAAATGATGAACGGACAGGGCAATCCGACTGTTATTGAGTTCTGGGATTTCGTTTACAACGGCGAGCATTGGTTATATGAGCGATATGAAAAGATTGGGAAACTGAACTCAGGGAATTTTTATGCGTTGTGCCTGATCGAGCATCCCAATGAAATCAGGATTGAGCCTGCCAAGCAAAAAGGGCACTGCCATGTTTATGATGGTAATAATCGGCCGCGCGCGCGACCGGCCAGTGCAACACTTGAAGTTTTGAAAACGGCCACG
>CAZOIS010000494.1:0-1819 GCA_964579865.1 uncultured Lentisphaeraceae bacterium | reverse complement strand
ACCGTCTGCCGCGCGGGCGGATACGGCAGATCGTACCATTTCATGTCCAGCGGGACCTCGCGCTTGCACTTCGGGCAGAGCCGGCGCACCAGGCGCTGGGCCATCACGCCCGCGACCGCCGACGCCACCAGGAACGGCTCGGCGCCCATATCGATCAGGCGCGCGAACGCGCCCCCCGCGTCGTTGGTGTGCAGCGTGCTGAACACCAGGTGGCCGGTCAGCGAGGCGTTGATCGCGATCTCCGCCGTCTCGCCGTCGCGGATTTCGCCCACCATGATGATGTCGGGGTCCTGACGCAGAAAGGCGCGCAGCGCACGCGCGAACGTGAGCCCGATGTCCTGCCGCACCAGCACCTGGTTGATGCCGGGCATCTCGTATTCGATCGGGTCCTCGGCCGTCAGGATGCGCACCTGCATCTTGTTGATCTCGTGCAGGAACGCGTAGAGCGTGGTGGACTTGCCCGACCCCGTCGGTCCCGTCACGAGGAAAATGCCGTTCGGCCGGTTGATCAGCTTCACGACCTGATCGTGATCATGCTCGTTGAAGCCCAGATCCTGCAGCTTGACAAAGTTGCCGGCCTTCTGCAACAGACGCAGCGAGATGGATTCGCCGTAGGCCGTCGGCATGGTGGAGACGCGGATATCGATGTCGTCGTTGTTCAGGCGCACCCCGATGCGTCCGTCCATGGGCAGACGCTTCTCGGCGATGTCCAGGTTCGCCATGACCTTGATGCGGGAAATGATTGCGGCCTTCAGACGGTTGAGCTGCGGGGGGACGTCCACCTTATGCAGCATGCCGTCGATCCGGTACCGGATGCGCAGCTCGTCCTCCATCGGCTCCACGTGGATATCCGTCGCGCCCTGCCGGTCCGCCTCCGAGATGATCTGGTTCACGAACTTGACGATCGACGCCTCGGCCCCGATCTCGTTCACGTCGATCTTGGAGATGGAGGCCAGATCCGTATCCACCGCGTAGCGCCCGTCCTCGATCATCTTCTCGATCGCGTCCGCGCCCACGCCGTAATACTTCTGGATCGCCTTGTTGATCTCCTCGCTCGGGCTGAGCGTCACCCGCACCGGGCAGCCCGCCGCCAGCCGCAGCCCGTCGGTCATGCCCGTGTTGAACGGATCGCACGTCACGACCGTCAAGACCCCGTTCTCCACGGCCAAGGGAAGCACGTTGTACTGGTAGACCGCACGGGCCGGAAGCTTGGTGATCGCCTCGTCCGTGGGACGGGCCTCCGCCAGCTCGGTATAACCGAACCCGAGGATCTCCCCCATCTTCTTCAGGAAATCGTCCTCGCGGGCGATTCCCAGCCGCACGACCGCCCCCACCACGCCCAAGCCATCGGACCGGTCTGCAGCCAACACCTGGGAAATCTGGAAATCGGTGAAAAAGCCCGTACGCTTCAAAATCAGCGCCGCAAAAGCATCCGCCTGACCGGCCATGAAGGCACACCTTTCAAGAAAAAAGTCCTGTTTTCGACATTGGTTTTTTATGTTACCTCATATTGAGCGCATTTTCCATGCCTAATTGCGCGCCCGGCGGCGACAGGACGAAACCCGCGGAAACGACAGGCCCCACCCCTGCCCCGAAGCTGGTGCCGCACAGGATTCCGTCGCTCCCGAGCCGGAAGTCCAGCCCGCGGCACGGCCAGAATGTCGCACCGCGACTTTCTGTCGCCGGGTCCCGCAAATAAAAAATGGTGATTCCCCCGATGCGCTATTGACCCGAACAGGAGAAAACGCTAAAGTGATTCACACGTTTTTTTGCGGGCGTAACTCAATGGCAGAGTGCTAGCCTTCCAAGCTGGTTACGA
>CAZOIS010000493.1:0-1842 GCA_964579865.1 uncultured Lentisphaeraceae bacterium | reverse complement strand
GACGGTGAATACGGTGACAGCGCTATGGGCGCTCGCGCTGCTTGCGGCGGGCGTCTCGCCTGCAGCAGACGGCACGAACCTGCTGACGAACGCGGGCTTCGAGTCCGCGCTGGAGCCGGCGTGGGAGCGGCGCACGCCGGACGACGCGCAGCGCAAAACGTTTCGTGCGGAGTCGGGCGGGCGGAGCGGCGGTGCGGCCGTGCTGGAGAATCTTGCGCCCGCCTACACGCGGCTCCGCCAAGGCCAGGACCGCTCAATCACCGTCGCGCCGGGCAGCCTGGTCGAGCTTTCGGCGTGGGTGAGGTCCGAGTTGGATCCGAACGGCGAAGCGATGGCCCAGATTTACTGCCTCGGGAACAAGGGCGAAATCCTTTCGCAGCCGACCTCGGCGCCGCTCCGGGGCGTGTGCGACTGGACCCGCTGTCGGGTGCGGACGCAGGTGCCGGGCGGGACCGCCTACGTGATGGCTTATCTGCAAATACGGGACGGCGCGGGAAAAGTGTGGTTTGACGACGCGGAGCTGACGGTGAAGCGGCCGCCGCAGAAAGAGGAGCCACGCCCGGCGATCGCGCTGCTGACCGACCTGCCCGAAACGAATGCGGTCTTTCTGCGGGCGCGAACCCTTTTCGGGGACGGCCTGAAGCGGGCCGCGCCCGAGCCGGCGGCGTTGCGCGGCTCTGCGGGCGCGCTGGCGCTCTACGAGGGATCCGTGCCGCCGGCGCTCGGACCGGCGCTGGAGGCCTTCGCGCGCGGCGGCGGCCGCGTGTTCATGGACATGCGCGCGTTTGCGCGAATCCGCGGCGCAGAGGCGACGGCGGTCGGGGTGGGCGATGTCAGAAGCTCATCCCTCGCGGCGCGCATGGCGGCCGGGCTTCGCGTCGTGAAGGCCTCCGATGCGACGGCCGGCTTCGGGGTCGGGCAGATCATGCCGCGCGCGGGTTGGCCGGACGGGAAGCTCTTCGTGCTGCCGCCCGGTCTGGCGGTCCCCGGCCTGGAAGTCCTGGCGGTCGCGCCGGGCGGAGAGGCCGGGCTCGTGAGGCTGGCGGCGGGGGCGGGCTCGATCACGGCCTGCGACCTGCTGTCGCTGCGCGAGCCGCACTGCCGCAGCGTGGACGCGTATTACGCGTTCACGCCCGTGAGCGCGGCGCTGGGGAATCCGGTGCGCTTCGGCCAATATTATCCGCGGCGGCTGAACTACGACGGCGTGGTCGAGGAGATGAAGCGGCTGGCCGCGGCGCATCCGGCCGTCATTCGTGTCGAAGAGGAGGGGCCCGCTTCGGAGCCGTACAGGCTGTGGAGCCTGAACCTCGGCAAGCCGGGCGCTCCGCTCTTTTTCCTGTATGCGGCGGCGCACGGCAGCGAGTGGGAGCCGGGATACGGGCTCATGACCTTCGCCCGGCTCGTCGCCGAGGGCAAGATGCGGGACGCGGTCGATCTGGAGAAAGTGCAGATCAAGATCGTCCCGCTGCTGAATCCGTCGGGCTACGAGCGGATGCGGCGCCAGAACGCGCAGGGGGTCGACCTCAACCGGCAGGGCGACCTCAACTGGGAGCGCTTCGCGGGCAAGGACAGCAACAAAGACGGCCTGTACGGCCCGAACGACTACGACTGGAAAGGGGCGGCGCCCTTCAGCGAGCCCGAGGCGCAAGTCTACCGCAAGATTGTCGGCCGGCCCGAGCTTTACTGCCTGCTCGACTATCACGGCAACTCGGGCGCGAAGGACAACAAGCTGGGCTTTACGCCTTTCACGGGCGCGGCCGACAACGAGCTGATGGCGCTGGAGGTGCAGCGGATCGCCAACGGCCGCCTGCGCGGCCGGCACCTGCTGCGGCAGAGCGACGA
>CAZOIS010000492.1:0-1846 GCA_964579865.1 uncultured Lentisphaeraceae bacterium | reverse complement strand
AGGTGAACACGTCGGACGGCGCGAGTTTCTCATATTGGCCGCGCGTGATGGCGTGCTTGAAGCCCTCCCACGTGCGCGGGTAGCCCCAATTCATCGGCGGATTGCGCAGGTCGGAGACGATGGGCATGTAGATGTAGAACGAGACGCCCAACTCCGCGAAGAGGGTCGTCAGCGCCACCGTGCGCCCATTCGGCAGCGTCAGCCAAGCCAGGCCGATGACCACAAAGTTCCAGAGCACAGGCCACCAGAACCACCAGGAGGTCGGATGCGTCAGGCCGTTCATGCCGCCCTTGCGCAACAGGACAAAGACGGCAAGCTGCACCGCCGCCACCGGCAGCGCGAAAAAGATCCCGCGCGGAATGGTTGCGCCGAGCAGAAAAAGCACCGCCAGAGCCCCCACCAGCGCCACCGAGGGCAGCGACCAGTCGAACGGCGTCCCCATGTATCCCGGAGCGGTTGCCCCCTTGATGGCCGAGAGACGGAAAAAAAGGACCAGCAACATCGCGCAGGCCGGAATCAACCACGTGAGCGCCGCCTTGTCATTCAGCTTGTCTTTGTAGGCATAGGCGCCACCGATGCAGAGGGCCAGGATCAGCACGACCAGACCGGCCACGCCGGTATACACCGAAGGCGGCATAAGCGGGGCGTCCGTCGCCGCGACCGCGACTTGCGCCGCCGCACCCATGGAAAAGAAGATCAGCAATGCGCCGAAGGACGCGAGGCCGGCCGCGATCAGCGCGCCCTGATCGCTGAACTTCGACAAGCCGGCAAAACATGCCGGACGGCCCTTCCCGCTACGGCTGGCGTTCAGAATCAACGCCGCGATGATCGCGAGAAAGACGAAGGCCGCGCCGGCCACCAGCAAGGTCATCGAAGGCACCGCGATGGTGGAGATCGGATCGTACTTCGGATAGGCCGGCCCCCCCATCCCCGGTTTGGCCGGCATCAGGGAACCGATCTGCAAGACGTGCGCGGTCAGCAGCACCGGAATACCGACCAAGATGAAATCGCGGAACAGCGCGATGTCGCGCAGAAAAATCATCACCACCAGCGGCAGGGCCGCCAGCAGCAGCACCTGATAGTTCGTCAAGCCGAGGCCGAACACAAACGCCGTCAGCCACAGGATCTTATCGGAGGGACGCCGCATCCAGCGGTAGGTCAGCAGAAAAATCCACATCAGGAAAAAGGCGTTGAGCGTGTACACCTCGACGATGGTGGCCTGCGACCACATCACCGGGCTGAAGGCGAACACGAGACTGCCGCCCACGCCGCCGGCCCAGCACAAAACATTGCTCTGGCCTTCGTCGAAGTTCTCTTCGCCCTCATGCGCATCGCGCATCATGTCCGATGCCGAACGCGTGATCAGCATTGCGGTAAAACCGGCCGCCAGCGCCGCGAAAAAACCCGACATCAGCGAAATGCTCCACGCCGGCGTGGGCTGCCCCTGATAAGTTACCCAGCTGAACAGGCGCGCGAACACGTAGGCGCACATGGTCCAAATCGGATAGCCGGGCGGATGCGGCACCCCCAGATGGTCGCCGGCCACGGCCAGCTCGCCGGAATCTTCCAGCGTCACCGACGGGCCCAACGTAAAGAAATAGACCAGAAAGGAAATGACCGTCGCGGTCCAGAACGCGGACCAGTCGATACGACGGAAGAAGGCTCCCTGACGGGAGTCGCCCGAAAACAGCTTATTCATCATACTTTTTTCCAAAAACAAACCATGACAGGGTTATTAATTTAACCTTGAATCGCTCCTCTCGCAAGGACAACTTTTCTAAACCGCGGCCCCCGCGTTGCCTCAAAATAAACGACACCGAAAAGTTTTCGGGCTTGGGCAGCTGTT
>CAZOIS010000491.1:0-1854 GCA_964579865.1 uncultured Lentisphaeraceae bacterium | reverse complement strand
CGATCCTGAAGGAGCACCTGACCGGCAGGAAGCCGGTCTCGGAGGCGTGCGAGCGTCACGGGATCGTGGTGCACATGTTCTACCGTTCACGCCAGCGTCACCGTCCGCCGTCCTCCGGCATCAGCCCTCAGTCCTCTGTCGTAACCCAGCCTCATCATCCTGCCCGGCTCAACGCCGTATGTGCGGCACCCCCACACGGCTAGGGCGAGGGCCATGACGCAGTCATCGTGATAGCCGGAGGGGGCGGCATAGCTAATCTGTCCCGTCGGGCCGATCTCGTATTCATACCTTCTCATCTCCGCCGTCAGCACTTCCCAATCTCCGCAACTGCTTATCGCGCTTGACTCGCTTATCCCGTTTCTTCCCTTTCCCATCGGCCACATCACACGGCGCTGCTCGACCGCCACCATGAGCCCCTGCACAAGCTCGCGCTTGGTCTGCGCCGTTATCTTGAACCCTTCGACGTGTGGCAGCACCCGGCGCAAATCGTCAAAGACCGGATCGCCGACGCCTGTCGCGTCCATCACAAGCAGAGCGTTCCACCGCCTCACAAATCCGGCGATGCGCTCTTTCTGGAGCGGCCAGTCGAGCTGATTGAAGCGCTCCATCTCCAGACACAACCCTGTCTTTGCGTCCATGGCAATCAACACCGTCCAGTCGGTGTGCTTGGCGATGTCGCACCCCACAATCACAGTCCCGTTCCTTCTGTCCTCTGGCCTCTGACCTCCGACCTCTGAGCTGGCGTCAATGAGGCAGGCATCGATGCCTCTGAAGACACCCGCACTGTCTTCCAGAAACTCCGCCATGTACTCTTGGCGGAACACATCTTCGGGCAGGGTGGCCCTGGCCTCGTCCCACTCTTTGGCCGGGAAGTAGGGCGACACATTGGATGGAAACGTGAACGACCTGAATCCCTCCTGCCGCTCGACGCCGCGCGTGAACATGTCGTAGAACCAGTTTCGTCCGGCGGGTGTGGAGATGAACACCCCCCAGCCGAGCGTCTGGGCAAGCGTCGGGCGGAGCACGTAGTTCCACACATCCACCGGGACGGCTGCCGCCTCGTCGACCACAATGCCCCGGAAACCGAAGCCGCGGATGGAGTCGGGGTTGTCGGCGGAGAGCATGAAGACGCGGCAGGGACCGACAAGCCCCTGGAACTCGACCCTGGTCGGCATGCGGCCTACCACCCTCACGTCATCCGGCGCGATGGCCCTGAAGGCCTCGACGCCGCGCTCCGCCACGCCGTACGTCGGCGCGACCCAACCGTAGTCGCCGCCTTCCACGCGGCCGCCCCGGTCCATGATTTCGGCGGCCATGCAGAGCGTTTTGCCGAAGCGGCGGCCGGTGCACACGGTGCGGAACCGGGCATCGCAGGCTTCGTGGATCTTCGCCTGGGCAAGATGCGGTCTGTACAGCACGGCCTAACCCTCGCTGGCCCGGATGACATCCTTCGAGACGGACACCAGGCTTTGCCACTCGATCACCCGGTCGCCGGTCTCCAGCACACCCTTGGTCTCTTTGGGCAGCAGAGGCATGATCACGTTGATGAAAAACCACATGGGTTTCTCCCGCAGCGTCTTCTCCAGCGCCCCCTCGATCAATGCCATATTCTCTTCTTTGCTGACAACCTGATCCAGCGCATACAAAGCCTTGGCGCGACCCGTAAGAAGACCTTTCGGCCGGCCGGCGGGATTACCCGAAACACCTTTTTCAAAAAGCGACATGACACAACCTCCTACAATAGACCCACGATCAACATAGTGAGATCGAAACTAACACCCCCAAACCTCGTTCGCCGCCCCCCACGGCCGCAGGATAGCGGCCGGGGAAAGGGGGGCGGCTCACTCGCACCGG
>CAZOIS010000490.1:0-1870 GCA_964579865.1 uncultured Lentisphaeraceae bacterium | reverse complement strand
CCGCCGCAGCAGGTCAAGGCGGGGGACGTGCTCTTCACGGTGCGCTCGCCGGAGTGGGTCGCCCAGAAGGGCGAGGTCAACGAGGCCGAAGCGGCGGTGGCGCTGGCCAAGGCCGAGGCGGAGGCGCTGCGGCGTCGGCTCGCCCAGTTGAAGGCGGCCGGGACGCGCAACGCCGAGCTGGAGCAGCAGCTGGCGGTGAAGGAGGCCGAGACCGTGCGGGCGGAGCGTCTGCGGCAGAACGCCGAGGAGGCGCTGCGAGCCGTGCGGGCGCTGTGTCGCGAGGCGGAGGGGGTGCTCGTCTTTGCGGCCCGCGAGGCGGGCGTGGTCGAGCGGGTGTCGGTCGAGAACGGCGCGTGGGCGGAGACGGGCGCGGAGGTGGTGTGCGTGGCGCGCGCCGACGGCCTTTGGTTCCGCGCCGACGGCGTGTCGTCGGAGCTGTCGCGGGTGCGCACGGGGCTCAACGGCTTCGTGGAGCCCCTGGGCCGAGCGCCGGCCGAGGCGGTGCGCGGCCAGGTCGAGCTGGGCCTGGCGGCCGATGCCTCCGCGCGCATTCAGTCGCTCTATCTGCTGCCGCAGGGGCTGCCCGCCTGGGCGCTTCCCGGACGGGCGGGCGTGCTGAGCGTGATTGTGGAGGAGGGCCAGCCCGAGAGCCTCGCGCTGCCGCAGGCCTGCGTGGTGGCGGACGGGCTCAAGAGCGTCGTGTTTGTGCGCGACGCCCACGACGCGGACCGGTTCCTCAAGCGCGAGGTGGTGACGGGCGCGAACGACGGCGACTGGGTCGAAGTGCAGGGCCTCGAGGCCGGCGCGACCGTGGTGCTGGACGGCGCGTATGAGCTCAAGCTGGCGGCGCCGTCTGCGAGCGCGCCGAAGAAAACGGCGGGGCACTTCCATGCCGACGGCCAGTTCCACGAAGGCAAGCATTGAGAGCCGCGTGGGCCCGCGAGTCGCGGGCCGCTGGGCGCAGATCCTTTTGGAGATGATACGCTATGCTGAAAAGAATCATTGATTTCTGTTTGTGCAATCCATGGCTGGTTCTGGTCGTGACGGCCGTGTCCATCGTGGCGGCCGCGGCGATCGGCCGCCGGCTGCCGGTCGATGTGTTTCCCGAGCTCAAAGTCCCGCGGGTGGTGGTGCAGACCGAGGCGGGCGGTCTGACGGCCGAGGAGGTCGAGCAGTTCATCACGATCCCGGTGGAGTCCGCGATGAACGGCTTGCCGGGGGTCAAGGCGGTGCGCTCGTCGTCGGGCGGCGGCCTGTCGTTCGTCTGGGTGGACTTCGACTGGGACACGGACCTGTTCCGCGCGCGGCTGAGCGTGGCGGAGAGGCTGTCGTCGGTCCGCGCCGCACTGCCCGAGGGCTCGGAGCCGGAGATCACGCCGGTCGTGTCCGTGACGGGCGAGATCATGCTGCTGGCGGTGACGGCGGACGAGCAGGCCGTCGCCCGCGGCGCGGTCTCGCCGCTGGAGCTGCGGCAGCTCGCCGAATACGACTTGCGCAACCGGCTCATGGCCATTCCCGGCATCGGGCAGGTCGTGGTGATGGGCGGGCGGCTGCCGGAGTTTCAGGTGAACGTGTCGCAGGAGCGGCTGGCCGGCTTCGGCGTGACGCTCAACGACGTGATGGATGCCGCACGCGCTTCGCACACGATGGCGGGCGCGGGCTATCTGCCCCATGTGAAGGGCCAGGAGATCCCGCTGCGGCAGACGGCGCGCGTCGACTCGGTGGACGAGCTGCGGCGCGTGGCGGTGCCGACGCGGGACGGCCAGACGGTGCGGCTGGGGCAGGTGGCGGACGTGGCGCTCGGCGGCGCGCCGCGGCGCGGTTCGGCGGGCTTCAACGGCCGCGACGCGGTCGTGCTCTCGGTGCTCAA
>CAZOIS010000489.1:0-1875 GCA_964579865.1 uncultured Lentisphaeraceae bacterium | reverse complement strand
TGGGCGGCGACCACTACAAGTGGCGCGCGATGCGCTCCAACGGCATCGACGAGCGTCTCATCACCGGCGACGCGCCGGACCGCGAGAAATTCCAGAAGTTCGCCGAGACCATGCCGTACCTGCTGCGCAACCCGATGTACGACTGGTCCCAACTCGAACTCGCGCGCTACTTTGACATCACCGACTTGCTCTCGCCCGCCACGGCCGACAAGATCTGGAGCGTGACCGCCGAAAAGCTCGCGCAGCCTGGCTTCAGCGCGTGCGGTTTCATGACGCGCAGCAACGTCAAGCTGGTCTGCACCACCGACGACCCGTGCGACACGCTGGAGCACCATGCCGCAATCAAGGCCTCGGGCTTCGCCACGCAGGTGCTGCCCACGTGGCGCCCGGACAAGGCGATGGCCATCGACCGGCCCGCGTTCTGGAACGGCTGGCTCGACCGGCTCGCCGCGGCGGCGGGCATGACGGTCAAGACGTGGGACGACCTGCTCTGCGCGCTGCAGAAGCGCCACGATTTCTTTGCTCAAAACGGCTGCCGCCTGTCCGACTACGGGCTGGATACGGTCTATGCCGAAACCTACTCCGACTCCGCGATCCGCGAACTCTTTACACGCGTGCGGCAGGGCGGTGGCGTGACGGTCGCCGAGGTCGCCGCATTCCGTTCTGCGTTCCTTTTCGAGGGGCTGGCGATGGATGCCCGAAGCGACTGGAGCGCGCAGATCCACTACGGCGCGATGCGCAACAACAACACCAAAATGTTCCAGAAGCTCGGCCCCGACACCGGGTTCGACAGCATCGGCGACTGGAACGCGGCGTGGCCGATGTCGCGCCTCTTCGACCGCCTGGAGCAGGCCGACGCTCTGCCGCGCGTCGTGATCTACACGCTCAATCCGCGCGACAACGAAATGATCGGCACCATGCTGGGCAACTTCCAGCGCGGCCCCGAAGCCGGACGCATGCAGTTCGGCAGCGGCTGGTGGTTCAACGACCAGAAGGACGGCATGCTGCGCCAGCTGGAGGCGCTCTCGCAGCTCGGGCTGCTCAGCCGTTTCGTCGGCATGCTCACGGACAGCCGTTCGTTCCTGAGCTACACGCGGCACGAGTACTTCCGCCGCATCCTCTGCAACCTGCTGGGCACCGACATCACGGAGGGCAAGATCCCGAACGACATCGCCTGGACCGGCGAGATCGTCAGGGACATCTGCTGCCGCAACGCGGTGCGGTATTTCGGGTTCGATGTGAAATAGACATCCCCATGCTCCACTCCCCCATCTACCTCGCCCTCGTCGTATCCGCCGCCGTCGCGGTGCTGCTCTACTTGATCATCCGGTTGAAGCAGCAGCCGTTCGTCTCGCTGATCTTGGTCAGCATGGCCACGGCGCTGGCGGCGGGGATGCCGGTCGAGACGGTGATGGCCTGCATCGAGAAGGGCATGGGCGGAACGCTCGGGTTCATCGCGGTCGTGGTGGGCCTGGGCGCGATGTTCGGGCAGCTGCTGGAGGTCTCGGGCGGCGCTGAGCGGCTCACGCTGACGCTGTTGCGCGTGTTCGGCAGGGAGCGTGCGAGCTGGGCCATGGCGCTGGCGGGGTTTCTGGTCGCGATCCCGATCTTCTTCGACGTCGGCTTCATCATCCTCGTGCCGCTGGTCTATGCGCTCGCGCGCGAAACCAAGAAGTCGCTGCTCCACTACGGCATCCCGCTCTTGGCGGGGCTCGCGGTGACGCACGCGTTCGTGCCGCCCACGCCGGGGCCGATCGCGGTGGCGCAGCTGGTCGGCGCGGAGCTCGGCCGCGTGATCTTCTACGGCCTCGTGATCGGCTTGCCCTGCGCGGTCCTCGCCGGGCCGCTCTTCGGCGCGTGGATTGCGGAGCGGGT
>CAZOIS010000488.1:0-1883 GCA_964579865.1 uncultured Lentisphaeraceae bacterium | reverse complement strand
CGGGTTCGAATCCCGTCCACCCCGCCATTCGATTTAGTGAGAAAGCCGTGAATTCCCAAAGGGTTCACGGTTTTTCTTTTTCCGGGTATGGCAAGGTAAGGATATCCCGCCTGGCACGATACCCCGCATGGGTGTTGGCCAGCGGGTTTCAAGCTCCTTGTCGGCCATCTCGTCGAAATACCCCTGGACCGTGCCTTTCATGGTGGTGGAGTCCATAATCCTTTTCTCTGTGTGTGTTCAACGGGAAAATCGTGTTATCCTGTCGCCCATTATTGTGTCTTTATCCGGTAGGGCGTGCGCTCCTGCGCCGCCGCTGTCCGTTCCTTTTCGGCGGCACGGAGTGCTCGCCCTACTCATCAGACCGACGTGTTTCATTCGCCCTGTTCTCGATCATTCCGAGCATGACCGACATGCCCGCCGTGATCCCGTACTCGTGCGGCGTCCGTGCGGCCACCGAGGCCGTCCCTTTGAGCCGTCTTTTTTTGCGCCGTATACTTTGACCGGCCTCATGGGTTACGGGTATACTGTTCCCTTAATCGTGTATCCGCGGTTGTCGTTTTCCGGCTCCGCCCGAGAAGCATATCAAGCATGACTACGCTGCAGACTGTCATCATCGCCGTCGTCGAGGGCCTGACGGAGTTCCTGCCCGTCTCATCGACGGGGCACATGATCATTGTTCAGAAACTCTTGGGCGTCGACAGCTCCCTCGATTTCGTCAAGGCGTTCACGGTCAACATCCAGTTCGGCGCGATCCAGTCGGTCCTCGTGCTGTACGGGCGCAGGTTCTTGCAGGGGCGGGATTTTTATTGGAAACTGCTGCTGGCGTTCCTGCCGGCCGCGGTGGCCGGACTTTTGCTCGAGACCTGGATCGACCGGTTGCTGGACAGCGTGTGGCTGGTGGCGGTGATGCTGGTGGCCGGCGGCGTGTTGATGTTGAAGGTCGACGCCTGGTTCGGCCTTGCCGACGGGCGGCAGGACGTGGACTGGAAGCGGGCTCTGCTGATCGGCTGTTCCCAGTGCGTGGCCATGATCCCGGGCGTGTCCCGTTCCATGGCGACGATCGTCGGCGGCATGGCGGCCGGGCTCTCGCGGCAGCATGCGGCCGAGTTCTCTTTTTTCCTCGCCGTGCCCACCATGGCGGCCGCTTCGGGGTACAAGCTGCTGAAGATCATGACGGACCCCGCTCTGGCCTCGGCGCTGACGGACAATCTGACGACGCTGTTGCTCGGCAACGGCGTGGCCTTTCTGGTGGCTCTGGCCGCCATCCGGCTCTTCATCGGGTTCCTTACGAAACACGGTTTCAAGGCCTTCGGCTACTATCGCATCGCGGTCGGCCTGCTGATTCTCGCCTTTGGGCTTTGGGGCAGCAAAGGGGCCTGACAGAGGTGCCGTATAGGGTTGACAATGGGGGCTGCGGATCACGACAATAGCGCGCATGCAACAGGTACAAGGGAGAATGGCCATGAGCACTCGGGAAGAGATTTTTCTGAAACAGAACGGGCTGGATGTCGCGGGGATCGACCGTGAGGCGTTGCTGAAGGCGTTCGAGGAGGAGATGAGCGCTGGACTGGCGGGCAGACCGTCGTCGCTGATGATGATTCCGTCGTTCATCTCCATCGACAAGCCGGTCAAAACGGACACGCCTGTCGTGGTTCTGGATGCGGGCGGCACGAACCTGCGCGCGGCGGTCGTGAAGATCAACGCGGCGGGCGAAGCGGAGATTGGCGCGTTCTCCAAACAGCCGATGCCCGGCACGCAGGGCGAGGTGAGCGAAGACGGTTTTTACGACGCGTTCGCTGACTTTCTGATGCCGGTCATCGCCGAGTCGGAGTCGATCGGGTTCTGTTTCTCCTACCCCGCCGAGATCATGCCGGACTGCGACG
>CAZOIS010000487.1:0-1887 GCA_964579865.1 uncultured Lentisphaeraceae bacterium | reverse complement strand
ACTAACGAACTAATGAACTTCCCCACCAAACTTTTCCATCGTCTCGGCGTAGAGCGCGGGAATGCCGGTGTCGAAGTGGGTGCCGTTGACGAGCAGGCCTTTCATGCCCTCGTCCTGACGCAGGGCTTCGAGCGCGGGGGTGAGCTGGAGCTCCGCGCCGTCGAGGGCCGCGGCCTGCTGGCGCAGGATGCCGAACAGGCCGGGGCGCAGCGCGTAGATGCCGTTGACGCAGAAGAAGGTTTTTTTGCCGTGGCGCTCGACCGTCAGATAGGTCTGAGCCTCGTCTTCGGTGGGTTTCTCGCAGACGCGGGCGAGCTGCAGCGTGTCTTCCGCCACCCACTCGCCCGCCACCGTGCCGTAGTGCTTGACGCGCTCGAGCGACTCTTCGTAAATGCCCACCACGCTCTGGCTGTCCCCAAAGGTCTGGAAGAGGTCCACCACCTGACGCGCCAGGCTGCGCGCCTCGGCCGAACGGAAGATCTGGTCCCCGAGCATCAGCAGAAAGGACTCGCACCCTACCCACCGCTCGGCCAACAGCACCGCGTGCCCGAAGCCCTTGGCCTCGTGCTGCGGAATGAAGGTCAGCCGCTTGCCGATCGCCACCAGCTTGCGCGCCTCTTCCGCCAAGGCGGCCGGCAGCTTGGCCAGCGTCTCGGCCCGCACCTCCGTCTGGAAGTAGGCGCGGAAGCGCGGCTCGTCCTCGGGCTGGATGATCAGCGCGACCTCCTCCACCCCGGCGGAGAGCGCCTCTTCGACGATCACCTGGATCACGGGCTTGGCGACGCCGTCGGGCGTGACCACCGGCAGGAAGGTCTTGGGCACCGCCTTGGTGTACGGGAACATGCGCGTGCCGAGCCCGGCCACGGGGATCACCGCCTTGCGGATGGAGGCCGGACGCGCGATGTCGAGTTCGAAGCAGGGCATGCCGTACTGCCGGCCGAGATACCCGGCCAGCGCGTCGCGGTCACGGCGGGACTTGCAGATGAACTGCACGCAGCCGTCGCCCTGCGACCCCACCCCTTTGCCGCCGAAGGTCCAGGCGCGGATCTCGGGATCGGCCAACACCTGGTGCAGGCGCGGGCTCTTGAGCTCTTCGCAGACCGGCATGAGGCTCTCGTCGAAAACCGCCTGCGCCTCGGTCATGAGGGCGCCCAGCGACGCGGCGTCGCCGGACTCGATCGCGGCGCGCGCGGCGGCCACGAGGCGCTGGTTTTCGGCGCCGAGGCAGCGCTGCACCGCCTGGTCGCGCGGGGTGTTGGCGAAGGGGAAGGCGTCGTTGAGGTCGGCCAGGATGCGGACCGTGTCCTTCTTGCCGCAGAGGTCGGCGATCAGCAGATGGAAGTCGCCGCCGGGCCGCAGCGGCTGCACGCCCAGGCGGTCGCCGTCGAAGGTCATCATCACCGGGATCTGGCCGTAGGCGCACCCCTGGTCCATGCGGCCGCAGCGCGAGGGGGTGGCGATCTCGCCCTGGTAGGCGGCCTCGATCTCGGCGCGGGTGGTGAGCCCGAGCCCGTAGGCCTGGTTGAAGGCGCGGGCCACGAGCACGCAGAAGGCGGCCGAGGAGCTGAGCCCCTTCTTGACCGGCAGCGTGGTCTTGTAGTTGTCGATCTCGAGCCCGCCGACGCCGTAGAAGTCAAGCATGTAGGCGGCCACGCCGGCTGCATAGCTGAAGAAGCCGCCCGCGGCGGCCTCGGCCTGCAGGCGACCGAGCTCCATCGGCACGCGGTAGGTCTCGGTGACCGAGCCGTCGTTGAGCGTGGAGCGCACGACCAGCTCGCCTTCGCAGCGGCGGCAGCGGGCGAACATCCCCTGGTTCGTGCCGGAAATGATCACCACGCCCGGCGCGAGCGCGGAGTTGGTGCGGCGGTGGCCGCCCGCCCAGTCGGA
>CAZOIS010000486.1:0-1896 GCA_964579865.1 uncultured Lentisphaeraceae bacterium | reverse complement strand
TCGTGCGCGCCGCCGCCGTTGCCGTGGAAGACCAGGATCGTGCCGTTGGTCAGGGACGACTCGGGCACGGTCCGCTTCACGACGCCCCGGTAGTCCGGGCCGGAACCCGCCGGCCAACGCTCGACGCGGTCGAGCGCGAACGCTTTGTCGGCCTCGGCCGACGTCAGACGCTGGGGAAAGTAGATGAGCCTGTCCTGCCTCAGCGCGACGGCGAGGCAGAACACGCCGTACGCGCCGACCGCCAAGAGCGGAAAGCTTTGCCACCACTTGAGGTCCATGCAATGTCCCCGTGCGGCCAGCGCCTGCAGCGCCTTAAATGTCCAGATTGCGGACGTTGAGCGCGTTGTCCTCGATGAACTTACGGCGCGGCTCGACCTCATCGCCCATCAGCAGGGTGAACATGCCGTCGGCCTTGACCGCGTCTTCCAATTTGACGCGCAGCAGACGGCGCTGCCCCGGATCCATGGTCGTGTTGTAAAGCTGGTCCGGATTCATTTCGCCGAGACCTTTGTACCGCTGGATCGCCAGGCCCTTGCGTCCGCGCTCACGCACCAAATTGAGCAACTCCGGCAGCGCCGAAACGGGGATCTCCTCGCCGTCTTCTACGACGTGCGCCACCGTGGTGCCGCCGCCCGCGCACTGCGCCGAGGTGAAGCCCATGCCGACCAGCGAGTCGATCTGCTTTTTGAGCAGGTTCGCCCGGTAGAGCTCCAGCCAGCGGAAGGGCATCTGCTGGGTCGGGTGATACGTCTGCACCTGCGTCTCGGCAAGGTCGATGGACTCGCCCAAGACCGCTTCGGCCTGCGCCCGGGCATGCGCCAGTTCCGCATCGTTGTACGAGAACCCGAACTGGGCCTCGTCGCCGGTGCCGACAATGGTCACAAAGCGCGGGAACTCGCCCGTTTCCGGCTTGCGTAGACGCAGCAGCGTCTGGACGTCCACGCCGCGCCGCGCCACGGCCTTGGCCGTGGTTTCGATTTGCGCCAGCAGTTCCAGCAGGTTGCGCAGCGGCTCGCCGGCGAGCGTGCGTCCGTCCACCGTGCGCACCGTCATATCGTCCGCGCCCAAAAAGAGCAGCTTGCGGGTCAGCTGGTCGTCGCTCTCGATATACTCCTCGCGCTGCTTGCGCGTGATCTTGTAGAGCGGCGGCTGCGCCAGATAGATATAGCCGTTCTCGAGCAGCTTCGGCATCTGCCGGTAGAAGAAGGTCAGGAGCAGCGTGCGGATGTGCGCGCCGTCCACGTCCGCATCGGTCATGATGATGATCTTGTGGTAACGGACCTTGGCGATGTCGAACTCGTCCGCGCCGAACCCCGCGCCGATGGCGGTGATCAGCGTGCGGATTTCGTTGTTGTTGAGAATCTTGTCGATGCGGGCTTTCTCGACGTTCAGCACCTTGCCGCGCAGCGGCAGGATGGCCTGCGTCTCGCGGTTGCGCCCCTGCTTGGCGGAACCGCCGGCGGAGTCACCCTCGACGAGGTAGAGCTCACACTTGACGGGATCGCGCTCCGAGCAGTCGGCCAGCTTGCCAGGCAGGGAGAGCCCGTCGAGCACGCCTTTCCGACGGGTCAGGTCGCGCGCCTTGCGGGCCGCGATGCGGGCGCGCGACGCGAGAACCGCCTTCTCGACGACCTTGCGGGCCACGGAGGGTTTTTCGGCGAAGTAGGTGCCGAGCTGGTCGTTCACGATCTGCGCGACGATCCCCTCGACCTCGCCGTTGCCGAGCTTGGTCTTGGTCTGCCCCTCAAACTGCGGCTGCGGCACCTTGACCGAAACGACGACCGTGATGCCTTCGCGGATATCGTCGCCGGTGAGCGCCTCCTCGTTGCTCTTCTGGAGATTGTTGTCGGTGATGTATTTGTTGACGGTGCGCGTGAGGGCCGAGCGGAAGCCGGA
>CAZOIS010000485.1:0-1909 GCA_964579865.1 uncultured Lentisphaeraceae bacterium | reverse complement strand
CGCGTGCCGGCCCACTGCGGATGCTCGCGGGTCATTTTGATGACCGGCACAAAGGGATCGTAGTAGGAAACCTCCGCGCCGTGCTGCTTGAGCAGTTCCATGAGCACGTAGCTCGGCGACTCGCGGTCATCGTCGACGTTGGCCTTGTAGGCGAGTCCCAGCACGAGCACCCGGCTGCCGCTGAGCGGCTTTCGGAAGGCGTTCAGCGCGTCGCCGACGCGATGGACCACGTACTCCGGCATCTTGGTGTTGATCTCGCCCGCCAGCTCGATGAAGCGGGTGGCCTCGCCGTACTCGCGCGCTTTCCAGGTGAGGTAGAAGGGATCGATCGGGATGCAGTGGCCGCCCAGTCCGGGACCGGGATAGAAGGGCATGAAGCCGAAGGGCTTGGTCTTGGCGGCGTTGATCACTTCCCAGATGTCGATGCCCATCGCGCCGTAGACGACCTTGAGCTCGTTCACCAGCGCGATGTTGACGCAGCGGAAGATGTTCTCCATGAGCTTGGTGGCTTCGGCCGCGCGACAGGAGGAGACGGGAACCAAGGTGTGGATGGCGATGCCGTAGATCTCCTGCGCTTTGGCCAAACACGCGGGCGTCAGGCCGCCGACGACTTTGGGGATCGAGGCGACCACGCTCTGCGGGTTGCCGGGGTCCTCGCGCTCGGGCGAGAAGGCGAGGTTGAAGTCGACGCCGGCCTTGAGCCCGGAGCCGGCCTCCAACACCGCGCGCAGGTCTTCGTCGGTGGTGCCGGGATAGGTGGAGGACTCGAGCGAGACCAGCACGCCTTTGCGCAGGTGCGGGGCCAACGCTTTGCCGGTGTCGACGATGAAGGAGATGTCGGGCTCGCGGTTCTTGTTGAGCGGCGTGGGCACGCAGATGATGACCGCGTCGACCGACGACGCGACCGCGAAATCGGTGGTGGCGTCGAGGCGGCCGGAAGCCATCTGCTCCCGGATCGATTCGGCGGTGATGTGCTTGATGTAGGAGCGGCCCTCTTTGAGCGCCGCGACTTTGGCGGCGTCGATGTCGATGCCGACGACTTTCGCGCCGGAGCGGCAGAACTGCAACGCCAGGGGCAGGCCGACGTAACCGAGACCGATGATAGCGATTGTTTTCATAAGTTGTGGTTGAATATGGGGTTTAACGCAAAGACGCTGAGACGCCGAGACGCTGAGGAGTGGGGTTGGAGAGTGTGTGGGGTTTAACGCAAAGACGCTGAGACGCCGAGGTTCATTTTCAAAGTCCGTTTACAACGCGATGAGTGCCCTCTTTGATTGTGGCTGCGCCGAAATTGATCACAAGCCCCAACTTAAGGTGTCTCAAGCGGAGATAAGTCAAAACCTGGATGTTGAAAATCATGTTGTAGAGTTCAACTGCCTTACACTCAACAATCACTTTTCCATCAACCAAAAGATCCAGCCTCAGTGGTGTCCCCAAACGATGTCCCTTGTATACAAGAGGGACGACCACTTGTCGTTCAACCGAGATTCCCCTGTCCTGCAATTCAAAAGCAAGAGCCTCTTCATACACAGACTCAAGCAATCCTGGGCCGCCTAATTCTTTGTGGACGGCAATCGCAGCATCAAGAATGATCGCGCTGATTTCATTCTCAGTCATTCCATCCTCCGCCGCATCACCCCTCTCCGTCTCACCGCCTCTGCGCCTCCGCGTTGAAATCCCCGCATCAATTCTTGCGGACTGCGGGGAGGAAGCCGGGAACACAGACGAAGGCCAGAACCCACACCAGCAAGATCGCGGGGGCGCGGAAGGGCAGATCGCCCAGCGAGTGGCAGACCGTGGCGGCCGCGCCGACGAACACCGCGATCAACACGGGCGGCAACCGGTACAGCCAGCGGGGTTTTGCCGCCGTCGCATCGTCTCCCGCAGCCGCAAGCGCGCGGCACATTTT
>CAZOIS010000484.1:0-1921 GCA_964579865.1 uncultured Lentisphaeraceae bacterium | reverse complement strand
GGGAGGCAGGCGAAGAGGTGCGCTTCGGCGCGGGCGCGGCGCTCCGCGAGGTAGGTGGGAAGGTCGAACATCATGGCGGCAGTATAGTTGAACCGCCGGGGCGAGGCAAGCCGTGGGCGACATGTAAACGGGTTGGCGGGTGGGGGAAGGGTGCCAACACCCTGGGCGCGGGGATGGGCTCAGCGGATCGGAAATAAGAGAAACACGCCGACGGTCCAGAGCGCGTGCGAGACGACGCACGCCGTCAGATTGCCGCGCCAGCGGTAGAGCCCGCACCAGAAGAGGCCCGCCACGAGCGCGGCCATCACCAGCATGAAGTTGCCGGAGACCACGTGCACGATGCCGTAGAGTCCCGCGCCCGCCGCGAAGCCGATCTTTTGCCCCCATCGCGCTATGGCCTGTTTCAAGACAAAGCCGCGCCAGAACAGTTCTTCGCCGGGGCTGGTCACCAGCAGCAAGACCGCGCCGACCAGCCACGGGTTGCCGAGTTCGCGGATCGCGTAGATCGACTCCACCTGCTTGGGCGCGAACCCGAATACCTGCGCCGCGCAGAAATCGCCGAGCCAGAATATCCCGTACAGCACGGCCGCCGCGGCCACGCCGATCAGCGTCTCGCGCACCGTTACCTCCGCGCGCCGCCAGGGCACGCCTGCGGCTTTGAACGATCCCGCGCACAGCGCGCAGACCGTGATCGTGATCTTCACCCAGAAATTGCCCGCCGCACAGCCGAACACCCAACAGAATCCCGCCGCCGCCGCCGCCATCAATCGCCAGAAATTTTTGTTCATTTGCCTTGTCCGTATCAAATACGATTTCGCGGTCAGCCGTGTCAACTCGTTCTTCAGTGCGGTCCGCGTGTTCTTGCGCAACGGGCCCTCAGCCCACCTTTTCGTTCGCCCACGACTCATGCGGGTGCTGGATCTTCCAGCCGCCGGGCTCACCGTTGTTTCACATCGTCATAAAAGTGAGCGAGCGTCGTCTGCATGTAGGGCCCCAGCCAGAGGTAGCCGATGCCGAGCGTCAGTATGCAGAGAAAGCTCCAGCCGAGGAAACGGCAGAACAGGCAGAACAGCTTCCATTTCCTGCCGCGCATCATCTCCTTGCTTCGGGTGATGGCTTGGAGCGGCCCCACGCCCGGATCGTCGGCGATGACAAAGAAGGTCATGGCGTACGCGTAGGACGCGATGATCCCGGGGATAAGGAAAAGCAGGCTCCACAGGAGGACGAAAAGCGTCATCAACAGGTAAGCGCCTACGGCGGTCCCGAAGCAGTTAAAGCCGCGGAAGAGCTGGCCGACCTCCACCGGGGCCTGCCGCGCGAGTGACAAAAAAACGAAGCATAGACCGGCCGCCATCGGCCCGGTGATGACGATCTGGGCGATCGTCCCCAGATACGGGATCATGCTGACGCCCACGATGATCAACAAATACAGGAGCATCACGCCGGCGCCGAAGCCCCATCTGGATTGTAGAGAGGCGTGGGCCATCCGCATCAGGTCGCGGTTATGGACGGGCTCTTCGCCGCGCGCGGCCACAGATAAGTGCGGGATTGCGCCGCCCGGAGGGGGCATCGGGAGGGATGAAAAATCGAAGAGGTTTTCGATCGCCGCCGCCGGCACCCATTTGTCGCCGAGTGCGGGATTCCAGACGAGGTCGTCCGGCGCGAGTTCTCCGGTCTGGGCGAGGCGGCAAAGAACGTCTTCCTCGATAGGGCCGAACTGCTGCCCCTGCTTCGCATAGTGCCACCGCATGGCGCATTTCCCTCCTTCAGCCGTACAGGCGACTTGCCCGGAAAGGATAAGCCGCATCAACTCCTCAAATGTAATGGTTTCATGGGGGTGTGTCAATGACGGTTCAAGCCCGGATACGCGAAGCGCAAAATAAAACGCACGCGTCGGAAAGTGAGGCAGCTTTGGCTAAGG
>CAZOIS010000483.1:0-1924 GCA_964579865.1 uncultured Lentisphaeraceae bacterium | reverse complement strand
GCCGCCGGTGCGGAACGTCCCCGCGGGCACCCGCACCTCGCCGCCGCCGCGCCGGTAGCACGCGTCGATCGCCGCCTGGATCTTGTCGGTCTGGAGTTCGCTGGCGTCCGGCACCGCGCCGAAGTCCGTGATGGAAACGCCGTTTTTTCCGGCCGTCTCAGGCGGGTTCGCGTGTTTTCCGAAAAACGTGCAGCCCGCGGTTAAAAAGCCTGTGACGACAAAAATCAGAATCGCTGCTGGTTTCATCTTGTTCCCCCCCCGGTCTTCCGATTTCCACAACTGTAAATGAGAATAGAGCTGACCCGACACCTGATTATTTTTTTCCGGAAAGGCTGGCGTCGGCGCTCGTCTTCAGAGGATCCGGCGCGCCTTGCCACCGGACAAAGCTGCTGGACCCGTCGGTGTATACCGCGCAGTTCGTGATATTGCTGTAGTGGGCCGGCATGGCGCCGGTGCCCCGCATGAACGAAGAGTGGAGCGACACGCCGCGGCCGTCGCCTTCATCCAGCCAAAAAAGATACGGCTCGACGTGTCCGAGTTTCGCTTTGTACAAATTCTCGTTGTAATAGGCCCCGCACCCGTTCAGCTTGCACTCAACCCCTTTGCGCCGCACGCGCACGCAGATTTGGAAGGTGTCGGCATAGCTGTCGGAGATGATGCAGGGACTCCACACGTCGAAACACACCGAATCGTTGATGACCGACGGTTTGGCGGTCCAGGCATGGATCCGGTCATAGAAATTGAAGCCCCGGTTGACGATCGCCGTCTTGCAGTCGATGATCACGATGTCCGAGAAATGACAGTCCGAGGTGGTAATTTCGATCCCGACCGTGTTATCGGCGGCATCGTTGCTTTTGCGGTCAGGATCCGTCCCGTTGAAGTGCGAGTTCTGCACGAAAACTTCATACCCGCGCGCGATCTTGAGCGCCGTCTTCAAATGGCGGCCGGTCACAAGATTATCCAGCCGCAGCTTGCGCGCGTTCACGATGCTGACGCAGATATCGGCCTGCATCGCCCCGTCGATGCGGAGATTTCGCAGGACGGTGTAGTAGGGCGAGGCGTCGTAGCGGATGACCGCCGGCATGGGCGCGGCGGCCCGAATCTCCGCGAACTGAAAGTCGGCGTTCAACATTCCGCGGATCTCGATCGGTGCGGACACCGCATAGACCGCCGACATGGGCGATACCAGCGCAATTTTTTTCGCGATCGCCGCGTCCACGGCAGCCTGAAGCGCTTTCGTATCGTCGGCGACACCGTCGCCCGCCGCGCCGAATTCAAACGGCGTGATCCGCAGGCACGGCGTCCCCGGGTTGCGGTCCCCGGCCTTGGCTGCGGCCTGCGGCGTGTTTCCAGTGTTCCCGGCAGCGACAAGCGCGAAAGGATGTATGGCGGCCGCCGTCATCAGCAGCATCAACCCCAAGCCGATTTTCATGTTTCTGTTTCTCCCTGTTTTTAAATGAGCGGTCCGGACCAACGGCACCCCCCTCTACGTAATTCCCCCGTCCGGATAGCATGAAGCGTATCGCACGCCTTCTCTGAGGTCCAGCGCAATCGGTCAGCGACCGGGAATCGGCTGGTGCCGGGGGTGCGAGTATTATGCTTTTCTTTTACTGATGCTGCTTCTGGGCAGAAGCAAGCGTCCTTTAGCGGAGGAGGGGGCCCCGACTCCTCCTTCGGAACTCGGCGGGCGGCTGGCCGGTTGCGCGTCGGAACAGCGTGGTGAAGGCCTGCACGCTGCCGCCCCCGCAGCGCGCGGCGACCTCGGCGACCGTGAGCTCCGTCTCGGCCAGCAGCCGTTTCGCCAGCTCCAGCTTGCGCGCACGCACCTCCTGCGCCGGACCGCGCCCAAAAGCCGTCCGGAAGCGCAGTTCAAGGGTCCGGCGCGAGACGCCCGCGCGCCGCGCCAGCTCCTCCACGCCGGGAT
>CAZOIS010000482.1:0-1930 GCA_964579865.1 uncultured Lentisphaeraceae bacterium | reverse complement strand
TCCGCCAGAAAGTAGCCCTTCACAATCTCCGCGGCAATCTGCCAGGCACGGGTGGGGCGTGCGGTGTCCAACACGGCTCCGATCCGATCCGATTCCTCCAGCGTCGTCATCGCCACAATCCGGATCACATCCTGCGCGTGCTTCCTCGCCTGCCGATCATGGAACTCCCGCGCCCGTGCCGAAAGCCCGGCGTCTCTGGACTTCGCATGCTGGTCCCGCATGGCGGTCAGTTTCATCGTGGCCATGGTCACCGGATTCGGCACCGCGATTTCGAGCCCGTCGAGTTGGAATGCAAACGGATTCACCTGGCAGGCGATCGCCTCGGGATTCTCATGGCCGTGAATCCCGTGATGCAGCGGTGGCCTGGGTTTTATGCGAGGGGGAACATACGTCAAGCCTTCCGGCAACGGTTCCTGATGCTGCGCGTGAAACTCCAGTTTCAATTCAAATCCGGTGTCGGCATCCGTTCTGACAAACTGCCACCGGGCGTGGCCCTCACTCGGCAGCCAGGCCTGCTCAGTCAGCGCGGCATCAATAATCGCCTGCTCCTTGGCTGATACGATGAGCTCCATGCTCGCAAGAAGATCCACATCCTGCGTCACACGCGGCGCATAATCGCGCCACCGGTCAAATGGGATGACATGCCTGACAGCGTTGCGGCCGGTCTGTTCAAGAAGCCACCGCTGTTTGAGGAAGAGCGCATAACCGCCGGTCAGCAGCACGCGCTTGTCCACAGCACGGATAGCAGCCCATATCGGCGCAAAATGCCGCCACAGGGGATCGTCTTGAGCCGTCATGGTCCGACCTCCCTCAGAATCTGAGCGCGCACCTCACCGGCCGCCTGTTGCTGTCGAGCGTCTCCGGCCTGAAGCTCCAGCCAGCACTGGATACGGCTGGCCCAACGCCTGCCGGCAACGTCCTCCTCCACCTGGAAATAGGTGCCGGGGTCATCCGTCACCCGCAGCTCGATGTCGGCAAACGCCGGCACGGCCTCCTCCTCGCCGCCCAGCGCCCCGGCGGCCCTAGCCAGATCATCGACAGCTACCCGCAAAGGACCTCCTTCGCCCAACGCCGTATAGTTCCGCGCCGAAGACTCCCCGGTGACGGCCCACCGCAAACCGGAGACGCTCCCCAAGGCCCGAGCCCAATCCGTTCCCGGCGGCAGGCGCAGCAACCGGGTTCCGGACAACTCGGGCTTGCGCCACGCGTCAGCGATCCGGTCGAGAAGGCGTACGGGCTCCAAAAGGGTGATGTCCCCCTCGCGTTTTGACACGATCAGGTCTTCCTGCAGCGCCTGGACCGCCTTCGATACCTGGGACAAGGACAACCCGCATCCGGCCTCCGCGACAGCCGCAGCCAGATCCTTGAGCGTTTCCCAGCGGCGGCGCGACAGAACCATCCTCGCCACCATAGAAGACCGCCCGCGATACGGATTGTTCAGCGGACGCGATTCCGGATACAGGTTCGGCTGACCGCTCCGCGACAGATAAAGCTGTCCCGGCACGATTACCACCCCGTTGCCGCACAGGTCAATCCCGCTGACGCCCTCCCGTTCCAATCCAGCCGCGCGTTCCGGCGAGAGATACGGCACAAGGATCATCGGCAACTCATCCCCCTTGGCCAGCGCCCGGGCCTGGGCGACTGCGCTTTGCACCGCCAGCGGCGTGCTCTGGGCCTTGGCCTCCACAACAAACCGCCAGACCGTTGCCGCATCAGCCAGACCCAGTTCGACACGCGCGTCCGCACGGTCGCCCGGCTGCAACTCGAGCCGGCGGCGCACAACCAGCGGCGGGATCGTTTCCGCACCCGCCACAATGCGTGCCAGCAAGTCGCTTTCAGATAATTTCTTGTTTTTCATCATCTTCCCAAAAGAGATATCCCTGTGATTGAGGAAATATTGCCTAAGTTTTCCTGAATTTGCAAGTTTTCC
>CAZOIS010000481.1:0-1941 GCA_964579865.1 uncultured Lentisphaeraceae bacterium | reverse complement strand
CTCAAGTACAATCCCGCGGTGCTCAAGCTGGCGCAT
This sequence comes from uncultured Lentisphaeraceae bacterium, assembly GCA_964579865.1. Classification (GTDB taxonomy): domain Bacteria; phylum Verrucomicrobiota; class Kiritimatiellia; order RFP12; family UBA1067; genus DAOPZC01. The sequence goes on along the minus strand of CAZOIS010000481.1, from coordinate 1,905 downwards.
GCGGCGGTGATCGCCAAAGCCAAGGCGTCGGCGCTGAACGCCCCGGGTAACGGCACGGACCTGCTCTATATCTCCCACGTGCACCGCGGCGGCGGGAAGTTGGAGCGTCCGGACAACACCCTTGCGACGTTCACGTGGTGCTGGGAAAACGGCAGCGCCCCCGAATGCGACTGCCGCAAGACCAAGGACGGCGTGGGCATCATGCTCCACGACGATACGCTCGCGCGCACGGCGCGGGACATTCCGGAAGAGATGAAGAAGAAATCTGTTTCCAAGGAGCTGGCTTGGGCCGAGATCAAGGACGTGGACGCGGGGTCCTATCTCGACAAGGCGTTCGCGCACCACCGCATTGCGACTATCGAGGAAACGTTCGCGGCGATGAAGGGGAACCCGACGTATCTCTGTTTCGTGGATGAAAAGGGCGCCGGCCCCGAGTACATCGCGAAAAAGGCCAAGGAGGCGGGGGTGCAGGACCAGGTGTACTACACCGGGCCGAGCCACGAGAAGATTTTCGACTGGAACAGGATCCTGCCCGGCGGCAAGTCGCTTCTGTGGCTCGGCGCCTGGCCGAAGGGCCGGAGCGCGGCGGAACGGGCGCGCACGGACGCCTGGTTCCGCGACGCGATGGCGAAGCTGCGCGCGAAGGAGTTCAAGCACATCTCCGCGGTCTCGCTCCACACGTACTACGATCCGAAGGACCCGGCCGATCCGTTCATTCCCTCGACGCCCGTCCTGAAAGAGATGGTCGGCGAATTCCACGCGCACGGCATTCCCGTCGCCTCCATCCCGTTCGCCGGCGGCGAAAGCGAAGAGGTGTATTTCAAACTCCACGCGCTCGGGATGGACGGCTTCTCGACCGACTACCCGTCCGTCATGTTCTCTGTGATCCGCAAGCTCAAGGCGGGCGGGCGAGAGTAGCGATTGATGATTGGCGATTAGCGATTAATGATTGGCGAAGGATTTTCCACGAACGTGGCAATGCCGGAAACCGTCAAGAAATGAGCGCATGAAAAAATTGTTTGATGACGAGGCGGTCGACCGGCGCTTCCGCCGCGGGCAGTGGCGGATGCTCGGCATGACGATCGTCGGCTACACGCTCTTCTATTTCATGCGGAAGAACTTCAGCTTCGCGATGCCGGGCCTCGAGCAGGATCTCGGCGTCTCGAAGTCCATGCTCGGCAACTGCCTGTTCGCGGGCGGGATCGTCTACGGGATCTCGAAATTCCTGAACGGCTTCATCGGCGACCGCGTCAATGCGCGCAGGATGCTCTGTTTCGGGCTCGCGGCGTGCACGCTCGTCAACGTCGCCTTCGGCTTCGCGCCGTTCATCGCGCGTTTTTTCGCGGGCGGCGGCGCGGCGGGCTCGGCGCCGGCCGCCACGGCCCTGGCGGTGGCGGTGGGCGGCTTGTATGTGCTTAACCAGATCTTCCAGGGGACGGGGTTCCCGCCGTGCGCGAAGCTGATCGCGTTCTGGATCCCGCCGAGGGAGCTGGCCACGAAGATGAGCGTGTGGAACACGTCCCATTCGATCGGCGGCGGGATCGTCGCGAAGATCTGCGGCGTCATCATGGGGCTCGGCGTCATCGGGAGCGCCAACCAGGGCGTCGGCATGTGGCGGTGGTGCTTCTGGTCGATGGCCGCCCTGGGCTTCCTCGGTCTCGTGATCATGGGCCTCTGGCTTCCCGGCACGCCGGAGGAGGAAGGCCTGCCGCCCGTTCCCGGGACGGAACTCAGGAAATCGGACCTCCCGGCGGCCGGACAAGCCGGGCCGTCCGCCTGGAAGGCGGTCTTCGCGCATCCGGCGATCTGGGTGCTCGGATGCTGCAACTTCACGATCAACGTCGTGCGCGCGCTGGTGGCGGACTGGGGGCCGACCCTGCTGCAGGAGGCGAAGCACCTGACGTC
>CAZOIS010000480.1:0-1956 GCA_964579865.1 uncultured Lentisphaeraceae bacterium | reverse complement strand
TGGAAACCCGAGGCGATCGCGTTGCGGCCGAGCGCCTCCTCGCCGAAGCCCATCTTCGCCAGCACCGGATTGCCGACCATGAGGTCCCGCATGATCATCGTCATCTTGACGACGTATTCCCAGTCGGCGTCCTTGGCGGCGCGCGATTTCTGAAGTTCTTTCTTGTTGTAGTCCTTGCCTTCCTTGCAGAACTTTCGGGTCCACGCCAGGGCCTTTTCATACTCGTCCTTGTCGTAGATGCCCTCGACGATGCGGCGGTCGATTTCGCACATGTCCACGTTCTCGGTGCGCAGGCCCAGATAGCCTTGGAAGAAGTCGGGATCGACGAACGAGCCCGCGATGCCCATCGACGAGGTCCCGACCGAAAGGTAGGACTTGCCGCGCATCATGGCCACCGCGAGCCCGCCTTTGACGAAGCGCAGGAGCTTTTCTTTCACGTCCGCCGGGATCGACGTGTCGGTGCGGTCCTGCACCTCGCGGCCGTAGATTCCGTACGCGGGGAAGCCGCGCTGCGCGTAGCCCGCGAGCATGGCGGCCAAATAGACCGCGCCGGGCCGCTCGGTGCCGTTAAAGCCCCAGACCGCTTTCGGCGTGCAGGGGTGGGTGTCCATCGTCTCGGTCCCGTAACACCAGCAGGGCGTCACGGTCAGCGACACGCCGACGTTCTCGCGTTCGAATTTCGCGGCACAGGCCGCGGCCTCGGCACAGCCGCCGATGTTCGTGTCCGCGATCACGCATTGCACCGGCGAGCCGTCCGGATAGTTCAAATTTTCAGCGATCAGCTTGGCCGCGCTTTTGGCCATGTTCATGGTCTGCTCTTCCAGCGACTCGCGCACGCCGCGCCGCCGGCCGTCGATGATGGGTCGGATACCGACTTTGGGAAATCCGTTGCTGAGCCAAATCGTGTTGTCCATCACATCCTCCTGATTAAATGACGGCGATGTGCCGTTGATCGACTTCGTCTCATCCAAAAGCATAGGCCCGTTGCCGTTACGCGACAAGTGTCATTTTATGCAAATATCGGACATCTCGTGCAACCCCGGGCGGGAGCGGCAGGCCTTCCCCGGCGTCATCGGACGGGCGCTCGCCTCACGGGCGCCTGGAGGGGGCGGGTTTGCCCCACTTGGACGGGGCCACCCCGTAGCGCTGCTGGAACACGCGGTTAAGGGTTCGGGAAGTGTTGAATCCGCAGGCCCGCGCGACCTCGTGCAGCGGCATGACTTTTTCGACGATCTTTTTTTGGGCATTTTCCAAGCGGACGTCCAGAATATAACGATGGGGCGGGCCGCGCATTTCCTGCTGGAAGAGGAGATAGAGCTGGCGGCGGGATATGCCCGCCGCAGCGGCGATTCCCTCCATGGTCAAGTCCTCGCTGAAGCGGGAATCGATCACGCTCACGGCCTGTTTCAGGCGCGGATGGGTGATCGCCAGGCACCCCGTCGACAGCCGCCGGATCAGCGGACCCGGCGGCACGACGGTCAGCTCCGGCACCGGCTCTCCGCGCATGAGATGGTCCAAAACGGAAGCGGCCTGATAGCCCAGCGCGTGCATGTCGGGCGAGATGCTGGTGGTTGAGACCGGCGAAAACGAGCAGAGCGACTCCAGGTCGCCGACACCGACGACGGCGACCTCCTCGGGAACCTGCAGGTGCGCCTCCAGGCAGAGCTCCAGCAAAACGGCGGCGTCATGGTCATCCCGGCACATGACCCCGACCGGCTTGCGGCAGCCCTTCAGCAGCGCCAGCGTCGCGGCCGGGCTATAGGGGGAGCGCGCGCACGAAAGATCGGCGCACGGCATGCCCAGTTCGGCGAGCTGCTGGTGAAACGCCGCTTTGCGTTCCGAACCGGAAGGCGACTCGTCGCACGCGAACCAAGCGTAATTCTTGTGGAACAGGTCATACAGATGCCGCGCCGCCATGCGGGCCATCTGCCGGTTGTCGGGCACGACCATCGGGGC
>CAZOIS010000479.1:0-1956 GCA_964579865.1 uncultured Lentisphaeraceae bacterium | reverse complement strand
TCGTCGTTCAGCCACACCCATGCCCGGTTGTTCCGGATGCGTAGCCGGACGCGGCGGGCGGCCTGCGGGGCACCGGCGGCCGGAGGACGGCGACAGAGGGTGAAGAGCCGTTCGCCCAAGCGCTCTTGAACGCGCAGGCCTTCCGCGTCCACGGCGACGCGGAGCCAGGACCGGACGCTCGTGTAACGCGCATAAAGCGCGCCGCTGCCGGCCGTCTCGGGACACAGCTCGGCGCTGGTCTCAAGGTCTGTCCACGCCTCCGTGCCCCGCAGCCAGACGGCCGCATCGGCGGGGAGGCGCAGTTCGGCTTGCCGCATTTCCGCCTCGCGTTCAAAGACCCAGTCTTGCGCGAGTCCGAGGTCGGACTGCGGCCGGTGACGCGGCTGGCTGGAGGCCAGTTCAGCCAGCAGATGCTCCGGCGTCCAGTTGCCGGGGACGCGCAGACGGGTTAGGCTCCACGGGTCGCTGCCCGGGCCATTGAACGCGTTCGAACCGCCGATGAAGGCTAGGCTGAAATAGCGGGTTACCGCGTCCCGATTCACCGTTTCGGCCAGCGGGTCGGAGCACGGGCTCTGTCCGGCATCGGCATACGGATAGAGATAGAGCAACGGAGGCTTTCCGGCGGCGTCTTCCAAGAGTTGTGCGGACTGGGCATAATCCTGAAGGACGCGGCTGCGGAAATGCTCGGTGGTTTCCACCTGGCCGTCAGACACTTCGCGCTGGGCCAGGAAATGTCCCATCTCGACGGACGTCGATCCCGGCACCGGCTCAAACGCCTGGTGGCCCATGCTGCCGACCTGCCACTGGGGCAGGCGGACAATCTTTCGGATGTCCTTCCGCTTCAGATAAAAGCCTCCCCACTGGCTCAGGACGGTGGTGGGCGTGACGATGACGGCGGAGAATCCCGTCCGCTGCAGCACGGGCGTCGCCCGGATGAACGCCTCTTTGCGCCCCCCCTCGAAGATCAGCAGCAGCGCTTTTTTGGGCAGCGGCGCACGTTCTTCCAGATAGGCTCGCACATCCTCCGGACGGACGGTCCGGTAGCCGTCGTCCCGCAGGGCGGCCAACTGGGCTTCCAGCCGTTTTACGGACGGATAGACGGGTGACTCGTGCCGGGCGATGCCGGCATAAGAGAGCACCGTCACGCCGTTCCAGTCCTGCCACGTTTCGGGCGCATAGTCCGGCTGGGGCGTCGGACGGAAGATGACGTAGGCCGTCAACGCGACGAGGGCAACCAAAACAAGCCATTGAACCGCAATGGAAAGTTTTTTCATAGGTCACCTCAGCTTCTTGTGATCCATTCGTTGCGCCAGCAGGTCAGCACGGCCCACGGCGTCTGCCAGACCAGGACAAACATGTAGTAGAAACAGAACACGGTCCCGTAAAACCAGATGCGCGACCGCTTGTAGAGAAGGTAGGTGCTGCTCATCAGCGCGCTCATCAGGGTGATGCCGAAGATGTACATCAACGGCGATGTGCGCTGCACGAGCGGCACGTAGATCAGCGCCCGGATCACGATCGCCGGCCCCAGCAGCGGCAGGATGAACCCGAGGTAGAACGACACGACCATCAGGGGCTCGCGACGCCACATGAAGGACGACGCGATCAGCATCTCCCGGAACCAGGAGCGTTTCCAGCGCAGCTGCTGCCGCAGGAACTCGCTTTGGCGCTCGGGGACCAGCGTGGTGACCCGCGCCTTGCACTCGTACACGACTTTGTAGCCGCGCCGCAGCAGGCTGTTGGTCAGGCTCCGGTCGTCGCCGAAGGTGGCGGGGCGTCCCATGAACATCTGGTTGAGCCATTCGGGCATGACCCGCTGCAGGATCTCGCGGCGGTAAGCCGCGACCGGTCCCGACAGGCACGTCACGGAGTCAAACACGCTCTCGGCGGCTTTCATCACCCGGAAGGCGATGAAGTAGCGCACCGTCTGCATGCGGGTCAGCACGTTGGTCCAGA
>CAZOIS010000478.1:0-1968 GCA_964579865.1 uncultured Lentisphaeraceae bacterium | reverse complement strand
GTGGCAATCTGTTTGTTTCGCCGTGCCGGAAGCGATAAACTGAATCCCCATGAATCCGACTCTAAAAGGCATGACCCCGTTCATCGTGATGGAAGTCCTCGAGAAGGCGCAGGAGATGGCGAAGCGCGGCATCGATGTGGTGCACCTCGAGGTGGGCGAACCCGATTTCAACATGCCGCCGTGCGCGGCCGCCGCCGCGCAGGCGGCGTACGGCCAGAACCGGACACACTATACGCATTCGCTCGGCGACCCGGAGCTGCGCGAGGCGATCGCCGCCCTGTACCGCCGCGAATACGGCGTGACAGTCGATCCCGGCTGCATCCTCGTCACCTCCGGCAGCTCGCCCGCCATCCTGATGGCGCTGCAGGTGCTCTGCGATGCGGGCGACGAGGTGATCCTCTCCAACCCCGGCTATCCCTGCTACCGCAACTTCGCGCTGGCCTGCCGCGCCGTGCCGAAAGAGGTGCACGTCCAGGCCGAGAACGGTTTCCAGTACGACGTCGAGGCGGTGCGCCGGGCGGTGACGCCGCGCACGCGCGGGATCTTCGTGAACAGCCCGATGAATCCGGCCGGCGTGCTCGTCGAGGACGCCGTCTACGAGGGGCTCGCTTCGCTGGGCGTGCCGATCCTTTCCGACGAGATCTACCACGGGCTGGTCTACGAAGGACGCGCCCGCTCCGCGTTGGAGTTCACGGACAACGCCTTTGTGCTGAACGGCTTTTCCAAGCGCTTCGCGATGACGGGCCTGCGCCTGGGTTATCTGATCGCGCCCACGCGCTGCATGCGTGCGCTGCAGATCCTGCAGCAGAACCTCTTCATCTGCGCTTCGAGCACGGCGCAGCGCGCGGGCCTCGCGGCGCTGAGCGGGGCGGCCGCAGACGTGGAGCGCATGAAGGCCGTCTACGACGAGCGGCGGCGCTACATGCTGGGCCGCCTGCGCGAGATGGGTTTCGTGATCCACACCGAGCCGAAAGGCGCCTTCTACATTTTTGCGGATGCGCGGAAGTTCACGCGGGACGCCTATGCCTTCGCGTTCGACGTGCTGGAGCATGCGCACGTGGGCATCACGCCGGGCGTGGATTTCGGGACGGCGGGCGAGGGCTTCGTCCGCTTCTCCTACGCCAACAGCCTGGACCGCATCCGCGAAGGTCTCGCGCGGCTCGAACGCTACCTCGCGGCGCACTGATTCCGGATGCTGCTTTTTCTTTCTGACACCTGCCGCATTTGTATGGTATTGTAATGCCAATAATGGGTTGGTTTTATTCGGGTGCTGGTTGTGAACGTAAAGGAAAAGGCCATGATCAAATCGGTTGTATCCCGTCGCAGGTTCCTTGCCGGTGTGGGCTCTCTTGCGGCCCTGCCCGCCCTCATCAACTCCGGCTGCGTCGGCGCGAAATATGCGAAGCGCCCGCTGCCGTCGGAGCGGCTCACGCTCGGGTTCATCGGCTACGGCACGATGGGCCACGACAACATGGGGAATTTCTTGAACAACGACCGCGTGCAGGTCGTGGGCATCTGCGACCCCAACCGCGAGGCGCCGCTTTACGGCTACAACGCCGAACGGCTCGGCGGGCGTGAGCCCGGCCAGCGCCGCGTGAACGAGTTCTACGCGCAACAGGCGGGCAAGGCGTCCTATCGCGGCTGCAAAACCTTCGCCGATTTCCGCGAGCTGCTGGCCATGCCCGACCTCGACGCGGTGGTGATCGCCACGCCGGACCACTGGCACGCCGTGCAGGCGATCTCGGCCGCGCGCAAAGGCAAGCACATCTACTGCCAGAAACCGATGTCGCTCTCGATCGGTCAAGGCCAAGCGATGGTGCGCGAAGTCGCGAAAGCCGGCGTGACCTTCCAGGTCGGCTCCCAGCAGCGTTCCGACACCTATTTCCGCATGGCCTGCGAGTTCGTGCGCAACGGCCGCCTCGGCAAGCTGCAGCGCATCGAGATCGGCATGCCCGGCGGCTACACGCC
>CAZOIS010000477.1:0-1974 GCA_964579865.1 uncultured Lentisphaeraceae bacterium | reverse complement strand
CGGGGGTGACAAGCCGGAAGGTCTACCAGCGGTAATATCGGTAGGGATCGTCGCCAGCCTCGGGGACGTCGAGATAGCAGCTGTTCAGCCACGCCTTCGCGACCGGCACCGCGAAACGTTCGGCCAGCGGCGTCTTGAATCCGGCGCCGAGATTGGCCAGGAGCCGCGCCGCCATCGCGTTCGCATGCCGCTTGCTGGTGCGCAGATAGGGCTTGGCCTTTTCGTCGATCTGCCACGGCGGGACCTGCCACAGCACCACGCGGCCTTTCCCGTGACGGATCACGCGCAGCGCCGGGCTCGCCGACGCCCGCTCGCCCTCCGGCACAGCCAGCGCGTCGAAGGTCATCCTCCCGTGCCACGCCCAATCGGCGTTGCAGAGCCCGTTCAGTTCTGAAGGCCGCCGTTCGATGCGCGCGAAGCACGCGTTCGTGCGCACGGTCGCAACCGGCACCGGACACCACGCCTGAAGATCCGCGTCGCTCAGCCCCAGACACAGGACGTTCATTCCCTGTTCCACGGCCTGAGCAAGCCCCTGCGGCGGCACCGCACCCGGCCCGGCCACCAGCAGCCGCCCGGAAGCATTCGTCTTCTCTACGCCGTCCGGGGCCGCGACCACCCCCATATCGCGAAGCAGTGTCTCGCACGCTCCGCCCAACCCGACGGTCGCCCGCCTGGTCTCGGCTTGCGCCCGGTCAAGATAGCCCAGCAGGTTCACCACCAGCCGGTCGGCCACCGGATCGCTCTCGGTGCGCCCCGTCACATCCAACTGGCAGAAGATCACGCGCCCCCGGCCCTCCACGTTCTCCAAAAGAGCGGCGTACTGGAGATCGAACTCGCCGTCGACCAGCGCCCGCCAGTCGCCCTTCGCCGGCTTCTCGATCAGGACCGACGCCACGTTGCCTCGGCTCCCGCATCGCCAGACATGCGTGTTCTCGAAACCGCACCACCTCCACTTCGGATCGTGCGTCTCCGCCTCGGGCAGCCCGCCCAGATGCGGCGGCAGCAACGTCGCCGAGCCCGTCCAGTCACGGAAGCACGCATCGTCGAACGGCTGCGTCACGGGATGCGCAAAGCGCGTGAAAAGCCGCCGCGCTCCGCGCTCCGCGATGCGGAATCCGAGCAACCTTTCCAGCACCGCCGCCCGCTGCTCGAACACCAGCACCCGCGCGCCATCGGCGACCTTGGGCAACCACTGGATACCCTTCTCGTCCAACGCCTCGCGGCCGATCACGACCACCTCGTCCAAGGCCGGCGCGCGGCCCCCGTCGAAGGCCGAATACGGGACCTGCAGGCGGTCAAACACCTTGGCGGTCAACCCGGCGGGATCGTAGAGCAGCACCGGCTTGGCCAAGCCCGGTTTGGCCGGCGGCTTCACCGCCGTCACCGCCAGTTCGTCCACCTGCGTCGCCCCGCCTTCAAAGTTGAACACCGCGGTCAGCCGATACCCCTCGCCGTCCCGAGCCTTCTTCGGAAGCGTGAATTCCACAGGCACAACCGCTTTGCCGCCGGCCGCCACCTCGATCGTGCCGGACTTCTCGATCAGTTTGTCTCCCTTATTCCACAGCCGCCAGGTCCACGCCACGCTCTGTTTGCGGCGCCGATCATTGAGCACCACCAGACTCTTCTTCACCGTTGCGCCCGAAGGGAAAAGATGCTCCTTCGACGTGAACATCTCGGCAGGTCCGCCGATGAACGCGCAGTCCTGCATGTTCCAGCGCAGCATCGCCTTGCCGATCGCGGTCGGCTCGAAGGCTTCGGGCACGCCCAGGTCCTGGATGTACTGCCCGCCCGGCTGCGTGCGGTCAGGCATCAGTCCCGGGCATTTGAGGCCCTTGAGCGCGTCGGGTACCTCCGCCGTCGGCGTCGCCGCCATGCGCCGCCAAAAATCGCCCTGATCCCACGGCAGCATCGCCGACACTCCCCACGCGCGGTGCGAGCGCCAGTTGTCGTTCGCGAAAAGGGCCTGCACGCCCG
>CAZOIS010000476.1:0-2003 GCA_964579865.1 uncultured Lentisphaeraceae bacterium | reverse complement strand
CGCGTTCGTGCCGCCGGGCGCGACGCCCGCCGTGACGGCCAGCAGGCTGTTGTTGGTCACCGTGCCGCTGCCGGACAGCGTCGCGAGCGTCTGGGCCTTGCCGTTGACGTCGAGCACGGCGTTGGAGGCCACGAAGGCAGACACGTCCGCGTCCAGCGCGTTGGCGACGCCGAGCTTGAGTGTCCCGGCTTCGACCGCCGCCACGCCGGTGAAGGTGTTGTTGGTCGTCAGCGTCAGCGTGCCGGAGCCGCGCTTGGTCAGGCCGCCGTCGGGCGCGGCGCCCAACTCTGGGTCGTGGCCCAAGATTTGGGGAATGGTGACGGCATAGGACTGGCTGTCGATGACCGCGCCCCCGCTCCTCACGTTGATCGTGGTCAAGTAGGAGGTCGTGCCGCTGCCGTTAGCGCCGATGATGCTATAGGCGCCCTTGGCCCGGATGGTGCCGCCGTTCAGGTTCAAGATCGAAGTCGTCTGCGTCGAGTTCGTCGCCCGAGACGCGATGTAGGCGCAGGCAACAACTCCTCCGTCGAGGTTGACGATCGAGGTGTAATTCGTGCTTTCGCCCAATTTGAGCGTGTACAGGTCCAATAAGGCGTTTCCCGAGACCGTCAACACGCCGCTGCTCCGGCGTCCGACCATCAGCTCCATTCCGGTCATAACGCCGCCGCTGAGCATTCCGGTGGAGGTCAGTGTCGACCCCAAGACCAAGGGGTAATTGCAGATGTGGGCATAAATCGGGATCGTGTTCGTGCCGCCCGTCTGTTCATAGGTTGCCCCGCCGGAGACGTAGAAGCCCGAGCCGTCCGCCTGCAAGAGCGGAGCCACACTCCATACGCCACTTTGAATGGAAAGCTTCCCTCCGGCCGTGACCAATGTGCCCAGCGGGGCGCCGTCCGAGCCGCCCGTGAGGATCACGGTGCCGGGCCCGGTCTTGGTGAGCGAGCTGTTTGTGGCCACGTTGCCTTTGATGGAGCCGGCCATGGCCAAGGTGAAGTCGGTGGGCACGTCGAGGGCGACGGTAAAGGCGCCGGCATTCGTGAGGTTGAGGGTCCGGTCGGCGGCCAGGCTGACGTTGGTCGCGCCGCCCCGGAGCTTGGCGGCGGCCGTGAAGGTCAGCGGGTTGTTTTCGGCGCCGAGCGCGGCATTGGTGGCGATGCTGAGCACGCCGCCCTTGACGATCGTGCCGCCGCCGTAGGTGTTCGCGCCGGAAAGCGTCAACGTGCCGTTGTTGAGCGTGATGCCGCCGCTGTTCGAGATGGCTCCCGAGAGCGTGAGCGCGCCGGAGCCGGATTTGGCGATGGCGCCGTTATTGACCACCGGGCCGGGAACGGTCAAGGTGGAGGTGGTTGGTATATCGAAAGTCAGCGTGCGCCCCGCATAACTCGTGAAGCTTCGGCTGGGGGCCAGGGTGATGGCCGTGCCGTCTGCCGTTTGGAAATTCATGGAGTAGACCGCCTGGACTCCGTTGTTGGTGTGGCCCATGGCGGCGTCCGAATTGATGTTGAAGGTCGGAACATTGCCGCTGTCCGTCGAGCGAAGAGGATCGGTAAAGGTGTTGGTGCCGGTGAGGATGACTTTCCCCGAGGCCATCCGCAAGCCGCTGCCGCTGACCGTTCCGCTCAAGGTCAAGGGATTATGGCACCAGAAATCGCCGCTGCTTCCATGATTCAGCAGGACGTTGCCGCTCAAGGTCAGGTTGCCGGGGGCCTTGCCCGCGATCGTATAGTTGACCGGAACGAACCGAAACGCTCGGATCTCCACGTCGTTGGTGAGGGTGATGTTTCCGGCCGGCTGTATCCAGTGCGTTCCCCCGCCCACGTTTGCGCCGAAGATCACCTTTCCGGTGCCGAAGGCGTTGGGGTGGCCGATGGAGAACGAGTTGTTGCCGTTGGGATCCAACGAGGTGATGAGCGTATTGCCCGTGTACGTGTTTGCGCCGTTGAGCTGGACATAATTTCTCCCCGACGTGGTCAGCCCGAACGGGCCGCTGATCGTCCCGTTGA
>CAZOIS010000475.1:0-2016 GCA_964579865.1 uncultured Lentisphaeraceae bacterium | reverse complement strand
TGGTGGGGCTTCGACAAGGACGATTCCACCGCCGCGTTGCAGGCGGCCATCCAGTCGCGTGTGCCGCGGCTGATCGTGGACAACATGGGGGCGCCGTGGATCACGGACCGGCTGACCTGCGTGAGCGATCAGGAGCTCGTGTTCGAAGCGGGAGCCGAGGTGCTGGCCAAAAAGGGCGCTTTCATGGGCAAGTCGGACGCGCTCTTCTCCTTGGCCGGCATCACCAACGTCACCTTGCGCGGGCCGGGCGCGACGCTGCGCATGCGGCGGGCGGACTACGACGCGCCGCCCTACGTCCACGCCGAGTGGCGGCACGTGCTGAACATCAAGAGCTGCGCGAACATCCAGGTGCTCGGCCTGACGCTGAGCGAGAGCGGCGGCGACGGCATTTATCTCGGAAGCGTGCGGCCGGAGCGGCCGAACCGCGACATCCTCATCAAGGACGTGGTCTGCGACAAAAACTACCGGCAGGGCATCAGCGTCATCTCGGCTGAGAACCTGCTCATCGAGAACACGGTGATGCGCGGCACGGCCGGCACGCCGCCCGCCGCCGGCATCGATTTCGAGCCGAACCATTCCGGCGAACGGCTGAAGAACTGTGTGATGCGCGACTGCGTGACCGAGAACAACCAGGGCGACGGCTACGCGTTCTACCTGCCGAACCTGACGCGCGCCTCCGAGCCGGTTTCGATCCGGATCGAGAACTGCCGTTCGTCCGGCGACCGTCTGGCGGCCATGGTCGTCACCGGCAACGCCGAGAGCGAGGCGGTGCGGGGCGACATGACGTTCGCCGGCTGCCGCTTCGAAAAAGCCCTGCGCAACGGCGTGATGGTGGGACGCAAGCCCGCCGTCGGCATGGCGTTGACCTTCGACCGCTGCGTGATCGCGGCCTGCGCAGCAGGCCCTCAGTCGTTCCCCGACGTTCTGCTGTCAAATCGCATCTCGGACGAGCAGCCGCTCGGCGGTATCCGGTTGGACCGCCTGACGATCCTGCAGCCGGTGGCGCGCCCCTGGCTCGCGTGCCAGAACAATGCGGTGGACGCCGAAACAATCACGGCCCTGTCAGGCTCTGTGGCGGTGGAGCAGGACGGAGCACGGCAGGTGATCGAACTGACGCCGGAGTGGGTGAAGAAAACCTTTCCGCCGCGCTTCGCCGTGCGGGTGCCGCGCGTGCCGGCCGACCTCGCCAAGGCGCGCGTGAAAGACCGTGCCTTGGGCGTGCAGAAACTGACGCCGCTGCGCTTGCGGCACGGCGGCGCGTATGTGTTTTATGCGAAGGCGGGCGAAGAGGTCCTCCTCGCGGGACAGCAGATCCAGGTGGGGAAGTATGCGTCGGACGCCAAACCGCTCGCGGTGCGCTCGTCCGCCGGAAAAGTGATAACGAAGACGCCGATGCCGCCCTTCCGGGAGCGGGCAGAGATCCGTTTCTCGCCCGAAGAAGCCGGATTTTTCACGTTGGAAGTGGAGGTCGGCGGCAATGCGTTCACGCTGCTGGAGGCGAACGTGCCGGTGGCTTTCGACACCACCAAAAAAGCGGTCGCGCTCATCGGCAGCGCCGGATCCCTGTTTGCGGCGCTGCCGCAAGGGACCGGCGTGTTCGCGTTCGGCGTGGCCGGCGAGGGCGACGGCGAGGCGGTCAAGGCCACGGTCCTCGATCCGTCCGGGAAGCCCGTCTGGACGAAAGACGCCATCACCCAGATGGAGCGCTTCACGGCGACGGAAGGCCAGGGCGCCGCAGGCGGACTGTGGCGGCTGATGCTCGAACGGCCCGCTGCGGGCGCGTTCGAAGATTTCCACGTCGAGGTGCTGGGGGCGCCCGGCTATCTGTTCCTGAGCCGCGACCGATATTGGGAGTTTTAGCGGCCTTCACCGATTTGTGTGAAGAAGAAAACGCGCGCGCCCTCTAACGGTTCTCCACGTGACGCACGGCGCGCAGGATCAGCACGCCCAGCGCGGCCATCACCAGCACGGAAGCCAACAGCATCCCGTGCTTGGCGAGAAACCGCCGAGCGTTCA
>CAZOIS010000474.1:0-2020 GCA_964579865.1 uncultured Lentisphaeraceae bacterium | reverse complement strand
TGACCTGCATCGGCAGCGTGCACGGCTACATGATTTCCGAGAGCGAGAAGGTCTCGGTGCCCGGACAGCTTTTCTATCGCGGCATCAACGTCTCCGACCTGGTGAACGGCTTCCAGGGCGAGAAGCGCTTCGGGTTCGAGGAGAGCGCCTACCTGTTGCTGTTCGGCGAGCTGCCGGACGCGCGCGAGCTGAAGACCTGGAACGACCTGCTGGACAGCTACCGCCGGCTGCCGGACGGCTTCAAAGAAGGGGCGATCATCCGGTCGCCGGGCAAGGACATCATGAACAGCATCGCCCGCGCGGTGCTGATGGCTTACACGTATGATCCCGAGCCCGACAAGCTGGACATCGAGACGACGCTGCGGCAGAGCATTGAGCTGATCGCGCAGTTCCCCACCATCGCGGCTTACGCCTATCAGGCCAAGGCCCACTACCACATGGGGCAGAGCCTGATGATGCGCTACCCCGAGAAGGGCAAGGGGACGGCCGAGAACTTCCTGATGCTGACCCGCGAGGACGGCATGTACACGCAGCTCGAGGCCGAGCTGCTCGACCTCTGCCTGGTGCTGCACGCCGAGCACGGCGGCGGCAACAACTCGGCCTTCACCACGCACGTGGTGACCTCGTCGTTCACCGACTCCTACGCCGCCATCGCGGCCGCGACGCTCTCGCTCAAGGGGCCCCGCCACGGCGGCGCCAACCTGCGCGTGATGAGCCAGATGCGCGAGATCAAGGAGCACGTCGAGCACTGGGACAGCGAGGGCGAGGTCGCGGACTACCTGACCAAGATCCTCAACAAGGAGGCGGGCGACGGCACGGGGCTGATCTACGGGCTGGGACATGCCGTCTACACCCTTTCCGACCCGCGCACCGACATGCTGCGCGAGAAGGCGCGGGCGCTCGCCAAAGCCAAGGGCCGCGACGAGGAGATGGCGCTCTACGAGATGATCGAGCAGATCGGCCCCCGCATTTTCAACAAGAACCGCGCCAAGCCGCGCGACCTGTGCGCGAACGTGGATTTCTACTCCGGCTTCGTCTACGACATGCTCAACATCCCGATCGACCTCTACACGCCGATCTTCGCGATCTCGCGCGTGGTCGGCTGGTGTGCGCACCGGATGGAGGAGCTGCTCAACGGCGGGCCGATCATCCGCCCGGCCTACAAGGCCATTTTCGAGCAGCGTCCGTACCGGCCGATGGAAGAGCGGTAAGAAGCTTGGGCGTGGCGAAGCCCGAAACGAGGTGCCCGGATGGAAATACGGAACTACAAACCTACCATGCGGTACCGTCCCTACGGCGCCAAGACCGACGTGCTCGTCTCGATGCTGGGCATCGGCGCGATGCGCCTGCCGGTGGTGGACGGCAAGATCGATGACGCGCGCGCCATCGCCCTGATCGAAACCGGACTCGAAGGCGGCATCAACTACATCGACACGGCTTACGTCTATAACGACGGCGAGAGCGAACGGGTGGTCGGGCGCGCCCTGAACAACGGCTGGCGCGACAAGGTGTACGTGGCGACGAAGATGCCGGTCTGGGAGCTCGAAAAGCCCGGCGACCAGGAGGCGCGCCTGCGCACGCAGCTGGCCCGCCTGCAGACGCCGCAGATCGATTTCTATCTGCTGCACTCGCTCAACAAGCGCTACTGGAAGAACGTGCTCAGCTCCGATTCCCTGGCGTGGCTCGACGAGGAGAAGCGGCGCGGCCGCATCCGCTTCGCGGGATTCTCCTTCCACGACGATTTCGAAATGTTCAAGGCGATCGTCGACGCGTACGACTGGGATTTCTGCCAGATCCAGTACAACTACGCGCAGCACGACATCCAGGCGGGCACGAAGGGGCTGCAGTACGCGCACGCCAAGGGGATCGGCGTCGCCATCATGGAGCCGCTGTTCGGCGGTTTCCTGACGGGCCCGCAGCTGCCGCCGGACGCGAATGTTCTCTTTGAGGAGTACGGCGTCAACCCCGTGTCGAGCGCGCTGCGCTGGATCTGGAACCAGCCCGAGCCGGCCGTGGTGCT
>CAZOIS010000473.1:0-2025 GCA_964579865.1 uncultured Lentisphaeraceae bacterium | reverse complement strand
TGTCCTACTATAACGGCACCGGCGGGTACGGGCTGACGGTCTTCATGACGCCGCCCGGCGGCGTTGAGGCCGAACTGCCGCAGACGCTGTTGCGTCCGCCGCCCGCCCGGGTCGGCACGCTGACCGGCGGGACGAATTCTTACGCGTGGTTCTATACCCACAAGTCGTCGCTGGTGCTGGGGAATGAGGACAGTGCGGTGTTTGACGGCTTTGTGACGGGCACCAACGCCCTGATGACGATCGAGAAGGTGGGAAGCGGGTCTCAGACGTTGAAGCGGGTCGCTTTCCTGGGCACGGCCGACGTGCGTGAGGGAACGCTGGCGATGCAGGGGTCTCCGATGGTCAACGGCGCGGTGCAGTCGGTGGGCGGCGCGGTTTCGGTAACAAACGGTGCCACGCTGAGCGTGCGTTCGTATGGAGCGGACTGGCCGAACGCGGGACTTGCGGGCTCCTACCACAGCATCGGCGGCTTCGATCCGAACGCCACAACCGCGAACCTGGCGACGGTCGCCAATTATTATAATACGCGCATACCCGCTCATCTGTTGGGCACGCATCTGGCCGGCACCTCGTTCAAGATGGATCCGTATACGCTCTTCCCGCCTCCCTACAATGGAGGGTATATGGACTTCCAGGTGCTCTATCAGGGCAAGTTTGTAGCTTGGGAATCGGGCACGTATGCCTTCTATCTGAACAGTGATGACCGCACCGATCTGTATATCGATACGGTCGAGGTGCTCACGAACGGGAACAACAAGACCTGTTACGTGAACCTGACCGCAGGCACGCACGATTTCTTCGTGCCGTTCCAACAGGGTGCCGGAGGTTACCGGCTTTCGATGAACTACACTCCGCCCGGCGGCACGAACGGTTACTTGCTGAATTCCGCGTTGCGCCCCTGCGTGGCGCAAACCGGCCCGCTGACGACCTACGACGGCGCGTCGGTGGCTCTGCCGGATATGGGCTCGTTCCTTCGCATCAACGAAACGACCAATACGGTCGCCGCCGGCGTGTTCAACGGCGTCGGGGGCTCCGAAGTCGAGAAGGCGGGCATGGGCCGTCTCACGCTGACGGGGGACAACCAGTCCTCCTACCTCGGCAACTGGTTCATCAGCCAGGGCGAACTCTGGGCAGGCGACGGCGCGACAGGCGGCACGCTGGGCGGCTCGAACGTCTACGTCAGTGGCGGCGCGGCGCTGGTCTTCAACCGCTCGGACGACATCACCTATGCCGGGACGATCTCCGGCAAAGGGGAGATCCGTTCGGCGGGTGCCGGCAAGGTGACGCTGACGGGCAGCGCCGCCGGTTTCCAGGGGACGCTGCGGATCGGTGCGGGGCAGGACCTGTCGCTCAACCGCACGCTGGTCGCCACCAACGCGCTGGTCGACAACAACGGCACGTTCCGGCTTGCTGGCGGTTCGGCGTTCCTCGAGGGGACTCGCATCACCGGTACCGGCACCGTAAGGCTGGAGGACGACGCGACGCTGAGTCTCGGTTTGTCCGAAGCGGACTTCGCCAACTCGCTGGTTGTCTCGAACGGCGTGCTGGCCCTGGCCGTGACCAATGCGGCCTCCGCGTGGCAGCTCGACCGGCTGACGCTTTACGCCGGCACCGCGCTGCAGGTCAACCCGAGCGGACTGTGGGGCCGTTTCTATGATGTTCCGAGCGGCGATGCGGGGGTCATCCTGTCGAACGCGTTCCTGACGTACACAAGCGCCACGAACTACTTCGCCGATAAGTCGCCGTCGCTGATCGCGTCGACGTGGCTGCAAGGGGACGGGTTTGAATTCGGTGCGGATGCTTCCGGCTCTGCCGGAACGGCACTTTTCCCCGGAAAGTACCGCAAGCCTGCCGGCCAGGCGAACAACTACTTCGCCGGTTTCTGGCAGGGCAAGATCCGGATTACCGAGCCGGGCACCTACACCTTCAGCACCTACAGCGACGACGGAAGTTGCATCTACATCAACGGAGAGACCGTGGCGAACAACGCGGGCAGCCACGGCATGCAGACGCGCTCGGGCACGG
>CAZOIS010000472.1:0-2028 GCA_964579865.1 uncultured Lentisphaeraceae bacterium | reverse complement strand
AGATCGCCGGCGTGCCGGTGATCGGCGCGGCCCAGGTGAGCGTCGAGGATCTGCTTTCGGGCGACACGGGCGTCCCGGTCGTGTTCGACATCGTCGCCGCCGCCGGCAAGGTCACCACCGCCGCCTCGCTGGTGGAGTATTGGGCGTAGTGAAGAAGGCTGTAGGCTGTCGGCTATAGGCTGTAGGCGAGACAATTTAACGGGTATTTCTCTCAACCTACAGCCTACAGTCTACAGCCTAAACCCCTTGAGGTATTCCTCCATGACTGCTGGGGAAATCGTCGCCAACGCCTGCAAGCAGGCCGGGCTCGTCGAAGACGGGACAACCACCTCCATCGTCTCGACGCTGGGGATCGGCTCGCTGTCGATCGGCGGCGGAATCACGGCCGAGGCGGGCACCATCCCGACCACGGCCGCAGACATCGGCCTGGCTATCCTCAACCGGTGGTACCTCTACGCGTGGCAGCGCTACCCGCACCGCGACATCCGGATCGCCAATGCGGCCGTCTCTGTGGCGGCGGGTTCCGAGGTCGTGGATCTGCCGCCCGAGATGGACGCTGTCCGCTCGGTCCGCATCGCGGGCGGCGCGCTGCTGCCGCTCTCCGAGATCCGCGAGGCCGACTTCGCGGCGTTCTACGCCGACGCGCCGGGCGTACCCGCCGCCTATGTCCAGTTGGCCGACGGCGTGTCGGACGACGTTCCGCCCCTGCCGGTGCGGCGGATCAGGCTGGCCCCGCTGCCGGTCGCCCCGATCACACTGCACGTCAACGGGCTCAAGCGCTTCGCGCCGCTTACGAGCGGCGACACGCCCCTGCTTCCGAAGTTCGAGGCCGCGCTGTTCTACTACGTGCTGTCCGAACTCTGCGGCTACACCAAGGACGCGGTTCAGCAGAAGTCCGCCCTGGCGCTGGCCGTGGAACACTTCGACAACGCGCTGAACGCCGAAACCGGCGTCGACGCCTGCGACGACGTGTCGCTCCCGCTCCAAAGCTTCGCCAACGGCTGACCACCAACTCACGCACTCATGCACTAACGCACTAACGAACTAATGAACTAACGAACTTCCCCGAAGGAGGTCCCATGTCCGCAAACGAGATCTATGCCGGTGCCCGTGTCGAGCCCGGCAACGCTTTGATCGACATCACGGCCGACGGCGTCGAGTACGTCGCCGAGGCCCCGCGCGGATCGTCCGCCACCGCCGCCGTCTGGGTCTGCAGCGCCGTCTATCCGATCGGCGCGGCGGGCCGGCGGATCAAACACTGCCACGGGCTCCACGCGCCGGGCGAGAACGGCGAAAACCTGGCGGGGCTGAGCTACGTGTAACGAGTTGAAACTTGCGCAACGAAGGAGTCGAAATGCAACAAGTAATGATGGTTTTACCTGCAGGCTGTTTGATCAAAGGCGCGGACGGTGCGCCGGGCGCGGCCGGTGCGCCGGGTGCGCCGGGCACGGACGGTGCGGACGGGATGGACGCGGGGGTGTTGCTGGTGCCGCGCAGCGCGGTTGCGGGCGGGTCGGCGCTCGGGGCCGGCGATGTCGGCCGGGTCCTGTTCTTCGGCGATGTGGATCTCGCCTACGTGTGGTGCGTCACGCCGCCGAGTTCGCCGCAGTTCGCGGCGGTCATCGCCAAGGTGTCGGGCGACGCGGACCCGGTGCTCACCCTGAAGATCGTCATCCGGGCGAACTACGCCGGGCAGCTGGTCACCGTTCCGGCCGCGCTGGTGGTCGGGGAACCCTCTTATGACGGCTGGATCGACGTTTTCGATGCGGGGGACGGTGCCGGCGAATGGAGACTCGGCACGACGTTCAACGGGGGTATCTGTGCTACGGCGGTGCGTGTGCGGAGCGTGGCGGGGTCCGTCTACTTGGGCGTTACCGAAATCAGCGTGTAACGGCTTTCAGGCGTCAGGGTTTGTCTACGCACCCATGTGCTGCAAATAATGCCGGGTGATAATGGAGGTCCGCATGCCCCCACATGAATGTGTCCAGCGCAAGAATGTCGACGATGTGACGGCGAAGTGCGACCGCG
>CAZOIS010000471.1:0-2047 GCA_964579865.1 uncultured Lentisphaeraceae bacterium | reverse complement strand
CGCACGTGGCCGCGACCTTCGACAACAAGGTCATGCGCCTCTACGTGAACGGCAAAGAGGTCGGCACGCTCGAGCGCCGCGGCTTCATCAATCCCGGCAACGCCATCACCGTCGGCGCGCACAGCGCCGACATGGACCGCGCGCGCTTCCGCGGCGGACTCGACGACGTACGTGTCTACCGGCGCGTGCTGACCGCTGCCGAGATCGCGAAGCTCGCAGAGTTGGACAGGTGACGACGGGCGTCGACAGGGGGCGGCGGATCACCCGTCGATACCCGTCGAGGCCTGTCGCAGCCCGTCGAAACAACGCAGACCAAAGGAGTCTCCATGCCGTTGCATCTTTCACCCGCCGGCGGATATCGCCGTTTGGATTCCTGGGCGCTTGCTTCCATCGCGCAGCTGGCGACCTACCGTTTCTGCCGGAGATTCCTCACGCGCGAGCTCGATCCCACCGGACGTCAATACGACCAGATGACCCAGGCCGCCCGCTCCGGCAAAGTGAACATCGTCGAAGGCTCCGCCCGTGCCGCGACGTCCAAAGAAACCGAGATGAAGCTCACCGACGTCGCCCGAGCCTCACTCGCCGAACTTCACAGCGATTACGAGGACTGGTTGCTACGTCACGGACAGTTGCCTTGGCGAAAAGATTCCGCCGAAGCCCAGGGCGTTTACAACACCCGCCTTGACAAGCCCGCATACGGCGATGATTACGTTCACGATTCTTGCTTTCATCTGCTTGAACAACAGAAGAAATTCGCTCGCTGGCTCGATTCGGACGATTCAATGGTCGTCGCAAATGCTTTGCTCCTCATTCTGAGCCGTGCGATCAACATGCTCATTCGCCAACTGGAGTCGCAGGGCAACACCTTTTCCGAAACCGGCGGTTTCCGCGAACAACTTACAGCCGTCCGCACGGAGGCGCGGGCGGCCAAGGAGGATTTGCCGCTCTGTCCCGAGTGCGGCAAGCCGATGAAGCGTCGCAAAAGCAACCGCGGCGAATTCTGGGGCTGCACCGCCTACCCCGACTGCAGAGGCACGCGGGAGATGGATTTTCAGACGCCCTGCGCGGTAAACCGTAAGCTCTCAGACTGACGTTAAGCAACAAACGTGCAAACTAGAAAGAGGAGGCCTTCTCGTCATGTTAACTGCAAGAGGAAGAGCCATGAAAACTGAGGTGTCGTTGTTGGTTTCGTTCTCGCTTGCGTTTTTGGTGGTGGCGAAGGCCGAGGACGCAAAGGTTTTCGGCGAGGCGTTCCGGGTGGAGGGCATCGGCGACAAGGCGATGGCGCTGTGCCTCGAGGGCGACACGCTGTACGCGGGCGCAGGTCCGTGTTTGTCTGTCTACGACGTTTCGAAACCGCTCGCGCCGCGGAAACTCGGCGAGGTGGACGGCTTGGGCGGAGTCCGCCAGATCGCCGTGCAGAAGGGCATGGCGTATGTCTCCACGCGCGAATACGGACTGTGGATCGTCGACGCGACGAAGCCGCAAGCGCCGCGCATCCGCTCCCGCTTCGACTGCTGCGAGCTCGCGACCGGCGTGGACATCGCCGGCGACGTCTGTTTCCTCGGTCAGCGCCAGAACGGCGTGGAGTTCATCGACGTTTCCGATCCGGACCATCCGCGCCATATCGCGATGCGCAAGACGGACGAGTCCCAAAGCGTCGTCTACCGCGACGGGTGGCTCTATTCCGGCGACTGGGGGTCGGCGTACGTCACCGTCTTCGACGCGCACGACATGAAGGCCATCCGCCAGACCGACCACGTGGAGCTCTATGGTTACGGAGACGGCGTGTGGCTGCAGGGCCGGTACCTGTACGCCGCCACGGGACACCACTCTAAGCACCGCAAGGTGTCGGGCGGCGTGATGACCTCCGAGATGAAACGGTTCGGCGGTCCCGCCGACGGCGGCGGCATGGGGCACGGGCTCGACATCTTCGACGTCGCGGACCCGGCGCATCCGAAGCGCGTCGGCCGCGTGGACTATCCGCCGTTTTACGCGCGCGGGCTTGACATGTGGACGCCCCGCACGTCCGGCAACTTGCTGTTCG
>CAZOIS010000470.1:0-2057 GCA_964579865.1 uncultured Lentisphaeraceae bacterium | reverse complement strand
AGCAGAATTTCCGCGAGTTCTGGCTGAAGCGTCGCGGCTCGGCCATGCAGTACGACCCGATGGATCCCTGAACGAAAGAGCGAACGTTATGCAAAGAAACCTGTGTGCCGCAGCTGCCGCCCTCGCCGGGCTCGTCCTCTCCGGATGCGTTTACTCCGATGTCCGCGTTCCCATGAGCGGTGAATTCCGGAACACGAAGACCGTGACCCGGTCGGGCGAGGCCTCAACCCATTCGGTGGCCTGGCTCGTGGCCTGGGGCGACGCCGGCCTTCAGAAAGCCGCAAGCAACGGCCAGCTCGCCACGCTCGAATATGCGGACCGCGCGTTCCTCAACATCCTGTTCGGCCTCTACATGAGCAACACCACGGTCGTCTATGGCAACTGAACGGCGTTCCGTTTTTCTTTGTCTCCTGCTATTGTGCTCGTGCGGCTGTTTCGCGCCGCGCGGCTATCTGTTCACCCGCACGACAACGCCCTATGCTTTGCCCGACGAGGCGCGATCAGGCCGCGTCGGAAAAAAATCCTGCCGCATCGGCCTCACGCAGCTCAAAGAACCTTTCACGCAGGCGAATCTTTCCGTGCTGTGGACCGACCGCGCCGTGGCCGAAGCCATGCAGCGGGCCGGCATGACGGAAATCCGCTATGCGGATCTCCAGACGCTGTCGGTGATGAACAGCGTCTACGAGCGCCGCAGTTTAGTCTTCTACGGCGAATGATGCTTCCCCCCAAACAAAAAGGCGGCTCCCTTACGGGAACCGCCTTTTCTGTTGATCAACCGCTCCTGTGCCTCAGTTGACGTTAACCTTCCGGATTTTGAAGAATCCCTTGGTCGTGTTGCGCGGGATGCGGATCGTGGTCGTTGTCCCGGCGGCCGTGAAGGGCTCCGAACCGTAGTCCCAATTTCCGCCGTCCACCGGGTAGTAGATCGTCGTGGCGGTCCACGTTTCCGCGGTCAGGCTTTCGGCGCTGAAGACCTGATAAAGCCGTCCGGCCTCGGAATTGAAGTTCACGGTCATGTATTCGGGGGTCATCGTGATTTTTTCCATTTTGATCGTCTTGATCGCGACGGCCTGACCCAGATCATGCCCATTGCCGATCTCGTCAACCACGTGGAACTTATAGGACTGGCCCACTTGCAGGAGACCGGGATAAGCGCTGAACTCGTAATGCCCGGAGCCGTCTGCCTGGACCTTGCCGACCTCGACCCATTGGCCGTTGATCTCGGCGAAGACGGTGAACCAGCCAGAACCCTGCTCATTAACCGGGTCGAGCACCAAAAGCACGCCGTTGGCCGTGGCATACACGCTGAAGCCGATCGACGAGGAGAGCGGCCCGGTCACGCCGGTGGCCGAAGAAAACGCCTCCAGGCCACCGACTCCCAACAGGCTGACGCCGTTGATGCCGGCAGTTTCCGATGTGGCGGAGACCATCGCTTCCGACGCCACCTGCGTCGTCGGTGTCGCGCCGATAAAGACCTGATAAGTGACGGGACCAGGAGTGGAATTAGTCAAAGCGGTATAGTTGAAAACAAATGTGATGTAGTTGGTGGCGCTTTCCTTGACGGTGATCGGCGTCGTCGTGCCGTTCACATAGAGCGGCACCCAAGCGATCGGCGCAGTACTGCTCGTCACGGCCCATACGTAATACGTTCCGTCCGTCGACTCGGGCGCATCGCGCAGCGCCGCCACGGCACCCTGCACATTGCCGACCTCGTTGGAGGCGGGCAGTTCGTCGAACAGCTTGATCTGCGTCAGCAACTGCAGCGAGGCCACATAAAAACCCGTGGTAGGATTTACACCCTTCGCAACCGGAATCGTCGCCTCCAACTGTCCTTCGAAGACGATCATGGACCCGGACATTTCAGACGTGCCGAGCGTATTCGTGAACGTGGTTTCCGCCGACGTATTCTGGTTCGTCAAGGTGTATGTCGGATCCTGCGCCTTGGTCTGCACGCAACAAAAAGCCAGCCCGAGCACCCAAGCGGCCTGCAAATAAACGTTTTTCATGTTCCTACCTCACTCTTAAGAGAATGGATACTTATCCCACAATTCCATACT
>CAZOIS010000469.1:0-2060 GCA_964579865.1 uncultured Lentisphaeraceae bacterium | reverse complement strand
AGGCCGCCAGCGAGCTGCTTTTCACCCCCTTCTTTTTCGTAAACGCCGTAAAACTGGCAGACCGAGTCCAGCCATGTGACGACGCGGTTTGTTTCATCGGTGTCCAGTTTCACGTCGTGATGTCCTTTTTGCAGCATCGCGTAGAGTTTGGAGGCGCGTGCGCCGAATTCGCCGGGGAAGGTGCGGTAGAACTTCGGGGCGTTCCAGTCGCGGTCCGAGCCGTAGGTCGAGAATCCGTATGCGGCCGCCAGATTCACGTACGAAATGAAGTAGCGGGTGTTCTTGTTCATCCAGCCTTTCACCGGCACGTCCACGATTTCCCGGTCCAGACGGGGAGGCGTTTTTTGTCCGGGGCGTGCGGCTTTGATTCTTTCGGCATGGCAGTTCACGCAGCGTGCGTCGAGCACCGGCTGGACGAGGCGCGGGTAGCTGAAAGGGTTGGCCCCCTCGGGGCCGGGCGTCAAGGCAGACGGCGCGCGTTTCATCGCCAAGGGCGTCGCGGCGGGCGGCCGTTCCGGCGCGCCGGTTTTGGGCTCGTGGCAGCCGAGACACGACGCCTGTTCGCCCGGCACGAAGGCGGTTGCGGAGCGCATCGACTGGACCGCACACCCGTCGGCGTCCAGAGCTTGGAAGAAGAGCTCTACGCCCGCGGGTGCTTTGAAGTGTGCGCTGCCGTCCCGTTCCACGGGGACGGTCCCGAGCACCGCGCGCGCGAGGTTGACCGAGTCGAATCCTTCGGGAAGCTGGAAGCCGATGTTGTGCGGCACTTCGGCGGACGCGACCGAGAGGGGAAAGATCTGCCAGACACGGAGGGCGGAAATGCGCGTTCCGTCAGGCCAGGGCAGCTGGCTCTTGTAGACGTCCGCCACGGTGACGATGGCTTCGCCGGGCTCCCCGCCGCCGGGCGGCGCGCGCTGCTCGGGGATGACGGGCGGCATGGTCGAGGCGCGCAGCGGCATGGGGCTGAGGCACGCGATGCCGGGGTCGCGGTAGATCAGCTCTTTGTTCCCAAACTTGTCGAGCAGGTAAAGGCCGAACACGTGCCGCTGGGAGACCCCTTTGACTTCCACCGGCTCGTAGGCGCATAAATAATAGTTCTCGTGCAACGGCCAGGCGGTCCCGTAGGTCTGCGAACCTTTCTGGCTTTCGGGGAACCCGGCGTCGGGGGTCAGGCGGCGCACGGGCGCCATCGCGTCGTCGTCCGCCACGCGCGGGTCGATGACGACCAGCGAGCCGAATGCCTGGCCATGGTGGGGCGCGGCTGTGGCGACCAGCCGGTGTGACCCGGGGATGGGGCGAGCGTCGAGCTCCATGTCGGCTCGCCGGTAGCGGAAGGAGTAATTGCCGTGGACGGGGCGCGGGTTCCGCCCGTCCGGCGTGGTGAGCCAGGGGTGATGGGCGGTGCAGCCGTGGCGGTCGACGTAATCCCAGCGGGTCCAGAGCAACATCCCGTCGTGCGTGACGGCCGGGGACCACTCGTTGGTCTCGTGGAAGCTGAGACAGCGGATGCCCGACCCGTCGGCGGCCATGTCGAAAAGCGTGAAGGTCGGGCAGAAACGGCCGCAGCGCAGATAGCCGCCGCGCCGTTCCGAGATGAAGGCGATGCGGCCCGCGGGTGTGAAGCAGGGCTGGATATCGTTGAAGGTCCCGTCCGTGAGCTGCGTGAGCCGCGTTCCGTCGGCGCGCACCGAAAACAGGTGATAGCAGAAGCCCCGCTCCCAGTGTCCGTCCTGCGCGTGGTCCAGGTGGCTGATGTGGCGGCGCGATCCGTCGCCGGCAACATAGGCGAAGGCGACGGTTTTTCCGTCGTACGAGAGGGCGGGCGACAGCACGGATCCGCCGTCCTTGCCCTGGGTCGCGCGGGTGCCGAACGTGAGCGGCTTCCCCGCGAGAGGGCCGTTGGCGACGCGGGCATCGGCCAGCACGTCGCGCAGCGTGGGGGCTGCGCCAAAGGGATCGGAAAGCACGAAAAGGCCGCCGCCGGAGCGCTGCTGCTGGCCGTAGAACTGGTCGCAGCAGTGCTCCATGACGCCGCGCACCTCGCGCTTGATGAAGAGCAG
>CAZOIS010000468.1:0-2064 GCA_964579865.1 uncultured Lentisphaeraceae bacterium | reverse complement strand
CGACGCGGACCGGCTGATCAACGTGCCGCTCCACAACGGCTGGATCCTGGACCCGAAGCGCGCGTAAACCCGATTTCTTGTTTTGGGTGTGGCTGACGGGCGGGCAGGCCGTCGGTATTCAAAAAGCGCGGGTGTACCCCCGCGCTTTTTTTGCTATATTGCGCGCATGGCACAAGAGTGGAATATCCGCCCGCGAGGGCATGTCTGTTCGATCTGCGCGCAGCCGTTCGCGGACAAGCGGCCGTGCGTCTCGGTGCTACGCGAGACCGAGAACACCTACGAGCGGCTGGACTGTCACCTGGCCTGCTGGCAGAGTCAGCCGCGCGACTGGGAGCCCTTCAGCTTTTGGGAAGGCGAGTACGAGGCGCCCGCGCCCACGCCGAGCAAGGGCGAGCCGCTCAAAAAAGAGACCGCCGAGGGCTTGCTGCGCCGCCTGATCACGCTGGAGGATCCCGCCATGCAGAACGTGGTGTACGTTCTGGCGGTGATGCTGGAGCGCGGCAAGCAGCTGATCGAGCGCGACGCCAAGCCGCACGAAGGCGGCGGCATCCTGCGCGTGTATGAGCACAAGAAAAGCGGCGACACCTTCGTGGTGCTCGATCCCCGCCTGCGGCTCGACCAGCTCGGCGAGGTCCAGCAGCAGGTGGTTGCGCTGCTCAGCGGCACGCAGGCGTTGGGCGAGACCGAGGCGCCGGAGGCCGCAGCGAAAAACGATCCGTCCGTCGCCGGATAGGGCGCGCCGCGGACGGCTCGGGGCGCCGTTTCTGCCGGAGACGAAGCATCGTCAAGGAGCTGAACCATGACCTTCGACCTGATTCTGCGAAAGGGCCGCGTGGTGGACGGCACGGGCACAGCGGCGCGCGTCGCAGACGTGGGCGTGAGCGGCGACCGCCTTGCGGCAGTCGGCGACCTGAGCGGCGCTTGCGCCGTTCGCGAGATCGATGCGGACGGCCTCGTCGTGTGCCCCGGGTTCATCGACGCGCACGCGCATTCGGACGCGTACCTCCTGCTGGAGCCCGATGCTCCGAGCAAGCTCGCCCAAGGCGTCACCACCGAGGTGAACGGCCAGTGCGGCGGCTCGGCCGTGCCTCGCCTGGGGCGGGCGCGCCTCTCCTCCGACTGGGCCTCGCAGACGTATCCCGCCCTCACTTCCGAAGGCGTGAAAACGGGCGACGGCCCCGGGCCGACCTGGACGACGGTGGCGGATTACCGGCGGCTGTTCGACGCGGTGCGGCCGGCCGTCAACACGGTGCAGTTCATCGGGCACAACACGCTGCGCGCCGGCGTCATGGGGTATGAGCCGCGCACGGCGACGCCGGATGAGCTGCGCGCGATGCAGCGCCGATTGGAGCAGGCCTTGGACGAAGGCGGGTGGGGGCTGACCACGGGCCTGCTCTACCAGCCCGGCAAATACGCGACGGATGACGAGGTCCTGGCCTTGGCGCGCACGGCCGCGGCGAAGGGCGGCCTGTACGCCACGCACATGCGCAGCGAGGGCGGCCGGCTGCTGGAGTCGATCGAAGACGTGCTGGGCCTCGCCCGCGCGACGGGAATCCAGGTGCAGATTTCCCACCTGAAGACTTCGGGCAGAGCGAACTGGGGCAAAGTGGAAGCCGCGCTGGCGCTCATCAACGCCGCCCGCGCCGAGGGCCTCAACGTGCACTCCGACCGCTATCCCTACACGGCGGCGGGCACGGATCTCGACGTGGTGCTGCCCGACTGGGCTTCGGCCGGCGGTCGCGACGCGATCCTCAAAAACCTGCGCGACCCGGCCGCGCGCACGCGCATCGAGGCCGAACTCGACGGCGGGGAGCGCGACTGGGCGGGCGTCATGATCGGCGGCGGCTGGAGCGAGGCGGTGCGGGCCTTCAGCGGCAAGACGCTGGCCGAAGCCGCGGCCGCACTCGGGCTCACCCCCGGGCAGACCGCGTGCCGTTTCATCGATTCAGACGACACGCGCACCGGCGCCTTCTTTTTCGGCATGTGCGAGGAGAACCTGCGGCGCATCTATGCGGAGCCGTGGATCATGCCGGGCAGCGACGCCTCGGTGCGCGCGCCGTGGGG
>CAZOIS010000467.1:0-2072 GCA_964579865.1 uncultured Lentisphaeraceae bacterium | reverse complement strand
CACGAGGGCGACCAGAATTATTTTCCCGTTCATCCTCTTCCCTTTCTGTGACTTCCCCCGCGGCAATCGACTCAAAGCCGATCTATATTCACATGGAGCAAAATATTACATGTCCGCAACGACTCTTTCAAGCCGCCCGCCCTCAAGAAACCAAGGCGGGAAAAACGCGCAGACGCGCGTCCCTCCTCAGGCCGCAAGGACCGGTACGCCCGCGCGGCGCGGATTGTCCGACTCGCGACTTGTGGCTCTCGACCCGCGTGATAGAATATCGTGAAGCAAAGACAAGCTATTGGGATGTAAAGTGAAAGATGGCGAAGTTGTTAACAAATTGCACCTCCCATGGTTTGAGGGCTGAACGGCATGCCGGTCTTGTACATGCCGCACAGGACCTCGATCAGTTTTCGTGCGACGTAGAAAAGCGCGACGGAGTGCGGCTTGCCCCGTTTTTTCTGGCGCTCGTAGACCTCGGCGAACAGCGGGGTGTTCAGCCTGCACGTCGAGGCAGCCTGCCAGAGCGCCGTTCGCAACGCGGGGCTGCCCCGTTTGGACATCTTGGTCCGCCCCTTCCACTTGCCGCTCTCACGGAGCCGGGGCTCGCAGCCGGCGAAGGCGAGGATGCGCTTGTCCATGTCCCGCGGGGGTTTGCCGGACGGCGGGTTGCGGAAGCGTTCCATGTCGCCGATCTCCGACGCGATGACGCGGGAGAGTATCGGGCCGACCCCTTTGACGGAAGCCAGGGAATGCGCCGTTTCCGGGGCGGGCATGGCCTTGATCCTCTCCTCCAGATTTTCGATCTGGCCCTCGGTGAACCGGATCTGCCGGATCAGCGAGACCAGCGCGGCCTCGTCCCCCTCGTTGACGATTCCGGCGGAGACGCTGTTCCTTGCGGCGTCGCGGATAGACCGCGCATAGCCGGCGGTCAGCCGCCCGCGGGAGGCCTTCGCGACGAGGGCCGTCAGGGTCTTGAGGTTCGCGCCCGAGAGCAGGCGCGCCGACGGGAACGTTTCGAGGAGGGTCAGCGCCGTGGGCGAGAAGATCGACGTGAAGGCGGACCCGGCCTCGGGGAAGGTGACGTCCAGCGCGGCGTGCACGCACCGCTTGGCGCCGCTGTTCTGCCTGACCAGGAAGGTCCGGTGCCGGGTGAGCGCCTTGAGCGCGTCTGTGGCGGCGTCCTCGGCGGGCGCGGCGTTGTGCCTGTTCCTGAGCAGTGCGTGCGCGATGGCCAGCGCGTCCGCCTTGTCCGTCTTGCGCCCCCGCACGTCTTTGGAGATCTCGGCGGAGGTGATGAGGGGGTTGACGGATTCGACCCGGTAGCCCTTTCCGGCGAGCGCGTGGCGCAGCGGGAGCCAGTAACGCCCGGTCGCCTCCATCCCGATCCGGATGTCGGCGGTCTTGCCGAGTCTTCCGAGTTGTGCGAACAGATCGGCGAACCCCTCCGCCGTCTGGGCGAAGAAGCGCGGCGGCATCACGATTTCTCCCGTGGCCGCTATGGCGGCGACGGCGTGCTTCTCTTTTCCGATGTCGATTCCAACGGTGATCATGGCGGAATCCTTTCCCGGCGCGATGGCCGAGGCGTTAAAACGGCGCAGCCCCATCCTGGTTGCGATATGAGGCATCGTCAGGCGATGGCCTTGAAGCGCGAATCAAGCTATCAGGGGTCTGCGGCCCGAAGGTTGAATCGGGTGCTCCAAGTCTTTGCTTATGGCGACACGCCAAGGAGGACTTAGATGGATACACCCGATAAAAGAATCGTCCGGCATCGCGCCTCTTCTTGGCAACAACGTAACAAAGAAAAAGTAGCAAAAAGAAACAACCACACATCTCCGTTCCTGTTAATAAGTTGGCCTTGTGGGCCTCTGAAGGCCCCGGCCAACTTCTAAACAGGCGTGCGGAGATGTTTATACCAGGAGAGTGAAGCATAAAGGCGACAGTGAACAGCGAAACGTGCATCGGATGCGGTCTGTGCGAGACGGCATGTCCGGCGGTCTTCGAGATGGTCAGAGAAGTGGCCGTGGTGAAGGCAGACCCGGTGCCTGCGGAAAGCGAGGCAAGCTGCCGCGAGGCTCGCGACG
>CAZOIS010000466.1:0-2077 GCA_964579865.1 uncultured Lentisphaeraceae bacterium | reverse complement strand
GCGAAGAAGGGCGTTCCTGTTTGACATTTCGAGTGCGTATCAATGGCCGGCTCGGAGATCCGACCGCAGAGGGGCCTAAACCGTTGTGCCTGGCATATTCAGGGCACCTCCGGGCGGGACGCCAATCGGGTCAACGAGTAACGCTCCGGGTGACGGCCTGAATTCCGAGGACATGTTACGCGGTGTTTCAGGACGCAAATATAACTATTCCGTTGGCCGCAACGGTTTGATAAAATTCCGCTAGTTGCACAGGATGATGAGATTAGTATGGGAGGACAACACATGAATCCGAGGCAAGGTTTGTCCAAAGCGGTCCTTTCAGTTTTGTTTTCGTGGGCTCTGTCGGTAGGAGGCGCGGGCAGTGCTCAGGCCGCGGCGCTTTTAACGGACTCCTTCGAGGGCGGGCTCGGGGCGTGGAGTGTGTCCGGCACGTGGGGGCTGACCAGCGCGGACGCACATTCGTACACTCGCTCGGCGGCAGACAGCCCGGGCGCGTTCTACGCGAACAGCACGGATGCGTCGCTGACCTTGGCCGCGCCGTTGGATTTCTCAGGGGTTGCACGCCCGGCCCTGCGTTTCTACCACCGCTATGCGGTCGAACCGGATTACGACTGGGCGAACGTCGAGGTCTCCGTTGACAACGGCGAGTCTTGGACGGGACTGGTAGCCTACACGGGCACCCAGGCGGCGTGGACGCGCGAGCAACTTGATCTGCCGGCGCTTGCTGGGCAGGCGAACGTGAGGCTGCGCTTCCGACTCCAGACGGACGCCTCGGTGGTGATGGACGGCTGGTATCTGGACGACGTGCTGGTGGGCGAGGCCCCGGATGCGCCGGTGCTGACGAACGTGACAGCGCAGGGGGTGAGCGCGGTGTCGCTGGCTTGGGAACCGAGCGCGTCTGCGTCGGTGACCGCTTACCGGATCTACCGTTCGCAGAGAGCGGGTTTCGATTGGCGCGACGCATGGCTGGTCGGTGAAACCGATGCCGGAACGCTCACGTTTACAGACATCGCGGCCGCGCCAAAGGCGACATTCTATTATCGTGTGCTGGCGGTTTCCGCAGAGGCGCTGCATGCCGAGAGCAACGAGGGTTCTGTGACGCTGCCGCCGGGCATGGATTATCCGTTTCTGGACACGGGCGAGGCGGGCGGCACCTACTGGGTGCCTGGGGGGGCTTGGTCGCTTTCCGACGAGACGGCGTTCTCCGGCACGTATGCGTGGTCCGATTCGCCGGGCGGCGACTACACGAACGCCGTCAACACCTCGATCGTGCTTGCCGCGCCGCTCGATTTGCGCGTCGCCGTCAATCCGACGCTCTGTTTCGTCCATCGCCACGCGTTCGCTGGCGGCGATTCAGGAAACGCCGAGGTATCCTCCAACGGCGGAGTCGACTGGACGACGCTGCGCACCTACACGGGCTCCTCCGCAGGACTGTGGCGCCGCGAACGCTTCTCGCTTGCGCCGTACACCAACTCCGCCAATGTGCTCGTGCGCTTCCGCGTCACGACCGACACCGCGACGATGGCCGACGGCTGGTTCGTGGACGACATCGCCGTGGCGGAGTCCCCCGCGACGATCAACGCCCCCGTCGCCTCCGACGTCGAGTCGCACACCCTCCGGCTGACGTGGGCCGCCTCGTCCGACCCGCTCTTCTCGCACTACGCGGTCTTCCGTTCCACCGCCTCGGGCGTCGGCATCCACTCGACGCTGGTGACGAACATCCATGACGACGCGACGACGACGTGCCGCGACACGGGCCTCGCCCTGGATTCCGACTACTACTACCGCGTCTATGCCGTGAACGGGTACGGAATTTATTCTGCGGACGGCACGGAGCTTTACGTACACACGGCCAACCACCCCGTTCCCTACGCGGACGACTTCGAAGAGGGCGCGCAGGGCTGGAACGTCACGGGACAGTGGGCGGTGTCTCCCGGAACCGGCATCGACGACGGCGCCAGCCTGACCGATTCCCCCGGCACGACCTACACGCACAATCAGACGACCTACGCCCAGACCTCGGTGGACCTGAACGGCACGTCGTGGCCGGTGCTGCGCTTCCGCGACCGCTACGCGC
>CAZOIS010000465.1:0-2095 GCA_964579865.1 uncultured Lentisphaeraceae bacterium | reverse complement strand
AACCCCATCGAATGTTCACACATAGCGTAGGCGATGCTTCAAAGCGGGTCAAGCGCGATTCGGGTTCAAAGGAGCAGTTCGCGACTGAACGCGCTGGACGCGCCGAACGTTTAATGAGGCATGAAACGGACATGCATCTTTCTTGTGGTGCTCGGAACGGGCGCATGGGCGGTCGGTGCGGACCCCACCAACCTGCCGCCGATCATCGTGACGGCCTCGCGCGGCGCGGAGCCCGTGAACAGGGTTGCCGCGTCCACCGAGGCGCGGTCGGCAACGGCGTTGGAAGAGGCCCAGACCCGGACCCTGCCGGAAGCACTGAATCGAACAACCGGGGTGATGGTGCAAAAAACCTCGTATGGCCAAGGATCGCCCTATATCCGCGGGTTCACGGGATTCAGGACCTTGATGCTGGTTGACGGCATCCGCCTCAACACGCCGGTTTTCCGCGAAGGCGCCAATCAGTACTGGAACACGGTCGATCTGGCTTCGCTGGACACCGTCGAGCTGCTCAAAGGCCCCGGTTCGGCGCTGTACGGGTCTGACGCGGTCGGCGGCACAGTTCAAGTTTTCACGCGGATGCCCGAATACGCGCCCGACGGCGGCGAGGTGTGGGGCGGGCGGCTGTCGGCACGCGTCGCTTCGGCTGAACGGTCGGTCACCGGCCGCGCCGAGGGCGAATACGGGACAGACCTCTGGGCCGGTCTGTTTGGCATGACCTATAAAAAGTTCGGCGACCTTGAAGGGGGCAGGCACACGGGCCGCCAGCGGCGCACCGGCTACCGGGAACTGGACCTCGACGCCAAAGTACGGTTGAACCTGAAGGGCGACCGCGAGCTGATCCTGGCGCATGTTGAAGTCGATCAGGATGACGTGTGGCGCACCCATCGCACCCCTTACGGCATCTCTTGGCACGGGACTGCGATCGGCACGGAGCGGCGTCATGTGTTCGATCAGGCGCGCTCGCTTTCTTACCTGCGCTATGTGGACCGCGAGGCCACCGCGCTGTATGACGACGCGCAGGCGACGCTGTATTTCCAACGACAGGAGGAGACGAAGGACGTCGTGAAAAGCAGCCGCTCCCGGACCGTGGACGGCTTTGACGTGCAGACGTGGGGCGCTGCCGCGGATCTCACCAAAGAGACGCCCGCCGGCACATGGGCGTACGGGGCTGAGTATGTCCGCGACGGGATCGACAGCTTCCGCCGGAACTACCGCGCCGACGGCTCGCTGTCGTCGGTGGGCATACAGGGGCCTGTGGCTGATCGCTCCGCCTACCACACGGCGGCGGCGTACCTCCAGGACCGCGTGAACCTCGCGGAACGGTGGGAGCTGACGCTAGGCGGGCGCGCGACCTATGCCCGTGCGGATATCGGCCGGTATGAGAACTTCGAGACCTCCCCGCACACCCCCGCCTCCCTGGATGCGCACTGGTACGATGTGTCTGGCTTCGCCCGCCTCTCCTGCCGCGTGATCGATCATCTCTGGTGGCTGTATGCCTCCGCCTCTCAGGGCTTTCGCGCCCCGGGGCTCTCAGACTTGACGCGTTTCGATGTCAGCCGCAGCACAGACATCGAAACCCCGTCGACGAACCTCGATCCGGAAAACTTTGTGGGCGGCGAGGTCGGGTCGCGCATCACCGCTGACCCCGTGACATGGCATGCCGCCTATTTCTACACGCGCATCCGCGACATGATCATCCGGCAGGCCGCCGGCGGCGGGACCTACACCAAGATCAACGGCGGCGACGGCTATGTGCACGGTGTCGAAAGCGAACTGGACGTGAGGCTCGGGCGACGGTGGCTCTGGCGCAGCGGATTCACGTGGATCGAGGGGTACACCGACTATGACGGCCCCGGCGGAGGGCGGATCAGCGAGCCGGTGCGGACCATGCCGTTGACGGTGTACACGGCACTCAGATGGGAGAGTGAAGACCGCCGTTTCTGGGCGGAGACGCTCGGCCGGGCCTCGGCGCGCGAAGATCGACTGACCGCTGCTGATCGGGAGGACACCCAGCGGATTCCTCCCGGCGGCACACCCGGCTATGCCGTGGCGGACCTGCGGTTCGGCTTCCGGTGCAACGCCGCCTGGTCGCTGG
>CAZOIS010000464.1:0-2104 GCA_964579865.1 uncultured Lentisphaeraceae bacterium | reverse complement strand
AGGTCTTGATCGGCTGTTTTCTGCCGGACGCATTCATTTTCTCGACTTTCTCGAGAAGGCTCTTCTCTACGTAAGGGCCTTTCTTAATCGACCTTGCCATGCGTTACTTTCTCCGCTTCACAATGAACCTGCTGCTGGTCTTACGGCGGTTCCGCGTCTTCCCGCCCTTCGACAGCTTGCCCCAAGGCGAACGAGGGTGACTGCCGCCAGACGTGCGGCCTTCACCACCACCCATCGGATGGTCAACCGGGTTCATCGCCACACCGCGCACCGTCGGGCGGATGCCCATCCAGCGCTTGCGTCCGGCTTTGCCCAGCTTGATGCTGCTCCACTCGGCGTTGCCGACCTGGCCGACCGTCGCGGTGCAGTTCGAGAGGAACTGCCGGACTTCGCCAGACGGCAGGCGCAGCGTCACGAAGTTGCCGTCGCGCGCCATCACCTGGCAGCTGTTGCCCGCGGAACGGGCCAGCTTGCCCCCTTTGCCCGGCACCAACTCGATATTGTGCACGTACAGACCCAGCGGGATCTGCGCCAGCGGCAGCGCGTTGCCGACGCTCGGCTCGGCCTCAGGCCCCGCCATCACCGCGTCGTTCACCTTCAGCCCCGTCGGGGCGAGGATGTAGCGCTTCTCGCCGTCCACGTATTTCAGCAAGGCAAGGTTCGCGGAACGGTTCGGGTCATAGGCGATCGCCTCGACACGCGCGGGAATACCGACTTTATCGCGACGGAAGTCGACGATACGGTAACGGCGCTTCACGCCGCCGCCGCGATGGCGCGTCGTGATGCGGCCCTGGTTGTTCCGGCCCGCCTTGCTCTTGGTCGCCTCGGTCAGCCTGCGAACAGGCTTGACTTCGGTAATTTCTTCGAAGGTCGGAGCGACACGGTGTCGCAAGCCTTCGCTTCTCGGTTTGAATGTCTTGAGCCCCATGGCCTCTTATCCTCTCTGGCGGCGTTAAACGGTCTCGATACGCTCGCCTGCCTTCACCGTCACGATCGCACGTTTCCAGCCGGAATCGCGCACCACGCGGCGATTGCGCAGCGTACGCAACGCGCCCTTGTAATTCTGGGTTCTGACCGCCAGCACATGCACGCCGAACTGAGTCTCGACGGCCTTTTTGATCTCGATTTTGTTCGCCCCGGGCGCGACCTCGAGAATGTACTGGTTTTCGCAGGCAAGCTGCGTGCCTTTTTCCGTTATCTGAACCTTGCGGATACATCCGGCGTGCTTCATGCGCCCACCTCCGTCTTCCCCTTCTTCATGCGCGCCGTCAGCGCCTCAAAACCCGCCTTGGTCGCGACCAGCGTGCGGTACAAAAGAAGAGAATATACATCAACTTCCTCCGCAGTGACAACCTCAACCTTCTGAAGATTGCAGGCCGCCAGCATCACGTTCTCCTCGTACTGATCGAGAACGATCAGCGCCGAACGTTCCGCGCCCAGCTTCTTCAGCATCGCGGTCAGCAGCTTCGTCTTCGGCTCGGGAAGGTCGAACTTCTCGATCACCTCCACCTGCCCGCCCGCGATCCTGTCGCTCAGCGCGCGCGCGAACGCCAGCTGCTGCACCTTGCGGTTGATCTTCTGCGAGAAATCGCGCGGCTTCGGCCCGAAGGCCACGCCGCCGCCACGCCACACCGGGCTCTGACGCAGACCCGCACGGGCCCGCCCCGTTCCCTTCTGGCGCCAGGGCTTCTTGTTGCTGCCGGCGACTTCGCCCTTGCTCAGGGTCGAGGCCGTGCCCGCGCGGAAGGCGTTCTGAATCGCCACCACCACGTCCTTCACGGCCTGCTCGCCCTTGTCAAGTACCAGAAGCTCGTCCGCAACGGTCATTTCGCCTGCGGCATCGCCAGCCGGATTAAAAACCTTGATCGTGCTCATCGGTTCTCCAACCCCTATTTCTTCAGGGCTTTCCTGATAATGACTACGCCGCCCTTCGGTCCCGGCACAGCGCCGGACACCAGCAGGAGGTTTTCCTCACCCCGGACCTGAACAACGGCCAGATTCCGCGTCTTGCGGCTCACTGCGCCCATGTGCCCCGGCATCCGCTTGCCTTTTTCAACCCAACCCGGAAGATCACGCGCACCGATCGATCCGACGCGACGCTTCG
>CAZOIS010000463.1:0-2110 GCA_964579865.1 uncultured Lentisphaeraceae bacterium | reverse complement strand
TTATGTCGGTTGCGCTGAAAAAGTCGATTGCCGATAGTGGCTCATGATCGCCGGGGCTCATTCTTTATCGGCAGTCGTTATGCGATTCATGTCGCGCGGGATCAAGCTTGCGGTTGTTTTATTCGGTCTTTACCGTGCTGAGCGATTTCTGCGACGTCAGGGATGGCGACGAATCTTCCTTTTTGGTTTTTCACGCTTCTTTGCGTTCCTCCCAGCACAGGCGGCGTGCCCAGCGGCGGAGATTGCACGCTGTCGCGGTGAACTGGGCCTGAAGGCCGGTCTTGATCCTGCCCTTGTAGCGGCAGCGCCGCAGTCCGTACCCCCTGACCAGTTCGCTGTGGGCGCCCTCGATCGCGTTTCGCTTGCGCATGCGCGTCCGGTACTCCGGCGTCTTGCAGAGTTTTCTGCGCGCCTGGACTGCCATGTGGTGTTCCGTCACTTCGAGCGTCCTTCGCGCCAGCTTGTTCTTTTTGGAAACGCACCGTTCCCGCAGTGGGCATGCGGCGCAGGTCTTGGCGGGCCAGACGAAGTAATACCGCACGCCGTATTGCGCGTACCTCGCGTCGTTGATCCTGTCGCATTCCGAACTGGCGTTTCCGGCGGGGCAGACCGCGGCGCGGCCGGGGAGGTCGACGGCGAAGGAGTCCGTGCCGAAGCGTTTCCCGCTGTGCGGCGGGGCCGGCATCGGCCCGGTGAGGGCGTATCCGCCGGCCCCGGCCTTGAGCAGCGCGGGCGCGCTCACGTAGCCGGCGTCCACGAACACCTCGTCCGGGGGAGGGCATTCCGGGCCGACGGCGGAACGGTGTTCGACGAGTATGCCGGGGAGGCTGCCGTGGTCTCCGCCGGTCGCGGGCTGGACGCATACGGCGGTGATGACCGACTTGGTCGGCTCGCCCCTTCCGCAGTTCGCCTCTTCCACGCTTTCGCAGACCTGCGCCTTGTACCCGTGCCACCCGTTATCGCCGAGCGTTCTCTTCGTGCACCACTGCGCCTCGGGGTCCTGCGGGTTGACGACCGCGCCGGCCAGCGACGCACGCCGCTGGACGGGCGTCTCGTCGCGGAGTTCGAATTGCTCACCGAACACGCGGCGCAGGAGGGCGACCGGCCCGGACGCGGCCACGGCGTCCCCGAGCGCGTCCGCTTTCGCCAGCGCGTCCCGCATGTCCGCGCCCGCCGTGTCCATGCAGCAGGCGAGACGGCCGGCGGACGCGTTGCGGAGGTCGTCCGGGCTGCGGTCCGCGTAGCGCCCGGACCACGGCTCCCAGGCCGCCGCGCCGCCGAATTGCGCGAGGAAGACCAGGGTCAGCCGCAACGTCTCGCGGACGCATTCGAGCCGGGACATGTCCGTGATGCGCGCCAGCAGGTGGGTCGAGTCGATCCGGACGGCCTTGCACGACTTCAGGTACCCGGCACCGCGCATGGACTGCAGGCAGGACTCGAGCGCGAGTCGCGCCTTGCCGCTCTCGGCCAGCCGGTTCCTGAAATTCGCCAGCGTTGTCGGGTGGAAGCCGGGCGTGTCCCCGAGGGCGAACCGCCATCTCGCGTCATAGAGGCAGGCCTCGGCGCAGGCCCGGTCGGGGAGCCTCATCATGACTTGCAGGACGGTCACGGCCATGAGCCGGACCGGATCGACCTCGGGCCTGCCCATCAAGGGCGAGCACATCGCTTCGAGACCGGCCCTCCGCTTCTCGATGGCCGGAAGAACCCGGTCCCGCATGAGGGCGAACGGCCTGACGGCGGGCGCGTCGCCGTCGAGAGTGACGACAATGGCGTTCATGCTTGACATGATATAGCCTATAGGCTATATCATCAAGCCGAAAGGAGGCTTTATGCCGAAAAATCACGAGAACGTGTCCGTTGCGTCCTACCCGCTGCGGATACAGGCCATCCGGACGAAGGGGCAGAACGTGAGGTTCTTCGTCTACATCCCCATGCCGCTCGCGGCGGCGCTGGGCGTCGAGGGCGGCGAGGAGGTCTCCTGGGAGTTGCTCGACCGGAAAGAGCTTCACCTCGTCCGGGCGGCTCCGCCGCCGGTCAAGGCGGAAAAACGGAAATGAAGAAGGGCGGACGGCGGTCAATCCACCTGCCGCCCGACTTTTTCAGCGCAACC
>CAZOIS010000462.1:0-2117 GCA_964579865.1 uncultured Lentisphaeraceae bacterium | reverse complement strand
GACCAGCGCGCCGTTCTCGACCTTGGTCTCGGCCACCGGCATGACGCTGCCGCCGCCCCACAGAAGCGCACCCTTGAGCGCGCCGCAGGACTGCTGCTCAACGCCCAGCCATCCCGCGCCCCCGCCGGGGAGGGTCAGCGCCCAGCGCCCGACAAACGTTTTTGCCGCATCGCAAGTTTCGGCGGCGAACAGTGACGACGCGCCGCACAGGAGCCCCGCAGTCGCAAGACCGCAGACGACGGAAGAGAAAGATGAGTTTTTCATAGTATGGATTAGTGTCTCTTTTCCGCCATGTCGGGTTCAAGCCAAAAGATGCCCGTTTTTTGCGATTGATTCCCCTACACCATTAAATTACTATAGATTGCTCTTTCATTACCCACAAAAGGTGTTGCGCGGAGCCCTTCCCGGGTGAGGCGGATGCCCGAGCCTCAGGATAACATGGTTTTCTTCAATAAACGTACCGTCTTTGCCCTGCTGCTGGCAGGCGCGGGGGTCTGCGTCCGGGCCGACATGGCCGAACAGGTCCGGCTCGATTTCTTCTTCACGCCCGGATGCACGGAATGCGAGCGGGTCAAAAGCGAGGTGTTCCCGGAGCTGGAAACCCGGTTCGAGGGGTTTTATGAGCTGGTGCGCCACGATATGACTCAGGCGGATACCATCCCGCTGCTGGTCGCGTATCAGCAGCGCTGCGGCAACAGCGACAACGGGCGCGTCTCGATGGTCGTCGACCACACCGCGTTCCTCTCGGGGTTCGAGACGATGTCCACGGGGCTTCTGGACCGCGTGAACGAAGCGCTCGTGGCCCGCCAGGGCTCGCAGTGGACCGCGCCCCGGCCGCCGGAGATGGGCAAAGAGGGGAAAACGGCCGACGAGGTCGTGCGCGAGAGGGTCAACGGGCTGACCTTTTCCGTGGTGGCGCTGGGCGGGCTGTTGGACGGTTTCAACCCCTGCGCGATCTCGACGCTGATCTTTTTCATGAGCGTGCTGGCGGTGGCCAAGGCCACGCGGCGGACGCGTCTGCTGGTCGGAGTCTCGTTCATCTCGGCCTCCTTCATCGTCTATACCGTCCTCGGACTGGGCTTCCTGTACGCCTTCCGCCAGGCGCCGAATTTTGCCACCGTCAAAAAGGTGGTGGAGGTCGTGCTCGGCCTGTGCATGATCCCGCTGGCGGTGCTGTCGTTCCGCGACGCGTTCCGGTTCCGCAAGTCGCAGCGCCCGGCGGACGTCACGCTGCAGATCCCCAAGAAGATCAAGGACCGGATCCATTCCTTCATGAACTCGCGCCTCGGATCCGGCGGACCGATCATCGGCGGCTTCGTGACGGGCGCGGGCGTGACGATCCTCGAAAGCGTCTGCACGGGGCAGAGCTACGTGCCGGTGCTGATGTATATGCTCAAGAAGGATTGTTCAGACCTGTGCTCGTGGGTCCTGCTGATCACGTATAACCTGCTCTTCGTCCTGCCGCTGGCGGTCGTGTTCGTGTGCTTCCACCGCGGCATGCAGCTGAAAGCGCTGATCGACTGGAGCAAGCACAATCTGGTGGTCGTCAAAATCCTTTTGGGCCTGTTCTTCAGCGCCATGGCGGTTCTGCTGTTGCTGGCGCACTGAATTTTCCGCGGGGCTTCGCTTATGCACTCTCTGAATCAAGACTCGGCATCGGACTATGCGCTGCTGGACAGCGGCGACGGAAAGAAGCTTGAACGCTTCGGCACGTATGTTCTCTCCCGGCCCTGTTCGCAGGCCGTTTGGAAAAGCGCTCGGCCCGAATCGTTCTGGGCCCAAGCCCACGCCGCGTTCGACCGCGTAGACGGCAACCAGTGGCACAACCGGGGCGCGTTGCCCGCCGAGTGGAAGGTCGCGATTAGCGGCATCACCTTTAAACTCTCCGGCACCGATTTCGGGCACCTCGGCATTTTCCCCGAACAGCGCGCGCAGTGGGAGTGGATCCGCGAGACGGTGCGCAAGGCGTGCGAGTCCCGCCGCCGTCCGATCCAGGTGCTCAACCTCTTCGCCTATTCCGGCGGCTCGACGCTGGCCGCCGCGCTCGGCGGCGCGGAGGTCTGCCACCTCGACGCCTCCAAGGGCATGGTGCAGTGGGCGCGCGACAACGCCGCGCT
>CAZOIS010000461.1:0-2123 GCA_964579865.1 uncultured Lentisphaeraceae bacterium | reverse complement strand
ATCAACGAGTTGGAACTGTCAACAGCCTTCGCGGCGAGTTGAAGTTATAGGCAAGATTACGATTAAGAAGGTAGTCGTTCCGTCTTCATCCTAATCGTAATCTTAATCCTAATCCTGATCCTCAACTTGAAGTGATCGGTCAAAGCAACGGCTGCGACCCTTCCCGCCAGGGCGTTTCTGTCAGCGGCACGTGCCCAGTGCCAGAAGCCCGTAAAACGTGTGTTCGGCGTCGCCTTGACGCGCCGCCGTCGAAGCGCCGAAAAGTCCGTCGTCCAGCCAGCACGCCCCAACGAAAGCCAGGTCGTCGTCACGCCCATCGTTGCGGCTGGGCGTCTTGGCGGAAGCGGCGTCCACCCCCAACGCGAACCGCGACACCGCCGTGGCGAGCAGATCGGCCGGAGCGCCGGGAGCCGCGGCGAAGCCG
The DNA here is from genome assembly GCA_964579865.1 of uncultured Lentisphaeraceae bacterium. GTDB lineage: Bacteria > Verrucomicrobiota > Kiritimatiellia > RFP12 > UBA1067 > DAOPZC01. Next base: position 1,699 of record CAZOIS010000461.1, on the reverse strand, counting down.
CCGCCTGGACACCGTCTGGACTCCAGCATGGGCGTGATCGACGTGCCGCGCCGTCCGGACAGGCGCTCCAGGATCAGCCCCGCCGCGAGCCGCGGCGTGGGCAGGCGCTCCAGCGCAGACGACGAAAAAACCAGCGGCTGGCGCCATCGCAGCAGCCGCGCCAGCCAACGCGGCACACGGTCCGCAGCCAGCAGCGCCAGAAAGGCGCCATACGCGTCGCCGCACACCAGCGACGCCACCGCCGCGGGCCAAGAAGCGCGGTGCCCACGGCCTTCGGCGGCCAGCACGAACCGCGCGCACCGCGCATCGATCGGATTCGCGTCCCGCCGGTGCGCCCGCATGTACGCGCAAACCCGGTCGCAGTCATACCCCGCACCGAGCGCCCGCAGGCCCAGCCACGCGAAGAGCGTGTAATACGGGTCAGAGCGCCCGTCCAGGCCCGCGAAGCCACCGTCCGGCCGCTGGAGGGACAGCATGGCCCGCGTCACGGCCACGCGCGATTCCGCCGCGAGCCCCGCCGCGCCGCGGGCGGCCGTGTCTTCGAGCCTTTGAAACAGGTTGGCCATGCGTGACCGCTTCCCCAAACAAAAAAGGGGCACCGCCGCGTGCCCCCTTTTCAAATCTCCGGTTTAAGTCCCGAGGCTCCTCTTACTTGAAGAGTTTCTTCAGGCTCTTGGCCGCTTCGGAAGCCGCGTCGGTCGCGCTCTTGGCCGCGTCAGACGCCGTGTCCGCCGCGCCGCTCGTCACATTCTTGAGCGAGTCCGTGGCCCCCTTGGCCGTATCCGAGGCGGAGCCGCTCAGGCTTTTGAGCATGTCGCCCGCCGCGCCCGTGACGCCCGTGACCGCCTGCGTGAGGCCGTTCAGGATCCCGTTCATGATCTCGGTCAGCGCGTCCACGAACGACGTGCCGCCCGACTTCTTGCCGATGTCGCGCACCGTCACCGACGGCAGGGGGATCGTCAGCGCCTTGCCCATCGTCAGGCCGGACGCGTACGACACCTTGGCATTGTTGAGCGAGAACTCCTCGATCACGACCTTTTTGCCGGCCTTTTTCTCGTCGGTCTTCTTGGCCTTTTCCTCCTCCGAGGATTTCTTGGCGTTGCCCAGCATGGTGTCGAAGTTCGACTTGCCGTCTTTGCTTTCGAACACGATGGCCGGCGCGTCGACCTGGATCTTCTTGACCACGATCGTGTCACTCATCAGCGATTTCAGATTCAGGCCGATCTCGACCTTCTCCACCGCGAAGGCGTCCTTATCGGAATATCCCTGCGGATTGCCGACCTTCACCTGTGAGATGGTCAGGCTGCCCGCGAGCGGGCTGAGCTTGACGTCGCCGACCGACACCGGCACGCCGAGTGCCTTCGGACCGCCCACCGATGCCGCCGTTTTGACGATCGGCCCGATGGTCATGGGGAGCGTCAACACAGCGGCCAGCAGCAGCACCACCAGTACAATCAAAATCCCAACCAGCATCTTACCGAGCTTCTTCATTCTCTACCCTCCCTTTTTACGTCAGGCAGGGACGCCTCGGTGAGGCGTCCGGGGCGGTTTCGGAGAAACCGCCCCGCCCAACCATGAACACATGCACTTTTTTTCTACACCGTGTACGTCGAAGCGGCGGTGTTGCCTCCGCTCGCAGTCCAGATGTGATGATAGAACTCGCCGCGGGGCTTGTCAACGCGCTCGTAGGTGTGCGCGC
>CAZOIS010000460.1:0-2127 GCA_964579865.1 uncultured Lentisphaeraceae bacterium | reverse complement strand
CGGATGTGAAAATGATGAGGGGACTTTTTCTGATTGTCTCGGCCGCGCTGTTGACGGGAGCGGGAACGCAGCCTGCGCGCGGGGAGGTGCTCAAGGACGGGGAGACGATCTGTTTTTTGGGGGACAGCATTACAGCAGGGGGCCGCACGCAGACGATGATCGCCGATTACTATCTGACCCGTTTTCCGGAGCGGACGATCCGGTTCGTGAACGCGGGGCGGTCGGGCGATTCCGCCGGCGGTTCGCTTGGCCGGCTGCGGGAGGACGTCATCGACAAGAAGCCGACCACGGTCACCATCATGTTCGGCATGAACGACGTTGGGCGCGGCTATTACGTGGCGACGCCCTCGGAACAGCAAAAAAAAGGACAGAAACAGGCGCTTGACGGCTACAAGGCGAATATGGAGAAAGTCGTCGCACGCATCCGCGCCGAGGCCGGCGAGCCGAAGCTATATTTTTTCACCCCTTCGCCGTTCGATCAGACGGTCGTCCTCGACAGGGACTTCAACCAGCCGGGGTGCAACGACGGCCTTGGGCAATGCGCGGCGATCGTGCGCGAACTGGCGGCGAAGAATAACGGGAACGTGGTGGATTTCCACGGGCCGATGACGGCGCTCAACCTGGAGCGGCAGAAGAAAGACCCGAAGTGGACCATCGTGGGCGGCGACCGCGTGCATCCGGGCGCGCCCGGGCATTTGATGATGGCGTGGTTGTTTCTGAAGGCGCAAGGCGCGCCGGCGGTTGTCTCTAAGATTGCGGTCGACGCGTCGGGCGCGCGCGCAACGGAGAGCGTCAACGCTGTGGTGACAGCGGTCGTGAAGACGGGCGGCGGCGTGTCGTTCACGGTGCTGGAGAAGGCGTTGCCGTTCCCGGTCGATCCAGCCGCCAAACCGGTGCTGGAACTTTTGCCGATCGCGGATGATCTGAACCAAGAAGTGCTGTCGGTGACCGGCCTTTCGGCGGGACGATATGAGGTGAAAATTGATGGCATGGCGGTGGGGCTATATGCGTCCGATGAGTTGGCGAAGGGGGTCAATCTCGCTTTTAACGAGACGACGGCGCAGGCCAAGCAGGCGCGGTGCGTGGCGCAGCTCAATGAGCAGCGCCGGAATGCCGAGGCGCAGGCGTGCAGCCTGCTGAATACGCGGCGCTGGATGCAGAGCCACTACAAGGTCAGCGTCGATGATCCGGCTGCCGTGCAGGCGCACTACGACCGCTTCAAGGACAAAACGGAGTACAGTGCCGTAATGGCGCTCAACTATATCAAACAGTGGCCCAAGTACGGTGAGCTCCGCAAGAACGTGGAGGAGTTGGAAAAGAAGGTGTTGGCTGCGCGCGCGCCGGTTTCGCACGCGTACGCGGTCGTGCCCGCCGCGGCGGGCACGAAGTAGGGATCTGAAAGGAAGCGTGGGGAGTCGGGGGACGGCGATGAATAAGAAAATGATCGTGTCGTGCGCGTGTGCCGCGTTGGGGATTGCAGGCTTTGCGAGGGCGCAAGCGCCGCTGACAATTCCGGTGGATTCGCCGGCTTTCGTGTTTTCGCCAGGCAACTGGGTCGGCGACTCGGGGCGGGGCGGCAAGATCTTCCGGCAGACGTGGAATCCCGGAGCGTATTTCCGGGTGACGTGGGAGTCGGACACGACGAACACGGTGCCGACGCTGCTGCTTGACGCCTCCACGTACGACGGCTCGTTCAATCCGCCGGCGCTCGCCTGTAATTTGGACGGGATATGGACAGCGGATCTGCGGTGCGCGAAAGAGGTTCCCGTGCCCGGCATGGATCCGCGCCGCAAAAAGCATGTGCTGACCGGCTACCTGAAAACCTCGCCCCAGGTGAAGCGCTGGGGATCGGAGGGGACGAGTGGCGCGAACATCGTCCGCCTCGCGGGACTGCGTGTCGCGGCCGGCAACACGCCCGCCGCTGACGCCGCGCAGCCGAAGTGGGCGCTGATCGTGGGCGACAGCATCACCGAAGGCGTGGGCGCGAATGACCTTGAAGGCTACTCGCACCTGGTGGGGCAGGCCTTCCGCTCGCGAGGCTATGAATATTGCGTCAGCGCCTGCGGCTGGAGCGGGTGGCTGCACCGCGGCGACAATCCGCCCGGCGACGTGCCGGGCTACTATGTG
>CAZOIS010000459.1:0-2127 GCA_964579865.1 uncultured Lentisphaeraceae bacterium | reverse complement strand
CGTAGTTCGCCGACTGGCCGCCGTCGGTCGGCCCCCAATAGACGTAGATGTCGGCGGTGCCGCCGGCCGTCAGGTTGCCGCGCAGGACGGCCTGGTTGACCGACACGGAAGCGCCGGCGCCGTTGTCGACCGCCGGGGCCGTTGCCGTGACGAAGTTGAGCGAGGGTTTGGCCCAGGCGATGGCCACGTCGTTGGAGGCGAGGAAGGTGTACCAGGTGGTGGCGCCGCCGGCGAGTCCGGTGACTTGGCGTGTCAGGTTGAACGTGCCGTTCGAGTACGTCCCCATGAGGGCGCTGTTTGCCCAAAGGCCCGAGTTGGTGCCTTGGTCGGTGCTGCCCCAGTAGGCGTACACGTCGCAGGAGTTTCCGACGGCCAACTGTCCGTTGATCCACCCCGAAGAGGCGGTCACGTTCGTGGCCGGCAGATTGTTGACGCTGAGCGTGCGGACCAGAATCTGGAGCGTGCGGACCGAATAGGTGCCGATGTTGGAGGTGTCAAAGGTCCAGTCGACTCCGCCATTGACGGGCGAGGGGCTGTTGCCTAGCCCCAGGTTGCTGGTCCCCGCGTTACCCCAGGCGTTGTAAGCGAAAAGGGTTTGCTTCGCGCCGTAGTTGTGGATCTGCATGGAGGCGTGGCCGGCTGACGCGCTTGCCCCGCCGTCGCCGAAATCGTAGTTGCCCGCGTTCGCCCCGGGCACGCCGTAGTCGTTCTGTCCCCCGTAGTTGCTGGGCCAGAACTCGAGGTTGACGGTGTCGCAGCCGTTGGTGTTGGTGATGCCGCTCACGTTGGAGCGGATCGTCGCGTTCGAGGGCGCCGCCGTGTCATAGAGTCCGTTGCGGATCACATAGTTCCGGGGCACGCCGAGCCGGGCGGCGTTGGTGGTGAACGCGGTCATCGAGACGTAAACCCATTGCGTCTGGCCCGTCGATTTGACCAGCTCCATATAGTAGGCCACGCGGTCGAACGAGCCGTCCTTAATGGAGGCCGTGTTGGTGACCGAATAGGGTACGGGGTTCGCAAACCAGCCGCCCGAGGAAAGGGGAATGGGAAACTCGTAGGCCAGCGTGTAGCCTGCCGCCTCCGGCACGTTGTTTAAGAGACCCGTCGCCGCCTGTGCCTCGCGATTTCCGGCAATCGCCATCGCAATGCTTGCCGCCGCAAAACGGCACATCATGGCCAGACTCGATCCACGTCCAAACATTTGGCTCATCCTAGACCTCCTGTAACACGCTGACAGAGATAACGAGAAACATTTTATTACTAGCTTAACGCTGAATCGCTAACACAATTTACGATTCATACCATAAGAGTGTTGCAAAATTTAATTTCTTTGTCCATGGATTTGACAAACGGCGACGGAGTCGAAAGTCCGTCATCGCTCAGATTCGGCTTCAATAAGTGCGGGGCGAGTCGTATAGTAACGAAAAAGGTGTAACGAGGAACACGCCGAGATCCGATAAGGGGGGGCGGGATGAAAAGAAGAGGTCGGAGAACACTCGCCGCGCTGTCGTTGGCCGCGGGGCTGGGGCTCGGGACGGCGGAGCCGTGCTGGTGCGCGGTTGCGTCAGGCAACGCGGCCGTCCGGTGCGGGGCGAAAGTCGTGCGGGCCGAACTCGGCAAGGACCGGGATCAGCCGCGCGTCGTGATCGAGCGCGAGGCGGGCTCATGGAAAGCGCTGAAAGGCGAGGCGTGGACGGGCGCGAATGCCCGCGAGTTTTACTTCACGCTGGAGAGCGAAACGAAGGATCCGCCTCCGCCCGGCGTGCGGGTGATCTGGCCGGGGGTCCGGATCGGCCGGGTGCTCGGCGCGGCGGGCGCGGTCACCAACACGCGCGACGGCGTGCGCTTCACGCTGGGCCGCGGCCGGGCCCCGACCAGCGTCGGGACATCGCTCGCCGAAGGCGCGGTGCACATGCACCTTTTCCACAACTGGGAGGTGCGCCGCGCGGGACCCTACCGGGGCGGCCCCTGGCCGGCCGCAGAGATCCAGGCGCAGCTGAATTACCTGTTTGCCGCGCGGGAGATGTGCCGGGCCATGGGCTTTGCGGCCGGCGACGATCCCGGCTTCAAGGGCGACATCCGGCTCTACGGCTTCGAAAGCAACTTCCCGAACGGCCACGTCGACCA
>CAZOIS010000458.1:0-2130 GCA_964579865.1 uncultured Lentisphaeraceae bacterium | reverse complement strand
GTTTGGTGCGAGGGTGACCGCGCCTGCCAGCGCGGTGACGATATTCGTCCCGCCGCCCAGCAACGTGACCGTCGGCGCCGTCGTGTAGTTCACGCCGGGGCAGGTGACGGTGACGCTGGCCACGCGGAAGGTGCCGCGCCCTTGCCCGTCATCCTCCATGTTCGCCACGGCGCACGCGCCGTAGCCGTCGCCCGCGATCTTGACATACGGTTCGCCGATATAGCCGGAACCCGACGAACCCACGGCGATGGCGTACACACCCTGTCCGGTGGGCGCACGAAGGGCGGCCAGAAGTGAACGGTCGCGGCCGTTGGTGTCGATCACCGCGCCGCCCGTGAAACCGGCGCGCGGGCCGTACGAGAAAGCCTGAACGGAGGCGTGGAGAGGGATCAGCGGGGCGTCGAAAGCAGCGATGTCGGGATATTTCAGCGTGCCGCCGGCGAAGTTGACCAGCAAGAAGCCTTTGGTGTAGAGGAAATACCGCGTGGTCAGCGTTCCTTCGCAGAGATTGACGATACTGGTGGCTGCGCCGCTGTTCGAGCCTGCTTGGAATGCTCCTCTTGCCTGGGTATAGGCGCCGCCCAGCAGGTTCACTTCGCCACGTCCGGTTTCGAAGGCGATGAAGCAGTTTTTGTCGCTGGAGGTGACCGGCTGGCTGACGCTGGCGCCGGGCATAACGGTGAGCGTGCCGTAACTGTACCGTCCGACATGCACATAATGGTTGAAGATCGCGTTGCCGCCGGCGAAGCGGGTGGTGCCGATGCCGGACCAGCCGGCGTACAGGCGCGTGCAGGTCAACGAGCCGCTGTTGACCTGAAGATGGCCGTAGCCGCCCGCACTGTGGCCGATGCTGAACGTTTCGCCGTCCCCCTCGGGCGTGTTTCGGATGAAGGTGCCGCCGTCGAGGTAGAACGCGCCGTTGTTGCGGATGCCGAAGTTGGCGGCGCTGCTCATGAACGCGCCGGCCGGGAGTTTCAGGACGCCGGTGTTGATCGCCATGGCGCCCGCAAGCGTGTTGCTGCCGGGAAAGACCAGCGTGCCGCCGTTGATGACGGTGGGGCCGCTATAGGTGTTGTTTCCGGAGAGGACCCACGTGACGGATTGTTCCTTGGTGATCTCGGTGGTGCTGTCGCTGCTGTTGACGACGGAGGAGACGATTTCCGCCGTGCTGGTCGAGGTGCCGAACAAGGCCAGCCGCTTGCCGCCGGTCGTCGAGAAGGTGACGTTGCTGATGACCAGCGGACCGGTTCCTTCGTGGCTGATCGTTCCCCAGGCGCCGCCGGACGAGCGGCCGGCCAGGTCGATCACGCGGTCGGTGGTGTCGCCGGTGCCGTTGTAACCCAGCCTGCCGGGCCTGTCGGTGCCTGCGCCGAGGCTGATCGTGCCGTCCGCGACGGTCATGGGACGCCCCAGCGAACAGGGCTCGCCGACGTTCCGGATGCTGCGCGCGAAAATCCAGCCGCCGACGATCCTGTTCGGACCGCTGTAGGTGTTGTTGGTGCCGGCGAGGAAGAAACGGGGCTGATAACTGGTGGTGTTGGTGACGAGCAGAGAACCTGCGCCGGTCACTTCCCCGGTGAAACCGCTGCGGTAATCGCCGTCTGTGCCGAAAGTCAGGTGCAAGGTCCCGTTAAGAGTGACTGGTCCTCCCCAGCGGTTGTGCGCGTCGCTGGCGCTGTGGGAGGCCTGGTAGGCGGTGTTGTCCTCGCAGGTCAGGCTCCATGCCGGGAAGGCGGCCAGGTCGTAGAAATCGAGCGCGGTGCCGCTGTTCAGATGGACAGTGTTGGCCGCGCTGCCGCCCATCTGGACGGACTGCTGCAGACGGAACGTGCCTTCCTGGACAATGACCTTCGCCGCGTCGCCGCCGGGCGTGACGGCGGTTGAACCGCTGAGCGTGAAGGTGTCGTTCCCGAGTTTGGTCAAGGTGTGGTCACCCAAGGCGAGTGTGCCGTTGCGGATGTCCCAGCGCGCGGTGCCGCCGAAGGTCGTGTCGCCTGTCAATTCGACCTTGCCGAGTGCGTTGATCTGCTGAATCGTCGAGCGGTTGACGATGGCACCCTGGCTGTCCGTGCCGGCACCGGCGACCGTGACCGGCTCCTGCTGCAGGTTCAGCGCGTCCATCGCCGCCGC
>CAZOIS010000457.1:0-2157 GCA_964579865.1 uncultured Lentisphaeraceae bacterium | reverse complement strand
CAGGGCGTCTCGGGAATCCTCGTCCGCGACGGTGACCCGCAGCGCATGGCCGAGGCGGCGCTCGCCTTGTTGGCCGACCCCGCACGTGCCGCAAAGGTCGGCGCTGCCGGCCGCAATCAGATGCTGAACAAATTCACGACGCGCCACGTCTGCGAACAGCTCATCAAAGAGTACCGAGCCCTGATCTCATCGGTGACCAGCTCGGACGACGACGATTAGCCGGCCTGCGAGGAACCGCGGGGCGCCGGCCGGGGCACGGCTCCAATCAACTCGGCCTTCGGAAACTGATTCGCTATTCCTTATCCGCGACGGGCGTGATAAAATAGTGCGTTTTCAAGACTCAGGAGGCAGATTATGTGGAACTACAGTGAAACCGTGATGGACCATTTCCGCAACCCGCGCAACGTCGGCAAGATCGACAACCCCGACGGAACCGGCACGGTGGGTTCGCTCGCCTGCGGCGACGCCTTGACGCTCATGTTCAAACTCGACGCGAACAAACGCATCGCCGAAGTCAAGTTCCAGACGTTCGGCTGCGCCAGCGCGATCGCCTCTTCGTCGGCCCTCACCGAAATGGTTCTTGGCAAAACGATCGAGGAGGCCGAAAAAGTCACCAACAAGGATATCGCCAACTTTCTCGGCGGGCTGCCCGACCAGAAGATGCACTGCTCGGTCATGGGGCGCGAAGCGCTCGAAGCGGCCATCCACAACTACCGCACGGGCGAGACCATGGTCAAGAACCTTGAGGACCACATCGTCTGCACCTGCTTCGGTGTATCCGAGAACGAGATCCGCCGCGTCGTCACCGAAAACAGCCTGACGACCGTGGACGAGGTCACCAACTTCTGCAAAGCGGGCGGAGGGTGCGGCATGTGCCGCGACGATATCCAGAAGATCATCGATTCCATCCGCAGCACCCAGACCGCGCGGCCCGCCTCGGCCGCGCCAGGGCCGCACAAGCGGCTCTCGAACATCCAGAAGATCAAGCTGATCGAAGAGATCGTCGACCGCGAAATCCGTCCGCAGCTCAAGAAGGACGGCGGGGACATCGAGCTGATCGACATCGTGGGCGACCGCGTGATCATTGCCTTCCGCGGCATGTGCGCGGGATGCCACTCGGCGGCATTCACCCGGCAGGACTTCATCGAGTCGAAGCTCCGCGAGTTCGTCGACCCCGCGATCACCGTCGAGGAAGAAGGAAAATGAAGGCGACGTGAGTCCGCCTTGCCCCCCCAACCCGTGTCGTTTTTACAGTTTCGAGCCTTTCCATGAATACTATCTACTTCGACAACAACGCGACCACCTGCGTGGCACCCGAAGTGCGCGACGCAATGCTGCCGTTTTTCAACGACCTCTACGGCAACCCCTCCAGCATGCACGCCTTCGGCGGCCAAGTCGCCAAATACGTGAGGGAGGCGCGCGAGAAAATCGCGGCCTTCATCAACGCCGATCCCTCGGAAATCATCTTCACAAGCTGCGGCACGGAAAGCGACAACATGGCCATCCACGGCAGTGCCGAACTGCTCGGACCGCAGGCCAAAATCATCACCTCGCGCGTGGAACACCCCGCCGTGCTGGGCCCCTGCCGCCGCCTGAAAGACATGGGCTTCCTCGAAACCGAAATCCCGGTCGACAGCGTCGGGCAGCTCGATCTCGAAGCGTTCCGCGAATCGCTGAAAGGGCACGGTCCGGCCATCGTCAGCATCATGTGGGCCAACAACGAAACCGGCGTGATCTTTCCCATGCAGCAGATCGTGGAGATCGCCAAAGCGGCCGGCGCCGTTGTGCATAGCGATGCGGTGCAGGTGGCCGGCAAGGTGCCGATCGACGTCAAGAAACTGCCGGTCGACATGCTCTCGATCTCCGGGCACAAGCTGCACGCGCCGAAAGGCATCGGCATTTTCTACCTGCGGCGCGGCACGCGCCTCAAGACGTTTATGCTGGGCGGGCACCAGGAGAACGGGCGGCGCGGCGGCACCGAAAACGTGCCCTACATCGTCGGGCTGGGCAAGGCGGCCGAACTCGCGGCGGCGAACATGGACGCCGAGCGCTGCGTGCTGACGCGGCTGCGCGACAAACTGGAGAACGGCCTGCTCGCCACATGCCCGGACGCGCGCGTGAACGGCGACCGTGCCCACCGCCTGCCCAACACCACCA
>CAZOIS010000456.1:0-2157 GCA_964579865.1 uncultured Lentisphaeraceae bacterium | reverse complement strand
GCGTATTCTCCGAAACGCCTGTGCGATTATCCGCACATCGTGGCGGTCGAGCTGACCAACGAGCCGAAGTACATCACCGAGGCGTGCCTCGACAGCGAGCCCGCCATGGGGTCAGCCGTGTGGGCGAAAGAGGCGCCGCCCAAAATCCTCAGGCCGATGTACGAGGCGTTCGCGGAGAACTGGAAGGCGCAGCAGAAGAAGCCCGACGCGACGCGCAAGGAAATCCTGCCGCATTTCAAGGCGGAGATCCTGAAGCGCTATTTCGCGGCCCTGTGGCCGATCGTCGACGAGGCATTCCCTCGGGGCGTCGTCAAGTCGCACATCGAATACGAGGTGCAGAATCCGGTCATCGCTCAGGCGCTGACCGGCAGCGGCGTGCAGGCCGTCAACGTGGTCGCCTACTGGAACGCGACCGGCAAGTTCGACGGCGGCAACACCGATTGGAACAATTTTCTGGAGGACGCAAGCGCGTGGCTGACGCGGCATCAGGCGCAGCGCTTCGACGGCCTGGCCAAGATCGTCTACGAGTTCGGCGCCAGCAGCTCGCTGGACGGCTACGTGGCCGGCGCCTTCGCGGCGGCGTTCCGGCGCGCCGACATCCAGATGGCGGCCTTCTTCACCTACACGCCCTCCGCCGTGGCGGCCTACAACCCGGGCTGGCTGATCCACTACCTGAACCTCGAGCACACGCCGAACAAGGCGGCCGCGTTCGCCGCCGCGGGCGAGATCTTCCGCCAAGAGATCGGGCCCGACGCGCTCACGCGCGGCAACGACGACTGGACGGGGAAAACGTTCAAGATCCAGCACAAGCCCTCGAACGTGGACTTTTACGATGCTTCCGACGGACGCCTCTTTCGGTATGCGGACTCGACAAGCCGTACGATCACAAACACCGCCAAACTGGAAACCGTTTCTGGACGGGGCAATTCTTGCGTCGTTTCCTGCGACGGGAACGGCAGCTATTACCTGCGCAAAGTCGGCCCGGGCCAGTGGCGGCTCGGGCTTTTCGCGAACCAGAAATACGTGAACGATCCGGCCGGCGCGAAAACGTTCCGCGCCATGGCCAACCGCTACATGAACATCGACAACCTTCCCGTCGTTTCACGGCTGATCGAACAGCCGGTCGCGTTCCGCTTCAAGCTCGGCAAGGTCGTGCGGTGCGAGCGGGTCAGAGGCGAGAAAGCGCCGGAGCTGAAGCCGAACGGCGACCTGACGCTATGCGCGGGGGAGTACCTGCTGACCGTCGAGCCGGGCGACGCATACCCACGATAATCCTTATCCGACTTCAATCCGCTTCGCGCGGAGTGAAGCCGGTCATCGAGCCGTTGCGGGCAAAGTTTTGTACATTTGTGTCTGCAGAGGCTTGTAAAGGACGAAGCCGCGTGTATTATCTTCACAAACCAACACAAAGGGGGAGCTGGCTATGATCGGATTGCACAAGGGATGGGCGACGTGGGGCGTGGCGGTGATGATGATCGCCGGAGCGGCGGCGGCGGAGCCGGGGCGCTGGTCGGAGGAGCGGGCGAAAGCGTGGGGCGGCGAGCACCCGTGGCTGGTGGGCTGCAACTTCTCGCCGAGCAGCGCGATCAACCAGCTGGAGATGTGGCAGGCGGCAAGCTTCGACCGCGCCGGCATCGACCGCGAACTGGGCTGGGCCGAATCCCTCGGGTTCAATTCGCTGCGCGTGTTCCTGCACAGCCTCGCGTGGCAGCAGGATCCGCAGGGATACCTCGACCGCATGGACGAATTCCTCGCGTTGGCCGACAAGCACCGCATCGGCGTGCTCTTCGTCTTCTTCGACTCGTGCTGGCACCCGGAGCCGAAAATCGGCACGCAGCCCGCGCCGAAGCCGCACGTCCACAACTCCGGCTGGGTGCAGGATCCCGGCCGGGCCGTTCTGCAGGACCCGGCGGCATTCGAACAACTCAAGCCCTACGTGCAGGCGGTGGCCAAGCGCTTCCGGAACGACAAGCGGATCCACGGCTGGGACGTGTGGAACGAGCCCGACAACACCAACGTCTCGTCGTACGACCAGCTGGAACCGAAGAGCAAGGCCGAGCTGGTTGTGCCCAAGCTGGCGCAGGTCTTCGCCTGGCTGCGCGAGGTGAACCCCTCGCAGCCGCTCACGTCCGGCGTCTGGAAGGGCGATTGGACGGC
>CAZOIS010000455.1:0-2158 GCA_964579865.1 uncultured Lentisphaeraceae bacterium | reverse complement strand
ACCTGGTGACCTTCGAGGAGGCGCTGCGCTACATCCGCGTGATCCACGACGTGACGGGCGGCCTGGAGCAGGTGCCGTATCTTGTCGGCTGGCAGTTCGACGGGCACGACTCGAAGTATCCGTCTTGGGCAGAAGTGAACCCGCGCCTCAAGCGGCCGCAGGATCCCGACGCCCGCGCGAGCTTCCTGTGGCTGGCCGAGGAGGCGAAGAAGCTCAACGCCTGCGTCAGCGTCCACGTCAACATGTCCGACGCCTATGAGACGAGCCCGCTTTGGAAAGAGTATCGCGAGAACGGCCTGATCCTCTTGGGTAAGGATGGCCAGCCGCGCAAGGCCGGCGTGTGGGGCGGCGAGCAGTCGTACCTTGTCGACAAGGTGAAGGAGTGGAAGAGCGGTCACGCCAAGCGGCGTATCGACGCGCTGGTCGCGCTGCTGCCCTTTCTGCGCGAGAGCGGCAGCGTGCACATCGACGCGTTCGGGCTGATCGGCCAGGACGCGGCGCTGAAGGAAACCGTAGTGAACATCTTTGACTACTGGAAAAACCTGGGCGTCGACGTGACGACGGAGTACTTCGACTTCGAGCTCGCGGGCCGCCTACCGATGGTCTACCACCTCAACCTCTCCGAAGAGAACCGCATCAAGTATCCGGCGAGCGTGATCTGCGGCGGCGGCGACGGGGGTAACCAGCGCCACGCGGCGAACCCCAGCGGCTGGGCGCACCTGCCCGAGGCGGGCTGTCTCTACGAGGAGGCGTGGGGCGTCTCCATTGACAGCGACTTAAGTGCCGGGCGGGGCGGCGTGAAGGGGATTGTCGGCAAACTCTGTACGCGCACGCTGCCGTGGTTCTTTCTCAACCGCCACAAGGCCTTGTCTTTTGAGGACGGCGCGGAGACGTACCGCGTGACCTTCGAGGGCGGCGTCGAGAGCGCTGTGCGCAAGGCCAATCGCCATCTGACGATCACCGAGAACGGCCGCGTGCTGGTCGACGGCGGCGACCTCTTCATGCCCGCGCTCTGGACTAAGCCAGGCGAGTGGTTCGTCTACAGCCGTGCCGGCGGCACGCGGAACTGGCCGGTGCCGACTGCGTGGAAAGGCAAGGTCGAGGTGCTGGCCTATGCGCTCTGCGACGACGGCCGCGCGCCCGCAACGGTCATGCCGCTTCGCGGCGGCCACCTCAAGATCCGGCTCGAGCCGGGACAGGCCTTCGCTCTGGTGGCGAGATAAACAAGAGGGGACGAAACAATGATCAGGGTGTGGGGAATCGCGGTCGGACTCGTGGCGGTCGTCGTGTTGGTCGCGGCGGCGGATGTGTCGGACGCTGACTTGCGCGCGCAGCTCGGCCAGGCGCGGAGCTGGCTTGTGCAAAACCCGCCGGACGGGACGAACGCGACGGCCCGCAGAGCGCGGATGGCGGTGCTTCAGACCGCCGGCGACCGGCTCTCGGATCTCGACTACCGCGATTATGCCCGGTCGTGGGAGACCAACAAGCCGCTGGCCGACCTTCTCGAGACTCGGCATCCGGTTCTCGGCTATCTGCGCGATGTGACCGCAGAAGCCCTTGACGAGATCCGCCGCACGCGGGTCCGCGAAGGGCTGGCCGTTTGGTTCATCTACAACATGGGCTATGTGTTCAAGACGCCGCACGCCTGTTTCGGAATCGATGTCGAGGGAAGGGGGGTAGAGCGGCTCGCGCCGGACCTCGATTTTCTCCTCAACACCCATGAGCATGGCGACCACGTGCACGAGCCCCTGTTCCGGGCGATGCTCGCCTTGAACAAGCCCGTCGTCACGCGCTGGTATCCGGGGAGCCTGCTCGTGAGCCAGGGCACGAATCTCGTTTTCGGCGAGGTCGGCGTCCGGATCGACATCGGCGACCACCACCGCGAGCAGCCGCGCCAGCGCGACAACATGCTGATGTTCGAGGTGGACTGCGGCCCCTCCGCGAACCACGCAATCATCTACCACAGCGGAGACGGGGACAACATCGAAAAGCTGCGGCCCGCCAAGCCGGTGGACATCTTCATTCTCCACACCTCCGTCGGCCTGTCCGTTCCGGATGCGATTTACCGCGTGAAACCCACGATCACGTTCGTCTCGCACGTGATGGAGCTGGGGCACTCGCCGCTGCCGCCGCACGCCTGGCGCTGGCCGTACGACTA
>CAZOIS010000454.1:0-2162 GCA_964579865.1 uncultured Lentisphaeraceae bacterium | reverse complement strand
TTAATCATTAAGTAGTTAAGAATATTTCTGATAAATAGTCATGGCCGGTTTGAGTTCGGCGTCAACGGCGGCGGGTGCCGCAAGTGAGGATTCAGAACTCAGAAACGAGCAGACGTTTTGTCACACCTCGCTGGGTGTGAGAGAGACCGGCACGGCTACGCAGAAAGGACACGCCATGAATACCACGTTTAACCCATACCGCACCACACGCGCAGCACGTCGCTACGTGTCACCCCGCACGCGCCCGCTCAATCAGTTTGAGCGCGAGACGCGGGGCCTGTCCTACATGCTCAAAGACCCCGCCTGCCCCGAGGCCGCTTTGCAGGTAGCCGCCGCCGAAATGGCCGCGCTGGTGTGGGGGCCTTGCAACCTCATCCCCGCGCCCGACCACACCGGCGACACGTCCGCCAACCGCCGCCTTGCGAAGGCCATCGCCGCCCACGTCAAAGGCGGGGCCGAGGTCCACGACATCCTGACCCGCAACGCGCCCGCGCCCTCGTCATGCGACCGCCACCGCTCCAAAGGCCCCGCCGTCAGCGTGGAGGAACACAACATCACGCGCAAGGACGGCAAGCCCATTCCCTGCCGCCGCACGTTCATCGTGGACAACGTGCTTGTCGGCGGCAACACCATCCGCGCCTGTTTCAACGCGCTGGGCTTCGGCACCGGCCTCGTTTTCGGCGACGCCTCATTTCATCACGAATAGAAAGGACACCACACCATGAAACGCAACCCCGACACGCTCGCACTCGCCATGGATTACGCCGCCGCTATGGAGGCCTGCGCCGCATACGTATCGGTCAAAGGCCCCGCCATCCGCGACCCAGAAAGCGCCTACCGACTTTTACGCCCCGTCATGAGCGCCGCCACTTCCGGCGACTCTCAGGAGACCTTTTTCACGCTTCTGCTCGACACGAAAAACAAGGTCATCGGCGCACCTGTCGAATGTTGCCGCGGCCTGCTCGACCAGTGCCCCGTTCACCCCCGCGAGATCATGCGCGAGGCGGTCAGGCAGAGCGCGGCAAGCCTCATTCTGGCCCACAACCACCCGTCAGGCGACCCCACGCCCAGCAAGGAGGATTGCGACATTACCCGCCGCCTGATCGAGGCCGCGAAGATTTTGGGCATCCGCATCGTTGACCATGTGATATGCGGCCGACCGTCCGACATGACCCCCGGCTTTGTCAGCCTGCGCGAAAAGAACCTTGTCGCTTTCGAATGAACACCAGCAGGGGCGGCCCCCAGTGGCCGCCCCCAATCCCGCGAGGTATCACATGAAACTGACACCCACCGAACAGAAAGCCTTGGCCGCCGCGCGTCTCATTCAACCGGTCACCGACGCCGAATATGTGGCGATCCGAAAGACCCCGAACGCCCAGCGCACCTACACGCAGCGGCGGGCCGTGCTTGAAGCCGACCTGAAGCAGGCGGCCGAGGCGTTCGAGTCGCGGGAGCGGTCGAACGATCTCTATCGGTACTACCTCAAGACCGGCAACCGCTCGGAGGCCCGCTGGCATGCGCCCTCACAACTTCAGGATTCGACACAGAGAATCCGCCGCGACCTCGTGGAGGCCTGGAAAGAGCTCGCCGAGTTCGAACGCATGCCGCTCGCGCCCCTCGTCGGCCGTGAAACGAAGCGCTGGCACAAAAGCGAGCGCTTCTTCATGGTCATGGAGGTGCAGCGGGCCATTGAGCGGAACGGCGGGAAGGTGCGGTATCAGCGCCGCCCCGCGAAGCGAGACGTCATTTACGCCCGCGTGATTGCGGCGGGCGATCCCAAGAAGAACAGCGCGCCCGAGCTCCGTCAATCGGTTCTCGACGTGTAACGAAAGGCCCACACCATGAACACACCCGCGAAACATCCCGAGTTCAATCAGAAGTGGCAGGCCCTCATGCGCCAGCTTGAGACTGTCCTGTCAATCGCCCACGAGCGCGAGCCCAACCGCACCCGATACCGCGAGGCCGTTTCAATCGCCAAGCACCACTTGACCCAGCTTGACGCCCTCGCCGACTAAACCCAGCGCCCGCCCGTGGGCATCATACGCGGGCAGAAAGGCCACCATGAGCACCACCGAAAAGCGCAAGGCAACACAGATCCGTTTTGAAGGCCCCGACGCCGACGTTGACCGCGTCAGCGGCGACGAGATCCCGCAATGGTACGT
>CAZOIS010000453.1:0-2163 GCA_964579865.1 uncultured Lentisphaeraceae bacterium | reverse complement strand
GCCAGTCGTTGACCTCGGGGAGCGAGTCGTCGTAGAAGCCGAGCAGCGGCCGCGGCGCGGGCTGCTTGGCCACGGCCCATTTCCACTCGCTGTCCTCGTCGTGCGTGCGGTAGGGATAGTCGCCGCGCCCGGCGTCGCGGTACCAGCCCGGGAAGATGTAGGTGCCGAGCGTGATTTTGCTGGCGACGGGCTCGGGCGCGGGCACGCCATCGCCGGACCACGTTTTCGTCTCGGCTTGGACGGAAAAGGCGAAGACGGCAAGCAGGAAGACGAGGGCAGGGATATTCATCGGTGTGCTCCTTGGCTTTTTTTCATCATCATGCAAAAAATGCGCGCTTTGTGCTTGAGCGGAAAAACTCACTGCTGCGGCTGGTCCGGCGCGACGGACGCCGCACGCTTGTTGGCTTCATTCCACGACGCCAGCCAGGCGGGCGGCATGACGCGCGGATTCAAGACGTGGCGCAACGGCCCGAGGCGGTACACCTCGCGGTACATGCGCTCCTGCGCGGCGAAATAGCGCTCGGCCGCCGCCCGCTTCTCCGGCGTCCACTCGTGCGGCTTCGGCGTGCCGATCGCCCGCTCCAGCGTTTCCAGTTCGGTTTTGGAGCGCCAGTGTTCGAGGCGCCACACCGCCGGTTTCCGCTCCGACAGCCGCGCGAGTTCTTCGGAGGCCTCCGGCAGCGGCACGGCCTGGCGCACGCCCCATTGCGCGAGCCAAGCGGACCATTTCTCCGCCTGCTTCTCCGAAACGCCGAAGTAGCGTTTCGCGTAGGCGCGCAGCGCCTCGTCCGCCGTGGCGTACGCGCCGCTTCCGATCCCCGCCAGCAGCATCTTGTTGCAGTCGTCG
Organism: uncultured Lentisphaeraceae bacterium; assembly: GCA_964579865.1. Taxonomy (GTDB): domain Bacteria; phylum Verrucomicrobiota; class Kiritimatiellia; order RFP12; family UBA1067; genus DAOPZC01. The sequence goes on along the minus strand of CAZOIS010000453.1, from coordinate 1,316 downwards.
AAGACGCCCTCGCTATACGCCTGGAAACCGTCGAAGCCCATGCCGCGCAGCTCTCTCAGCGTCTCGGGCAGGCGCCGGGGCGCGATCACCGCGCCGTTGTGGCCGTAAACCTCGTTGTCCCTCTGATCGCCGTAGCCGACATGCACGAACGCCAGCCTGCGGCATCCCGCCGGCACCGGCACGTCCTTCGGCCGCGTTTTGCCGTACTCGATATGCATCGTCATTGCCTTGACCCAGCCGGGCGCCTCCTTCTCGGCCCAGGCGTTGAACGCGGCGTGCTCCACCGGCGTCCACCACCACGAGCAGAACCACGGCTCGATGCCGGGGTGATGCTTTTCGGCGCCCGCATGGACCTCCTTCATCAGCTTCGCAAACGTCACGATCCACGGCTTGCACGCGTCGCATTCGCACCCGCCGTAATCGTAAGCGAACGCCGTGAACGCGTCGAGCCGGATGCCCTCGTCGGCGAAGTCCTTGAACCACCGCTCAAAATTGTCCAAGATGATTCTGCGCCCCTCCGGCCGGCTCGGGCAGATGAGCTGCCCGAACACGCGCTGCGACCGCTTCGCGAGGATCTCGGGCTTGAGCTGATCCAGGTAGACGTGGTTGGGCGTGACGATCAGATTGAGCCCCAGACCTGATGCCTGCGCCGCGCGGAACGCCTTCTTTTTGCGGTCCAGCTGCTCTTTTCCAAGATCCCACGCGGCAGCCGAGGTGTACGGGTTACAAATGTCGGTGGTCGTGATCCAGTCGCCGTACCGGTTGAACCCCATCCCCTTCATCTCGGCCTGATACGCCGCCATCTCGCGCGGCCCCATCGCCTCGTAGGCGTTGCCGAAATGTGCGGGGCAGTAACATTCGCGGACCGGGAACGCGAACCGCTCCTTGTCAAGAACGCCCGCGCCCGTGCCGGTGGCGGCGCGTCCCGCCGCGCCGCCGTCTCCAAACGACGGGCATGCCGACAGCATGGAGCATAAGACAAGGACACAAGGAGCGGACGTGCCGATTCGTTGTTTTCGCATGGTGTCGCCTTGGTTTGCTTGCAGGAGCGTTTACTCCGCATGTTCCGGCCGTACACAGAGGCCTCTGAAGCGGTCAGGTGGACGGCAGCAGCGCCACGCGTCCGATCTTGTAGCGGCGCTGGCCGTCGTCGCCCGCGAGCGGCAGGGCGATCGCGGGCGTGCCGTCGCGCCGCCCGACCGAGATGAACACGTCGTAGGTGCCCGTGCGTGTGGCGGGCGCGATATGCCCGATGCGGAAACGCGCGGCGCGCGCGGTCTCCGGCGCTTCGCCGGCCTTGCCTGTGCGCAGGTCGC
>CAZOIS010000452.1:0-2167 GCA_964579865.1 uncultured Lentisphaeraceae bacterium | reverse complement strand
GGAACGCTCACGCTCACGGGAGCCAACACCTACTCGGGCGCGACCACCGTCAGCAACGGAACGTTACGTTGCGCATCCGCAGAGGCGCTGCCGGCCGGAACAGACCTGGCCCTCGCGGGCGGCGTGATCGATTTGGGCGGATTCACCCGCACCAACGGCGCGGTCACCGCGACAGCGGGCGCGATCATGGGCGGCTCGCTGATTGCGGAAAGCTTCGCCAAGACCGGCGACGGCGCGTTCACGCTCGCCACGGCGCTCCAAACGGAGGCTCCGATCGTCATCCAAGGCGGAACGCTCCGGCTGGTGACGGCGTCCCCCGGCCTGTACGAGGGGCCGCTCGCAGGCGCCTTCAACACGACCGACAACATGAGCACCAACATCCTGGTTCAGCTCACCACGCGCGCGGCCAATGTCAACACGTTCCCCCCGTGGGGAACGAACATGACCTATGTCTATACCGGCTATCTCTGGAACCGTGCGGGAACCAACGTGACCTGGACTTTCGGCGAGAACATCGACGACAGCGCGCTGCTGAAGATCGACGGGACGACCCTGCTCAACAACAGCACGTGGAATGTGCCGACGGTCACCAACTACACGCTGACGCCCGGCGCGCACGCCTTCGAAGCGCGCTTCGGCAACGCCAGTGGCAACGCGGGAAGAAACGTCTCGGCGTGGTGGACAACGACCGCCTTCGGCTTCGGCGTCGACTACCTGGGGCGCAACGAGACCAACATCGCGAACTTCGTGGCGCTCACCGATCCGGGCGACGGCAGCCTCCTGACAGTCGCCAGCAACGGCACATCGAACCAGCTTGCCGCCGCCTCATCGGTCGAGATCGCGACCGGCGCCCTGTTGGACCTGGCCGGCACGTCCCAAACGTTGTCCAGCCTGAGCGGCTCCGGCACGGTCAGCAACGGCGCGCTGACCGTGACGGGCGCCATCCGTCCCGGCGGCGAAGGCACACTCGGCACCCTGACGCTGTGCGGTGGCATCCCCGTCGCGGGCGGCACTCTGCGGATCGACGTGGCGCCATCCGGAGGCAGCGACCGGTTGACCGTAGAGGGCAGCCTCGACCTGTCTGGCCTCGCGCTCGAAATCGCCAACCCGGGATCGCTCGACCGCTCTCGGACGTATATCCTCCTGACCTGCACGGGCGCGAGGACCGGGCAGTTCATTTCCTCCAACCTGCCGGACAGCCGTTGGCATGTGGTCTACCGCGCCGACGGCAGCGTACAACTGCTCTTCGCGGGCGGAACCCTCATCCGCCTCCGGTAACCGCACATATTCCGGCAAAAACCCACGTTCCTGTCCATTGCAGAAAGCCGTTTTATCGCGGAGGGCAGCATGGTAAACTGATCCTAAAGGAGACCGCCATGCCGCTCACCCGCCGCACCTTCACCCACGCCACGCTCGCCTCGATCCTCGCCGCGCAAAGCGCCCCGTTCATCGTCCGGGCCCAGGACGCAAAGACCTTCCGCGTCGCGCTGATCGGCTCGGGCTGGTGGGGCACCAACATCCTCAACACCGCGCTCGACACCGGAGCCGTGCAGGTCGCCGCGCTGTGCGACGTGGACGAGCGCATGCTGGCGCTCTGCTGCGCGAATCTGGAGAAACGCGGTATACCGAAGCCCAGGCTCTACAAGGATTTCCGCGAGTGCCTCGCCGCCGCCAAGCCCGACATCGCGATCATCGCAACGCCGGACCACTGGCACGCCCTGATCATGATCGAAGCGTGTAAACAGGGTGCGCACGTCTACGTCGAAAAACCCATCGGCCACACGATCATGGAGGGCCGCGCCATGGTCAACGCCGCCGCAAAATACGGCCGCGTGGTACAGGTGGGCACACACCGCCGCGCCTCGCCCCACAACCGCAGCGCGCGCGAGTTCATCCGCTCCGGCAAGATCGGCAGGATCGGCCTCGTCAAGTGCTTCATCACGTACCCCGGCGGGCCTGAGACGCCCAAGCGCAACACGGAGCCGCCCCAGGGCCTAGACTGGGATTGCTGGTGCGGACCCGCGCCGCTGCGCCCCTTCTGCGGAGACCTGCGCAACCCGTGGGACGGCGGCATCCACCCGCGCGGCTTCCGCAACTTCATGGACTACGCCAACGGCCAGATCGGCGACTGGGGCATCCACTGGTTCGACCAGGTGCTCTGGATCAC
>CAZOIS010000451.1:0-2175 GCA_964579865.1 uncultured Lentisphaeraceae bacterium | reverse complement strand
TTTCTTCTTCAGACAACGTGCGCGGCAAAACCCGGCCTTTGTTGGGCGAAGCCATGACCTCCGTCACATTCTCGCGGAGTTTGCCTTCGGCGCACAGGAAGGCGAAAAAGACTTTTATGGCGACGAGCCGTCTCGCCAGCGTTCTGACGCACATCCGGTGCCGACGCTGCTCTTCCAAAAAAGAATCGATGTGCGCACGCGTGACGGCGTCGAACGACACAACGTTGCACCGGGATTCCAAAAAAGCGGCGAACGCTTCGAGATCCGTCCCGTAGGCGGAACAGGTGTTGGCGGAAAGTCCTCGCTCATAGGCCGTATGGTCAAGAAACTCTGCAATCAGCCTGCGCATGTCAGCCCGCTTGCTATTTCGCGCTGCGCGCCGACGCGGCCGTGATGCCGTTCGCATCATATCCCGCTTCGGCGATGGCAAGTTCGATGTTCTTTGTCGCGACGACCATCGAATCGTACGACACCTTGATCGTATGTCCTTTGACGTCAAAAACGGCCTGTTCCTTATTCACCCCGTTCAGGGGCGACAGTGCCTTACGGATGCGCTCCACATCGGAATCCGAAGCCATGCCCGGCACATTGACGGTCAGCTCCCGGACATCCGTGACGCGGCAACCGCCCCCCAAAAGAATCCCCATGAACGCAAGCAGAATGACCATGAATTTCATGGTTGTATCATAGCGAAAAGGCCGTGCCGGCGGCAAACGTAATTTTCCTTTCAGAGAACCCGCGCGTTGCGTCACAATTCATGACACCGAAACGGAAAAGGCTCGGGGCGCGCGACTTTCAGGTTGCGTCAAATGAAATGACACCGAAAATGGGGCGATGGAGATGTCGAAGGAAGAGAGAGCGTCGTATCGCGGGATCATGGGCAGGCGTTATGCGGCGGCGCGCAGGAAGAAGGCGCGGGGACTGGTGCTCGACGAGTTCTGCAAAGTGACGGGGCTCACGAGGAAGCACGCGATCAAGGCGCTGTCGCCGAAGAAGCGTCCGGCGGGCAGGCGCGGCTGCCCGTCCGGGGGGACGCCGGCCGGCGCGGCGCTGCTGGCGCGGCTGTGGAAGCTTTCGGACATGATGTGCGGCAAGCTTTTGAAGGCGATCATGCCCGAGCTGCTGGCGAGCGTCGGGAAGAGGGAGGCGATCCCGGAAGCGGTCCGCCTGGAGGTGCTGGGGATGAGCGCGTCCACGGTCGACCGGCGGCTGAGGAGGGCCAAGGCCGCATGCACGGACCGCGGGCGGCGCAGGCGGTCGAGCCTCGAGGAGCACCGCCGGGAGATCCCGCTGAAGGTGGACGTCTGGCCGGAGGCCTACCCGAAGGAACCGGGTTACGTCGAGGTCGACACGGTCGCCCACTGCGGCGGGTCGATGGCCGGGAGCTTCGCCTGGACGGTGACGATGACGGATGTGGCGACGCACTGGACGGGACTCCTGTCCGTGTGGAACAAGGGCGCGGAGGGCGTGTGCGGCGCGGTCGCGGGGTACGTCTCGGGCGCGCCCTTCGAGGTGACGATGCTTAACTCCGACAACGGGGGCGAGTTCATCAACGCGCACATCAAGAGGCACTTCTCGCAATACCTGCCGGCCGTCGTCCGGACGCGGTCGCGCAGCTACCGGAAGAACGACAACGCCCACGTGGAGCAGAAGAACGGCGTCCAGGTCCGGGCGCTGTACGGCCACGGACGGATCGGGGACAGTGCCCTGATCCCGCTGATGAACAGGATCAACAGGGTCCAGGGGCTGATCAAGAACCTCTTCACGCCCACGATGCGGCTGCTGTCTAAAGAGCGTGTCGGCCCGAGGTACGTGAAGCGCTACGAGAGGGTGCCGAAGACGCCCGCCCGGCGGGTACTGGAGTCGCCTCTCGTCAGCGAAGAAAAGAAGGCGAAGGTGCGCGCCCTGCTCGCGCAGAACGACATCATGGATCTGCGGGCCGCACTGGACGCGGACATGAGGCTCCTGGCCAGAAAATTGGCGGCCGCCCCCTCGGGGGCAACTTCGGAGAGCCGCCCAAACCGTTCTCCGAACGGCTTGGGTCCCCGTCCTCCTTCGTCAAAGGCGAGGGGGCGGGCTGCCGCCCTCCCCCTTGAACCCCCTCCCGATCCATTTAACCGGCGTCAAACGAAAACGACACCGAATTTCGGTGTCGTTTTCATTTGACGCAACGGG
>CAZOIS010000450.1:0-2177 GCA_964579865.1 uncultured Lentisphaeraceae bacterium | reverse complement strand
TTTGCGTTCAACTCGACGCGCTGCCAGAGCTTCGGCCGCTGTCACTGGGGACGCTACACGCCGGCATTTCTCATTTACAGGGCCGATGGCGACGGCTCGAACATCCGCCAGCTCTCCTTCGGCGAAGCGAATGAGTGGGAGCCTGCGGTGCTGAACGACGGCCGGCTGGTCTATACGCGCTGGGACTACATCAACCGCAATGCGGTGTGGTACCAGAGCCTCTGGACGATGAAGCCGGACGGCACGGGCACGGCGCATTTTTACGGGAACTACACCATGCACCCGGGCGTGCAGGCGGAGACTCAGCCCATTCCGGATTCGCACGTCGTCGTCGCGACAGCGGCGGCACACCACTACATTACGGCGGGGTCGCTCATTCTCATCGACACGCACAAGGGCGAGGACGGGCCCGCGCCACTCACGCGGCTGACGCCCGAAATCCCTTGGCCCGAATCGGAAGGCTGGAATCTGCCGGGGTGTTACGCCGCCCCGTATCCGGTCAACGACACCTTGTTTTTTGCCAGTTTTTCCCCGGAGAGCCTGTGCCAAACTGCAAGCGAGCGGACGACGACGAATCCGTGGGGCGCGTGGCCGACACCGAAGGCTTACGGGATTTGGCTGGTGGATTCGCTGGGCGGGCGCGAGCTGATCTATCAGGACCCGGAGATCGGCACGTTCACGCCGATCCCGATCCGCAAGCGTGTGCGCCCGCCGGTGATTCCTTCCGTGCTGCCCCCTGCTGAGACCGCCCCCGATTTCGGCGTGTGTTATGTCGAGAACGTGTACGATTGCCGCGAACCGTTGGAAAAAGGCAGCGTCAAATATCTGCGCGTCAACGAGCTTCTGAATCAGCCTGCGGCAAAGAAATGCAACTGGAATGCATCGCTGGATTTGGACCTCCACAAGCGTCCGCTCGGCGTGGTGCCCGTCGGCGCGGATGGCTCGGCCGCTTTTCGGATTCCGGCCCGCAAGCCGATTCAGCTGCAAGCGCTGAATGCAGACGGCATGGCGGTGTTTACCATGCGCTCGTTCATCTATGCGCAGAAAGGCGAAGTCTTGGGCTGCGCGGGTTGTCATGAAGACAAGATGCGGAGCCGGTTGCCGCAGGATCTCGCGAAGCGCCGCGAGATTGTCGATCCCCAACCCACGCTTGCTCTCGACTACGAGGGCGGCTTCAGTTTCATGCGGACAGTTCAGCCCGTGTTCGATCGTCACTGTATCCGCTGCCATGGGTTGGCGTCGGACGGGAAGGGCGGCAACGAACCGCTGAACCTGATCGGAACCCAGGCGGGGCCCAATCTGATCAGCCGGAAATTGGTCAAGTGGATCGAATCGTATCAAGAGACCGGAGCGAGCAAAACAAACGACTACTTTGCGGTCGCGAGCCCGCTGACGGCGATTTTAAAGAAAGGGCATAACGGCATAACGCTTTCGAAAGATGAGTGGAACGCGCTGATCATCTGGATGGATCTCAATGTGCCACATTACAGCAACGGCCATTACGGATTCAATTGTGCCGAACAGCGTCAATCGGATGCCGAAGGCGAAAAACGGTTGCGGACGGCCATCGCGGCGCGCTTCGGCAAAGAGGTGGCGGCGCAGCCTTACCCGGCGCTTGTGAATGTTGCGGCGCCAGAAAAAAGCCGGATTTTGCTGGCCGCTCTGCCTTTGGGCAAAGGCGGCTGGGACCAGTTCGACGGCGGGTTCGGCGGCACGGACGATCCGAATTACCAGGCGATGCTCGCTTTGGTTCAGGGGTCCATCGCTCCTCTGCGGTATCAAGACTATTGCGGCACGTGCGGCCGCGGCAAGGCGTGCGTGTGCAACAGCTGCTGGGTGTGGATGGGCCGTTTCAACGAGCCGGCGTCAGACCACCGCGTGACGGCTGCTCGCGCGCCATAGGCTCCCGCCGTCTGGCCGCCTTTTCGCGGACGGGGCCGTCCGCGCCCCCGGCGTTGTGTCACGCGTTCATCAGAAACGCAACATGTCCGCCCAAGGGAGTCGATTAAGATGACGATCAGGATTACGAGGGAGCCGCACCCTTCTTGCCTATAACGCTGATCGCTGAAAAATGCCTGCCGCGACCGCACCGGGTGAGCTGGAGGTGGGCTTTTGCCGAAACGGCCGTTCCTGATTTTAAGCGATCAGCGTTAAAAAAATCAGGAACGGCTCTTATT
>CAZOIS010000449.1:0-2210 GCA_964579865.1 uncultured Lentisphaeraceae bacterium | reverse complement strand
CCGCCATTGACAATGCAGGCAGATTCTGCCTATATTGAAGGCATGAAAAATATACAATATACCTTGCGGGACGTGCCGGAAGCCGTTGACCGGGAACTGAGGTCGCGTGCGGCACGCGAGCAGCAGAGTCTCAATTCCGTTGCGCTACATATTCTGGCCGTCGGGTTGGGCCTGAGCGGCGAACCGCCGCGCAGCCATGATCTCGACTCTGTTGCCGGGTCATGGATCGAAGATCCGGCTTTTGATGCCGCGCTGAAGAGCATGGACAAGGTGGACAAGGCCCTGTGGAAATGAGAATCCTCCTCGACACCAATCGCTATGTCGACTTCTGCCGCGGCGAGCCGGCCGTGGCGGAGCTTGTCCGACGGGCCGAGTCGGTCAAGCTGCCGTTTGTCGCACTGGCGGAACTCCGCGCGGGCTTCCGTTGCGGCACGGCCGGCCGGCGCAATGAGGCCACGCTTGTGCGGTTCCTCGCCTCGCCCCGGGTGACGGTCCTCTATCCCGACGAACAAACCACGCACGCCTATGCGGGATTGTTCGCACAACTGCGGACGCAAGGGACCCCGATCCCCACGAACGACCTTTGGATCGCCGCCCTGTGCGTCCAGCACGACCTGTTGCTCTGTTCACGCGACGCGCATTTCAATCACCTGCCGCAACTCGCCCGCTGCTGATTGCACGCCTGCCTGAACGCGTCCATCCTCGCTCAGCCTTTACGGCATCGTCACGCGCACCTTGAAGAACCGGCTCGCGCCATTTGTCTCGCCCCACGCGCCGTCGGCCAGATTCGTCTTTCCGGCCACCGAGTAAACGCGCGCCGTCCCCAGGTCCGGCGTCCACGTCACGTGCGGCGAACCTCCATTCCCGTCCATCCGCGTCCTCAGGACCGATTCGCGGTTGGAGGGGATCGACCCGGCCACATACTCCTGCCACGCCGCATGCCCGTCACCGTCAGCATCCGCCAACGCCGCCGCTTCGTAATCGTCATTCGCCAACGTGAGAAGAGCCGGATACTGATTCAGCCAAGCGAAGGGAACAGGAACACCGGAACTCTCCGTCGCGGTCTTCCACACGACATCCGCGATCCACGCACAGTCCTGCCCGACCGACGTGTCGGCATCCTTAGCGTACTCCCACTTGAACGTGTGCAGCCCCTCAGACGTGATAGTGTTCGTCACGCTGCGCCACGTCACGTTCTTGCCTGAAATCTGCGCCGTCAGCACATCGTCCACATAGAAGCTCAGCGTGTCGAAATAATACTCGCTCGACACGTTCCAAAGGAACGTCAGCCGGCCTTGGTCCTGCGGGGTAAAGGCAAAACCACTGGATGCACCGTGACCGATTACCGAACCATTGATCGTTACAGTTTTGTTACGGAACACGATCCCATTGGCTTGCGCACTCCCGCAAAAAGATACAGTATTTGAAGGCAATCCAAGTTCAAGGGAGAAGTCAGCCGAGTGCTCGTAAGCGCCGATATCGACTGTCCCGTCCTGAATGCGCAGATTGCCGTCAATGTCAGTCGCACTTTGCACATTTGCATTGCTTCCCGCGTTCCTGCATGGTGACCCCATTTGTAACCGAAAATCTTCGTTTGCAGCATCCACAAAAAGAGGGTCGGAGCTTATGTTTCCTATGCCAGAAGGCAAAGGTAGAGTACATGAATAGTCTATCGAGATTGAATCCACATAATTGTCACCAATGTTTCCCCATATGATGCAATTAATATACCGAGCATTTCCACCCAACGTGCCACCACCACGACTTGCACTATTTCCCACAATCGTGCAGTTGATGTTGGTTATGTCTGCGTATCCAGCCCCGGAAGCGTCGAAGGCCGTGTTTTGCGATAGAATACAATTTTCCATCTGGGCAATTCCGCCCGTACCGCCATTATTCCAAGCCATATTCTCCCGTATTATCGAATTCTTAATGGTTGCAGTCCCCGTTCCTCCATACCAGTAGGCTCCTCCCCCAACATAATCCCAATACTCAAAACCCTCATCCGGTGACCGCGTCGTCCCTTTTTGCAGGGTGAACCCGTCTAGTACACCAGCGCGCATCAATAGGCACCGAACTGCGGAAGACGTACCATAGTGCTCAACTCCCGAGCCTTCGATGATTGTGTCTCTTGCCCCATTAACACTTTTAACATTTCACTACTGTCCGGTTAAAAACCCCGGTAAACAGGGCTGTTCCTGCGTACCGGG
>CAZOIS010000448.1:0-2224 GCA_964579865.1 uncultured Lentisphaeraceae bacterium | reverse complement strand
CGCCAGAAGGTCCTGCGTCCGCTCCAGCGGAAGACGCAGGGCCAGAGCGAAGGCGATCACGGTAACCTTCTTGGGCTGATAGTCCGGGTCGCTCCTGATCTTCGAGAAGAGTTTGCGGTCGACATGCGCGCGCTTGTAGATTTCCACCTCGCTGCAGCCGCTCTCGCGGATCAGTTGCAGCAACCGCCGAGAGAACGGAGCGCCGGCCCGGGCGAGATAGCCGGCCAGGCCGGCGGGCGGCTCGCACACGCGGTCTTCCGGCCGGACCGCCTCCGGCAGCGACCGTTCGGCGAGATAGGCGCGCAGCGCGTTCAGGGTCTCCGTGTCCAAGCTCGTTCGCGCCCCGCCGCATTGACCTTCAGTGGTTCGGTCGGCCATCGAAGCTCCTCTCCTTCAGTACGCCACGCCCGTTTTGAGCGTCTCCACCGTGCCGCTTCTCGTCTTGAACTGAACCGGCAACGAACGCCGGACCGCGGCGTCGACGTTCTGAAACACGCCGAAGTGGAGATGCGGGCCGGAGGAATAGCCGGTGCCGCCGGAAAAACCGAGCACCGCGCCGCGCGCCACGCTCTGCCCGAGCCACACCACTACGCCCTTGCGCTTCAAGTGCCCGTATTCGGCGAACGTGTTGTCCTCGTGCCGGATGATAACGAAGTTGCCGGAGCTGGCGAACTTGGGATTTTTCACGCCGAGGGTTGAATCCGAGCGCAGGGCGACCACGGTCCCCTCGCGCGCGGCGCAGACCACGGTTCCGACGGGCATGGCCCAGTCAATCGCGAACTCGGCTCCGGAGCCATCGGTGTGCGTCCTTCCCCGCGCCGCCTGCGAAACCACATAGGCGCCGCTTTTATAGGGCAGATCGTAGGGGGGCGCGCGCGTCACGGGTTCGCCCCGCCGGCCGTACTGCCAACTGAACTGACCCCCGTAGCCCCAGGAGTCCGCGCGCGTGGTCGAGCGGATCGTCGCGAGCTCGAAAAAAGTCCGCCCCGCCGAATCCACCGTGAGGGGCAGAGGCTCGGAGGCGGTCGCGTTGGTCAACGCCAGGTTCATCGTCAGCGTGACCTCCGTGCAATTCGTCAGGACCGCATAGACTTTCGCCGCGCCGGGCGCTGTCCGCACCGCCACGAGCCGCACATGGCCGTCCGCCTCAAACGGCGTGTTGTCTGTGAGTTGGGCCTGAGCCGCGAGCGCGAGAAACGCCAGAGACGCGAACGCCGCCGCCCGCGCCCTGTCGCTTGGATGAACGTCTGTCACACATGTCATCGCTGTGCACATCGTCACGCCTGTAGAAGTATCCGGATCCCTCGCCGCAGGCCGGTGTTATGTGAAAGCCTTATCTCACACAGCCCGTTCCATTTGAGCGGCCTGGCGAAGGACCTTCAGAGAGACTTACGCCTTGTGATCTCCCATATCCTCTCGCGAGCCCGTCACCAGTCGAAAAACGGGTACCGTGCCTCGGCATCTGTCCAAACTTTAATCAGTCTTGAGGGAGGTGACAAGACTAAAGCCGTTGGATTCCTGAGCCCCCTCACTCCACTTACAGTTCCGGGCGTTCGCCGCTCCCGGGCGGTCCCTGTAAAAAAAGAAGAGGCCCGCCGACCTTTCGGTCGGCGGGCCTCAAAAACCCGGCGGCGTCCTACTCTCCCACAGGCGCGTCCTGCAGTACCCTCGGCGATGGGGCCCTTCACTTCCGTGTTCGGAATGGGAACGGGTGTTGCCTCCCCTCCATGGCCACCGGGAAAACCCGGCTCCGGGCGAACCCGGAAAAAAACAAGCGCATAGTCTGGTTCACGTCCATCGCGGCGTTACGGGATTTTCGGAGATCCCACTGATTCGACTTCAGATGAAGTTTAAAAACGGCCAAACCTCACGGCCGATTAGTAGCGGTCGGCTGAGCGCGTCGCCGCGCTTGCACCTCCGCCCTATCGAGGTCGTAGTCTACGACCGGCCTTGAGGGGCTTTCGCCCGGGAGAACTTGTCTCAGGGGAGGCTTGGCGCTTAGATGCTTTCAGCGCTTATCCTTTCCCGACTTAGCTACCCGGCAGTGCCGCTGGCGCGACAACCGGAACACCATAGGTCAGTCATTCCCGGTCCTCTCGTACTAGGGAATGTTCCCTTCAATTCTCCTGCGCCCGCAGAGGATAAGGACCGAACTGTCTCACGACGTTCTGAACCCAGCTCGCGTACCGCTTTAATTGGCGAACAGCCAAACCCTTGGGACCTT
>CAZOIS010000447.1:0-2226 GCA_964579865.1 uncultured Lentisphaeraceae bacterium | reverse complement strand
CATTGCGCCGGGCGGCGTCGCTCAGCGCGGTGTCGAAGACCAGCACCTCCCCGATTTGGATGTTGCCATGGTAGCCGTTGTTCGCGCTGATGTTCGCGAGTGTGAACTCGGTGCGGCCCGTGCCCTCGGAAGAGGTGAAGGCGGGCAACCCGTTCTCGCTGTCCGACTTGCCGTTGATATAGACGGAGGAGCCGTTGGCCACGCCGTTCTTGAGGACCGCGGCATAAATCAGAACCGCGTTCGTGTCCATTCCTTTCACCGGCACGCAATTCGCCGACGTGGCGATCGGGTACTCGCTGGAATATCCCCACTGGGTCCCGTTCGCGAATTTCAAGAGCTGCGCGCGGTCCCAATTCCCGTCGTCGTGTCCCCACAGCCCGCTGTTGGCCGGTTTCGTCACCTGTCGAAAGACCATCATGACGGTGATGTTGGACATGCTCGACGCGTTGATGTCGAGGATGCTGGTGATGTCGTCGTTCACGCCGTCGAACTCGATCACCGGCAGCCGGTTGAATTCCGCGACGTCGGTCACGTAGGCGGGACGGTTCGCCGCCGTCGACTGCTTCGCGTGCTTGCCGTTCCCGCTCAAATCGCCCCAGTAGCCGACCGGCTGGCCCGACGCCGTGACCCCGCCGCTCCCGTTCGCGTTGGTGAAGAGGGTCGACGCGTCAGACGCGTCCAGGCGGAGCTTGAGACTGCTCAGCGACTCTGCCGATAGCGCCGTCGCGCCATTCGTCGGGAAAACCGCGCCGGCTGAAAGCGCCAGCGTCCCCTCTTCGACGGACGTGACGCCGCTGCACGTGTTGCTGCCGCTCAACGTCAGCGTGCCAGCGCCACGCTTGACGAGTCGGCTCGAAATGTTGTTTCCGGCCAGATTCGCCGTCATGCCGACTTTGTATCCGGCCGTGTCGATCACCGCGCCGCCCGCGCCGACGTTGCAGTTCAGCTTCGCCCCGTTGACGAACGAGGCGTTGTCGGCCCGCGCTTTGAGCGTGCCGCCGTTGAAATTCAGCGTGTGTGTGCCGTACGCGCCGCATTCGAGCTGGATCAGCGACAGCGTGCCGCCGTTCAAATTGATCGTGCTGCGGCTCACGGTGCCGGCGTGGGCGTTGCCGAGGTACAGCCAACCGCGCGTGCCGCCGCTGGTTCCCGTGCTGGTTCCCGTGCCGACGTTGACCGCGCCGCCGTTGACGTTCAGCGTCGCCACGCCGTTGCAGGCGGCGTCGTTGCCATTGCTCCACCGCGCGCCCATGTTCATCGAGTGCCCCACATTCACCGCGCCGCTGTTCACGGTCAGCGTGCCCAGCGGCGGCCCCCAGTTGGCGGCGATGCGCAGGTAGCCCGCGCCAGAAGCCGAGTTGGTGTAATCGAGCGAACCGCCGTTGACGATAACCGTGTTGGTGGTGCCGTTGTCCACGCCGATGTAGTTGGCGGAACCGCCCGTGTCGCCGCCGAAGCAGACCGAACCTGCGCCGGCCGCCAGGGTCAGCGTCTGCCCGCCCATCAGCAAGAGTCGGTTCAAGCCGCGCATCCCGCCGCCGGCGCCGAACGTCACGGCGGCAGACGTGCCCGGGCTCCAGCTCGTGTTGCGGTAGTTGACGGTCCCGTTCGCGACGACCGCGTTGTTGTTCATCGCGAAATTGCCCGAGGCTAAATTCTGGGCACCGCCGCCCAGGTCCAGCGTGGCGGCGTTGATCGTGAGGTTGCCTGCGGTGTTCAGGCGGTCGTTGCCGCCCGCGAGCGCGAGCGTCCCCCCGTTGACCGTCGTGCCGCCCGTAAAGGTGTTCGCGGCCGTCAGGGCCAGCGTGCCGGCACCGCCCTTGACCAGCCCGGCGGCGCCGCTGCCGTCGGCGATCACGCCGGCGAGCGTGGCCTCCGCCCCCGATCCCGTCGCGTTGACGTTGACCGTGCGGGTCGCGCCGTTCAAGGCGAGCCCGTTGATGAAAGTCAGGTTCGTGTTCGCCCCCTGGTCGTTCAGCACGAGGGCACCGGGGTTGAACGCCGCGTTGCCCCACGACAGCGCACCGCCCGCACCGCCGAGGTTGACCGTCAACGGCACGTCCACGGCGCTGAAGCCGGACGCCGTGCCGGCTGTCAGGTTGATCTGCCCCGCGCCCGTGCCCAGCGTGTTCGTGAGGCTGCCGAGGGCCGTTGACAGCGAGGCGCCGACCAGCGTCACGTTCGTCGAACCCGGAATGCCCACGCCGAAGTCGGCCTGCAGGATGC
>CAZOIS010000446.1:0-2231 GCA_964579865.1 uncultured Lentisphaeraceae bacterium | reverse complement strand
TGGATCTGAATCCCGCCGGGCTGGACGACGCGGGCACCTATGATGTCCTGGTCTACGGCTCGGGCACGGCCTACCTCACGAGCGAGAGCGCCCTGCTGACCGTCCGCCCGTTGGGTACGATCTTCCAGCTGAAATAGCGGACTTGGCCTTAACGTGGACGAGTGGATGATCACGTCGGAGCTGGGCGTTCGACGTTCGGCGCTGTTTGCCCGCTCCGTTTCTGCCCGCGAATCACGCGAGCGACTCGAAAACGGTACTGGGGTCGTATCGGGACATCGAGATATCGTATGGTGGCGGGTCGTCTCGCCCACGCGTGCCAGGTGAGGCGGCTTTCGCGCGCTAGGGACGGATGGGAATCGTCCGAAGTGGCGCCGTCAGGCGCTTCAAGCCCGATTTTTTCAGCACCCCTATGTCCAGGCCTGATCCCTGTTCGCCCGTTGCGAAGAGAGACGCTTTCCTGTCGACTTGTTGGCAAAGGAAAAAAACGGTAGGATATTTATTCATCCATTAGAGATGGGAGTCCGAATGGAAAAAGTCCGCAGTCTTCTTGGGATCGGAATGGTGCTGTTGGGCGCCGCGTGCTGTTGGGCGCCGACTGGCCGTGCGGAGTTGGCCGCGCATTGGTCGTTTGACGATCCGGATAACCGGTTTGCCGACGCGAGCGGGCACGGGCGCGACCTGACGGGCGCCGGCGCGATCGCCTACACGAGCGGTATCAGCGGGAGCGCCCTGCGCCTGACGGGCGCAGGCAAAGCGTCCTTTGACTTCGGCGGCAACGTGAACATGGACGAGCTGACCGTCGTCTTCCGGGTCTACCAGCCGGCGGGCGCTTCCGCGTGGAAAGAATACGTGGAGCTTGGCTATCAGACGGAGTTCGGTTCGGCTTACTGTTTCGTCCTGGAGCGCGACAATCTGGAGAAGGTGATGGCGTATAACTGTCACAGCTTCGCCGGAGCCAGTTCGTGCGTGGATGGGAGTGTCAAGCTGTCCAACGCTTGGCATTCCGTCGTTTTCCGTGCGAGCAAGACCGAGAATATATCCCGGTTCTATATCGACAACGTGCCGCAGGGTGCTCTGACGTGGAGTTGCGTCTCGAATCTGAATATCGTGACGGTCGGCGGGGCCTACGCCCTCGACCGCTATATCACGGCGGACATTGATGACGTGCAGATCTACGATACCGCTCTCACGACGTCGGAAATGAGCTGGCTCTATGCCAATCCGGGATCGGACCTGCTGCAGAGGGGCCGGGGACCGCTCCTTGCGCACTGGACGTTTGACAACGCGGATGACCGCTACGCCGATTCGAGCCCGACCCTCCAGTCGCTGAGCCCCGTCGGCACCGTCGGCTTTGCGGGCGGCGTGCGCGGCGATGCGCTGCATCTCGCAGGCGAGGGAAATGTGGTGACGGATTTCCGGAATCTGGCCAATCTGTCAGGGTTCTCGATTGCCATGTGGGCAAATACGGCGACCAACGCGGGCGCGTGGACCGATTACTTTGAGATCGCGGTTCCGGCCACAAACACCACGGGGTGCGGATATGTGCTGGAAAGGAACGACCAGCACGCGGCGTCCTGCTATGTCGTGAGCGGAACCAGCCTGGCCGGCGTGTACGCCACCGGCAGCGTCTCCGTCAACGTGGAGGACGCTTGGCACCACTTCGTCATGGTCGGCAGCTCGAACGCCAACAAGCTGGTCGTCTATGTCGACGGGGTTCTCCGCACCGGCAGCTCGGCGTGGTCCGCGACCGCGCCTTTCGACTACATGACGATCGGCTCGCGCCGCAACGTCACCGCCCGCCGCATCAAGGCGGATATCGATGACGTACAGGTCTACGGCTACGCGCTCAGCGCGGCCGAGGTCACCACGCTGCTCCACCGTCCCGGCCGCACCCTCCTCGATCCGCCGGTGGGCACCATGATCGCCATTCACTAGAGCGGTTTTGTTTCATGTGTAGCCGGTTGGGGTAAGGACGCCTCCCCGCGGCGTCAGCGGCGGGTTCGGAGCCCCCGCCCTCTTTTGGGACAACGGCCATGCCTTAACTTAAACCGCGCTAATCGCGAGTCGCGGAAAAGGGGCAGGCCCGCGACTCGCGACCGGCGACGAAATTACGGCAGGACCAGCACGAGGAACTGGGCCTGGGCGATGTCTTTCGCGCTGGAGGTGAAGGTCCAGTCGCGCGTCTTGCCCTCGGAGTTGCCGAGGCCGAGGTCGCAGGTGTGGCCGCTGCC
>CAZOIS010000445.1:0-2248 GCA_964579865.1 uncultured Lentisphaeraceae bacterium | reverse complement strand
AGCAACTCAATAAACTCGCAGCCTAAAAACGTTCATTTGATCTTGCAAGTCGCCTGCCGCGCCGGCTAGACAAGCGGCGTCCCAGATGATAATTTCAACTGGTTAAGGCTGAGATATAATGAACCGGACAACACGACGGAGGGGGCATGACGGCAAGAAAACGTTCAAGCGGGACATGGTTTTTTGCGTTTGTGCTTGCGGCGGGTCTGCTCGGGGCCGCCGAGCCTGAATGGGAAGCGGTCTCGCAGGCGATACGGAAGCAGATCGGGAAGAACGAGATTGCCGGTGCCGTCGCATGGGTGGCGACGCCCGACCGCGTGGTCCACTTTGCGGCCGTCGGCCAAGCGGATCTTTCGTCGAAAACCCCTTTGTCGACCGATGCGCTTTTCTGGATCGCTTCCATGAGCAAGCCTGTGACGGCCTGCGCGATTCTGATGTTGCAGGACGAAGGAAAGCTTTCGGTTGACGATCCGGCCTCGAAGTATCTGCCCCAACTGGCGGGGCTCAAGACCGTTGGCGGGGAGGCGGGCAGCCCGACGCTGAAGCACTTGCTGACCCACACGTCCG
This sequence comes from uncultured Lentisphaeraceae bacterium, assembly GCA_964579865.1. GTDB lineage: Bacteria > Verrucomicrobiota > Kiritimatiellia > RFP12 > UBA1067 > DAOPZC01. Next base: position 1,681 of record CAZOIS010000445.1, on the reverse strand, counting down.
GGTTGGCGGAGCCGACGGAGCAGGAAGCGCTTGCGTCGCGCTCCTTGGCGGAGCTGATGCCGCATGTCGCATCCAAGCCGCTGGTTTTCCTGCCGGGCGCGCGCTGGCAGTACAGCCAGTCCGGCATCAATGCGCTCGGGCGCATCGTCGAGGTCGTGTCGGGAAAGCCACTGCCGGTGTTTCTCGAAGAGCGCCTTTTCGCCCCGCTCGGGATGAAGGACACGACTTTCTATCCGACTGCGGCTCAGCGCGCGCGGCTGGCGAAGTCCTACCGGCTGGAGGCCGGAAAGTTGGAAGCGGCCGAAATCAAGCCGATCTATGACTGCGCGCGCGGGGATGCGCGCTACCCGGCCGCCAACGGGGGACTCTATTCGACGGCCGCGGACTATGGCCGGTTCTGCCGGATGCTGCTGAATAACGGCGAGCTGGACGGAAAACGGATCCTGTCGCCTGCCGCCGTGGCGGCGATGTCGGCGGTGCAGAGCGGCGACCTCAAGACGGGTTTCACCGCGGGAATGGGCTGGGGGCTCGGCTGCGGCGTGGTCCGCCAGCCGCAGGGCGTCACGGCCATGTTGTCGCCCGGCACGTTCGGGCACGGGGGCGCGTACGGCACGCAGGCCTGGGTGGATCCGGTTAAGAAAGTCGCGTACGTGCTGATGGTCCAGCGGGCCAATTTTCCCAACGGGGATGAATCGGAGCTGCGGCACGATTTCCAAGACGCCGCGGCGAAGGCGCTGGCGCAGGCCCGGTCGGTTTCCTCCGGAGGGGTGGGACAGGAGATTTTGCCGTGGGCGCCGGGCACGCTCGAGATCCATCAGATCAGCACGGGCCGCGGGAACGCGGGCCTGTACATCTTCCCGGACGGCACAACGCTGCTCGTCGATGCGGGCGAGATTGCCAAGAAGACCGAGCGGCACACGCCGGACCGGCCGGACGGGACGCGCCCGGCCGGTGAATGGGTCACGCGGTATATCCGCCATGCCCTGCGGCATGACGCTGACCCCGTGCTCGACTACGCGCTGGTGACGCATTTTCACGAAGACCACATGGGCGAGGTCACGGCCGACACGCCGCTTTCCGCATCGGGTGCCTACCGGCTCTCCGGCGTGACGGAGGTCGGGGACAAAATCCGCATCGGCAAGATGCTGGACCGCGGCTGGCCGGACTATGCGTATCCCGCCCCGCAGAAGGCCGCGTTCATCACGAACTACCAGGCGTTCGTGAAGTGGCAGGTCGCCAACAAAGGCCTGCGCGCGGAACGGTTCAACCCCGGACGGAATGACCAGGTCGTGCTGCGGCGCGACGCCAAGAACTTTCCCGCCTTCGAGTTCCGCAATGTCGCTGCCAACGGGGAGATCTGGACGGGCGCCGGAACGGCGACGCAGCCGTGCATTCCGCCGCTGGAGACGGTGCCCCGGCAGGACTGGCCGGATGAGAACATGTGCAGCCTCGCGTTCCGCATCCGGTATGGGGATTTCGAGTACTTCAATGGCGGCGATCTGCGGGGCATTCCCTACGAGGGCTGCCCCTCCTGGCATGACCTGGAGACGCCCGTCGCGAGAGCCGTCGGCGCTGTGGATGCGGCCATTCTGGACCACCACGGGTATGTGGACACGATGAACGCGTTCTTTGTCGCGACCCTGCGGCCGCGCGTCTGGGTGATCTCGGTCTGGGATTCCGC
>CAZOIS010000444.1:0-2255 GCA_964579865.1 uncultured Lentisphaeraceae bacterium | reverse complement strand
GCCTCGGCTACAGCCTCGACTTCTCCGTCGACTATCCGGTCGGCAAGACCAACTACAACGGCAAAAGCGAGTTCGTGGTCCGCGACATCACGGCGGACGCAAAACCCGATGTGACCTTCGAGGCGCCGTTGCAGGACATTCCCACCTGGCCCAACGCCCCGCTGCTCAAAACCGTCACCTTCATCTGCGGCCTTCTGAAATCCGGCCCGGGCACGCTGCGTTTGGCCTCTACGGACAACAGCTATTCGGGTCCGACGCTGGTCACGCAGGGCGTCTTGCGCGTGGACGGCGCGTTGACGGCGAGCGCGGTCACCGTGAAGAGCGGCGGATTTTTGGGCGGCACGGGAACGGTGGCGAACGTCACGCTGGAGGACGGTGCCGGGTTTGATGTGCTTGCGAACCAGACGGTGCCGCTGAAAGTGAATGCGCTGACGGCGGCCAACGGCGGGGTCGTCCGCGTCCGCAATCTGACCGGCCTTGCGCCGACCGCGCTCAATGCGCCGTTCCTGCAGGTGTCCGGAGGGTTTGACGCCTCGAAGTGGACCGTGGTCATGGACGGCGTGGAGCCGACGCCGAGCCTGCGGGTCAAAGTCGGTGCCGGCGGCGTCGCCTACGTGCGCTGGTCTCCGCCGGGCACCGCGATTTTTGTGCGATGACAACGCGAACAAAGGGAAGGTGAAAAGCATGACGAAGGGTTTGGTCGCCGGCGCTGTGATGCTGGCGGTGGCGTGGGGGAATGCGGCCAATGCGCCGCGGCTGCTGGCGCACCGGGGCGGCGCGAAGGAGTTCGATGAGAACAGTCTGGGTGCCTTCCGCGCCTGCTATGAAAAAGGCCTGCGTGGCTTCGAGACCGATATCCGTCTGACGAAGGACAACGCGCTCGTGATCCTGCACGACGACAAGCTCGAGCGCACGACTACCGGGGCGGGCTTCGTCGAGAACCTGACGGCGGAACAGGTGAAGGCGCTGAAGCTGAAAAAGTCGGGGGAGCCTGTGCCTTTCGCCCAGGACCTCCTGAACTATTTCAACGACAAGTCGGACATCTTCATCGAGCTGGAGATGAAGACCGGCAACACCAATCTTTACACGCTGGCGCGGCTGGAGACGTACTGCAAAGTATTACACGAGGCGGCAAAAACCACTTTGCCGCACGGCACGTACTTTTTCACCTCGTTCGACAAGCGTGCGCTGGGCGCGATGAAGCGGCTCTACCCGGATGCCGACATCGGGCTGATCGTCGGCGGGGCGCTGGACGAAAAGGCCATCAAGACCGCGCTCGAGCTGGGCTGCAAGCGGGTCGCGCCGGTCATGGACAAGACCTGCCGCAAAGCCGTTTCCGACGCAAAAAAGGCCGGGCTCGGACTGACCGGCTGGCCCACGCTTTCCGAGGCGGACTACGCGCTGGGCGTGGCGCTGGGCTTCGACTGCCTGACGACGGACTATCCGGTCAAGTTGCACGAAGGGTTGAAAGCGGGCAAACTGCGGTAATGGGCACGTGGAAGAGAATTGAGAGACAATAGGAGCGGCAGGATGAAATCGAAATGTGCATTGGACGGTTTGTTTTCTGTTATGGTGGTCGCCTTGATTCCTTTCGCGGCCCTTCCGGCGGAGTCCGCCGAGCGCGTCATCCATCCCGGGAACGGCGTGGTTACCCAAGTCACGGAACAAATCCGCGGCGGGGTGAACGTGTCCATCAACCCCGGGTCGTCGGGCGGGGGCATTGTCGCACTCAATCCGGATAACGCCTATTACGGTCTGACCATCCTCGGATGCGGCACGCTTGTCGTGGATCATTTTGCGGACGTGTTCGCGAACAGCACGATCGGCGCGGGCGATACGCTCGCGCTCGGTCCCGGCACGCTCCGCTACAACGGGCCGGCGGAAGGTTCCACGGACCGAACCATCTCCAACACGGTGGCAAAAACGCAGGTTACCGTGTTTGAAGTGAACTCCAACCTCTGGCTCAAAGGCAGTTTTATCCAGCCGGGCGGCGGCTTCATCAAGACCGGGCCCGGAACGCTCCACATCGCGGGATCAGGCGTCAACCGCATCGCGTACGGGGAGAACCTCTTCGCCATCAATGACACCATCAACAAGAACATGTTGAACATCCATGAAAACGGCGACGCCCCCACCCTCGGGACGGCCGGCTTCATGGTCGCCAACGGAACCGTCGTCCTCGGCGAAGGCGGCGGCACCACCTATGTCAACCAGAACTACGACACGCAGATCGGCGCGTGGACGACGTCCGACGG
>CAZOIS010000443.1:0-2259 GCA_964579865.1 uncultured Lentisphaeraceae bacterium | reverse complement strand
CTAAGTATGGCAGAAAACACCCCATGCGGCTATACATTTAATTAAAATGCTCTAGATTGTCCCTCCTATTGAGCGAATTGTTTCCGACGAACCCATATAAATTCAACCCTCCACGCTCTTCGATAGGATCGCGGTTGATGAAACGGTGGAGGTCGGGAGAATGGAAACGGTAACCGTAATAATACAGGCCGGTTTCGTGGTCGAGATATTTGGTGGAATACCAGAAATCGAACACATTGGCCATCGGACCGGTGACGGCAAGTGTTTTGCCAAAGGCATCGTATTCACGGTGGGCGACGGTCGCCCCGGATTCATTGACGTAATCCGTAATATTACCGTTATTATCGTAGAGTGGAAAGTACCATACCTCGCCGATACGGGTGGCAAGCAGTCCGCCAACTCCGCCTGCGCCGCCCCTTGTCCCAGAAAGGTCTTTTCCCCAGACATGCTCGCGCACTTCGGACGTGCCGTCGGCGCGGCTGATTTTTTCGAGCACGGGCAGCCAGCCGTCGTACAAAAAGGAGCGAGTCTCCGACGGCGTGGCCTTCACGACGCGGCGGTGCTGCGGGTCGTACCCGTTGGCGATGAACGCGACATCGTTGGACAGAATCGCAGTGTTCCGGTTCTCGGCATCCCACGTCAGAGACAACGGGCCAAGGCCGATCAGGTTCCCGTCAGCATCGTAGGTTGGCGTGACTGCCATCCCGCCTGTGATGGCAGTGTACTGGTTCAGGCAGTTGGCCGTGTATGTGGCTGCAACGGCGTTGACTGTGACCACGGCGTTGTTGCCGATTCCGTCGTAGGCGTAGTCGAAGACGTTGGTCCCGACAACCGCACCCGAGATCTCGGAACGTGGGTTGTAGGAGAATGCGTCGCCGTTGCGGTCGGTTGCGTTGCCAAGGAGATCGTGACCGTAGGTTATGACGGAATATACCGAACCGCCGATGACGTTAGATATGCCTGTCACAAGGTTTCTGCGGTGAGGGTCGCGGATGACGGCGCGGGCGACCTTCAGCCCGTTGGTGAGAGTGACGGTATAGCCAGCGTCACGCATTCCGTCGAATCGGCAGGCAACTGAGAACGCCGCGTTAGAAACAGAGGCTATGGCGTTCCCGTCGCTGTATCCGTAACGCACCGGCGACAGGGCACCTCCAGCGCAGAGGACGGAGAGGCGCTGGAACGGGTCGAGCGTCTTGCCGATCGCAAACGCATTCGTTCCGATGAGTACCGCCGTGTTGGTCGCGACGCCCGAATCCGCGCTCTGGTATATGTATCGCGCCACAGCGTTTGAAGAGGCGGCAAGAAAACCGGCGGCGGTGTAGGCGTTGAAGGCGGGAGGCGTGCCGTCGCTGTAGGCGGTGCCGGTCGACTGACCGAACCAGGCCCAGGAGTTTTCTTTGAACGCGCCTCTTGCCCATGTCGTTCGCGCAGGTCTCCCAGAGGTCGTGTACGTGTAGGAGACGTGCGAACCGTCCGCACAGACCTTGTTCGTGAGCAACCCCGTCGCACCGTCGTACAGCCAATGCGTTGTGTCGGGCGTCACCCCGTCGCGGGTTGTGCTTAGCGCGACCTTGCGCCCGGCGGTGTCGTAAGCGTAAGTGACGGGGTACGTCGCGCCGGAGAGAGAAAGCGCCTGCCCGAGGCTGTCGTAGGCGGTGTCTACCGCGTTGCCGAGCGCATCCGTCTGTGAGACGGCGCGGCCCTGCGCGTCATACGCAACGGCGCTGACGGCGGCGAGGTTCCCGTATGTGGCGGTGTTGGTCACGGCGTTTCCAAGAGTATCGTAAACGACCGCCAGGGTCGAGACCGTTCCGATTCCGTTTGTCACGGTCTGCGAAACGACGCGGGCAAAGCTGTCGTAGCCGGAGAGCGTTGCCTCGTCTGCGCCACTGCGCTCCAGCTCGTAACCGAAAAGCGTGCGGCGAACCGCCGGCGTCGTGGTGTCGGCCAGCGCGGTTTCGGTGACAACAGATGTGGCGGGATCGAACGATGTCGCCACGGTCGTCACCGCACCGTTGCGGGCCGTAATCACCGCGCGCGACCGCAGAGCGTCTGACAGTCCGGTGAGCTGCTCGCGCGTGATCGAGCTGACGTTGGTCACTCCGCCGCAGGCCGTCGCCCGCACCGACACGCGCCACCAGACGTTCGAGGCGTCCTCGTCGTAGCGCGTTGCGGCGGAGCTGATGCGGTCGGTCCCGTCATAGGAGGGCGCTTCCGGGTTTAGCGTGTGATTTTTCATTGAGCGGGATAGAGGTCGAG
>CAZOIS010000442.1:0-2266 GCA_964579865.1 uncultured Lentisphaeraceae bacterium | reverse complement strand
GAGTCGGTCGCGCGGGGCGTGGACATGTTCGACTGCGTGATCCCGACGCGCGTGGCGCGCCACGGCACGGCCTACACGCGGGCGGGGCAGTATCCCGTCAAAGGCGGCTCCTACAAGATGGACCAGCGGCCGGTCGAAGAGGGATGCGCCTGCTATTGCTGTCGGAATTTTTCGCGGGCCTATGTGCGCCACTTGCTGAATGTGGGCGAGATTTTAGGGGTTCGGCTGTTGACGATCCATAACATGCACTGTTACCTCAGCTTTATGCGGGACATGCGTGAGGCGATCGCGAACGACTGCTTCAGCGAGTGGCGGCAGGCCTTGGCCGCGGTGTTGCGGCCGGGCGGATTGAAGTCGAGAGAGAAAGCTTTCGCGGAATGAGGGAAGGGCGGGGCGGCGAAGGGCAGACGAGGGCTGTTTGTCTGGCTTTTGCGGTTTCCGCACGCCCCTGTTCCGGTTGACCAAAAGGAAACAGAAAAATGAATACAGGATTGTTTTTGGCACAGACCGCTTCGCAGGGCGCATCGGGCATGGGCGGAATGCTGATTCCGATGGTGCTGGTTTTCGGCATCTTCTACTTCATGATGATCCGCCCTCAGCAGCGCAAGGAGAAGGAGCGCCTGCGCATGATCGCCGAGCTCCGCGCCGGCCAGAAGGTGCTGTTCGCGGGCGGGATGATCGGCACCATCGCCGAGGTCCGCGCCGCCACGTTCCTGGTGGAGATCGCGCCCAAGGTGACGGTCGAGGTCGCGCGCGGCGCGGTCAGCAAGGTGCTCAAAGAGGGCGAAGAGGCGACCGTGGAAGAGACCCGGTGAGCGCGCTTTTTTGAAATTCATGGATGAAATAGAGCGGCGAAGTGTGCTATATTGACACTTCTATTGACTCTTTATGGGTTTTTGTCTAACCGTGGAGCTGTTGAAAAATGAGTAGAAATGACCTCTGGAAATGGCTTGTGCTGGCCATTCTGGCTGTTTTGTCCGCCTATGTTGTGGTCCCGCCGAAAGAGAAGATTCGTCTGGGTTTGGATTTGTCGGGCGGCACGAGTTTTACGGTCGCGATCGATGAGACGAAGCTGCGCAACAACATCAAGTCAGTCGATGTCGAGCTGAACGATGTCGAGGTGCAGAACCAGGTCAACAACATCCTCAAGGACGCCGACGCGCGGGCCATCGAGGTCATCCGCAACCGCATCGACGGGTTGGGCGTGAACGAGCCGGTGATCCAGGGCGGCAAGAACCACCGCATCATCGTGCAGCTCCCGGGTGCCAGCGCCGATCAGCGCGATGCGGCGGAGAAGAGCATCCAGAGCGCGGCGTTTCTGGAGTTCAAGCTGGTCCACAAGCAGAACGACCAGTTGGTGGACAAAGTGCTTTCGTCCGGCCGCCTGCCCGAGGGCTATGTCTCTTCTGACGATGGCCGCGGGTATAAGCGCGCCGCGAATTACAACGAGCTGGTCAAGGATCCCGACTACGCGCGCCGCCTTTCGCTGTTCGAGGTCCCCGACCCGCGCTACGCGTTCATGTTGGAGCGCGAGCAGGCCGTCAACGGGCAGGTGACTTACCGCCCCGTCTTCGTGCTCCGCAAGGCCGAGATGAACGGTTCGGCACTGTCCAGCTCCTCCGTCGAAGTCGATTCCATGACCGGCCGCGTGCATGTCTCGCTGACGTTCAACGCCAAGGGGTCGGCGGAGTTCGCCCGGCTGACCAAGGCCTATGCGCCGCGCGGCTCGCGCAACAAGGACAGCGACGTGGGCCGCCAGCTCGCGATCGTCTTGGACGACACGCTGTATTCCGCGCCGGTGCTCAAGACCGAAATTCCCAACGGCCGCGCCATCATCGAGGGAAATTTCTCGTGGTCCGAGGCGGCCGTGCTGCGCAACATCCTGAATGCGGGCTCGCTGCCTGCGCCGATGAAGATCCTGGAGAAGCGCTCCGTCGAGTCCACGCTCGGCGCGGACGCCATCCGCAGCGGCGTCAACGCGGCCATCCTGGGCACCGTGCTGGTCGCCTTCTTCATGCTGATCTACTATTCCTATTGCGGCCTGATCGCCAATGTCGCGCTGATCCTTGACCTGCTGTTGCTGCCGGCCGGGCTGATCGTGGCCTCCAGCATTCTGGGGATTTTCGTGAAGGACGCGGCGATCGCCAAACGGTCGTTCGACCTGCCGGTGCTGACGATGCCCGGCATCGCCGGCATCGTGCTGACGCTCGGCATGGCCGTGGACGCCAACGTGCTGATTTTCGAGCGCATGCGTGAGGAGTTCGCG
>CAZOIS010000441.1:0-2286 GCA_964579865.1 uncultured Lentisphaeraceae bacterium | reverse complement strand
AGTCGCGCTCCCCGAACCTTTTCTGTTTCGGTGTCATGAATTGTGAGGCAACGCGCGGGCCCTCCGCGGACCTTTAAAGTGCTTGCTTGTTGCCTCGTTTCGGTGTATATATTCTCCCGACAATAAGCGATGGTATTGTGCGGCAGATAAGGTTAAGAAAGTTTCCGTTTCCCCTTGTCTGAAAGAAAAGGAGGTGCTAATATGCTCACCCTTTTCCAAAGGAGTAACGGTTATGTCCAGAGTTTGTGAAATTTGCGGTAAGGGCCCGAGAACGGGTAACACGATTGTCCGTCACGGTCTTGCCAAGGCCAAGGGCGGTATCGGCTTGCATACGACGGGTATCACGAAGCGTCGTTTCCTGCCTAACCTGCAGAACGTCCGCGCGAAAACGGGCGAAGGCGGCGTGGGCCGCATGACGGTCTGCGCGTCCTGCATCAAGCAGGGCAAAGTCGTCAAGGCTTAAGGCGGACGCCAGACGCGGGGCGATCGGGACCGTGAGCATCGGAATTCATCCGGGAGGAGGCTTCTTATGACAGACAATCCGACGGATCAGATTGCGAGCGACGAGGCTGAAGAGGCCGTTGCGGAGGCTCAGGTTGCCGATGTCGAGGTTGAAGAAACCGAGAACGATGAGATTCGGGCCACCGACATCGTTTTCGACTGTCCGCACTGCGGGCACAATCTCGCGATCGATTACCGGGGGGCAGGCTTGCAGATCAACTGCGTCGCCTGCGGCCAGCCGGTGCTGGTGCCGATCCCCGACGGGATGAAAATCGACGATCTCGACCTTTCGGCCGGCGAGCTGCTCACCCAGCTTTTCCAGACGCGACGCATGTTGCTGAAGAGCGAGCAGCGGATCGCCGAACTGGAAGAGACGCTCGGCAGCATCAAGGTGCGGCGCACGGAGCTCGAAAAGGCGCGGATGACCACGCTGCACCGGTGTGCGGAGCTGGTCAACATGTGTCAGGGTGGTCTGAAAATGCAGAACGATATGACCACGACGCTGAACCGGATGATCGCCCTGATCGCCGAAGAGCAGCAGCGGTAAGGGATGTCCGTCAACACCCTCATTATCGGCGGTGGCCCTGCGGGGCTGACCGCCGCTTGTTTTTGTGCGGCCCCCACCCTCGTCATCGACCGCCTGCGGGCCCCCGCCCGCAAGCTGCTGGCCACCGGCGGCGGCCGGTGCAATCTCACCCACGACACGGATGCCGCGGGCATCATGGACGCCTTCGGCCGCCAGTCCCGTTTCATGGGGCCGGCGCTCCACGCGTTTCCACCCGCGGCTTTGCGCGCCTTTTTCCGTGACAGGGGCGTGGAAACCCGCGTGGAGCCGGACGGCTGCGTGTTTCCGGTCTCGCAGAAGGCGGCCGACGTGGCCGTGGCGCTCGAGCGCGCCGTGCGCGCCAGCGGCGCCGCCCTCCGCTGCGGCGTCCGGGCGACGCGGCTGGTGCTCGAGCCTGACCGCGACGATCCCGCCGGCCCGCCGCGCGTCGTCGCCGTGGACACCACGGAGGGCCGCATCCATGCCCGGCACGTGATTCTGGCGGCCGGCGGCCAGTCTTATCCCGCTCTGGGCTCCGACGGCTCGGGTTTTGCCCTCGCGCGCGAGGCGGGTCTCACGGTCACGCCTCCGGTTCCGGCGCTGGCCGGCCTCATCACGCAGGAGGCGTGGCCCCGCGCGCTGGCCGGCATCGTCCTGGAGCAGGGCGGCCTGCGCCTGGACGTCAAAGGGGCCCCGAAACAATTTCTCACGGGCCCCGTGCTCTTTACCCACAAAGGGCTCAGCGGGCCTCCCGCCCTCGACCTGTCCGGCGAGATCGCCGCCCGGCTTCTGGATCTTGGTTCTCCGTCCCCTGGCCTCTGCCCTCCGACCATCCCGATCCGCGTGTCGTTCAACACCGCCCGGACAACGGCAGACTGGCTGGCCCTCTTCGAAGGCTGGCGCGGCCGTCACGGAGGGCGCGCGCTCCACAATCTGCTGTCGGGAGAGCTGCCGCGCGCGCTGGCCGCGGCCCTCTGCGAGGTGACGGGCGTATGCGATCTGGCGGCCGCCCGCGCCAGGAAAGAGGCGCTGCTCGCGCTGGCGGACGCGTGCGCCGACCTGCGGCTGAACGTCACGGGTACCGAAGGCTGGGAGCGCGCCATGGTCACGCGCGGCGGCGTGTCGCTACGCGAGCTGGACCCCAAGACCCTCGCGTGCCGGAACCTCCGCGGGCTTTACTGCGTCGGCGAAGTCGTGGACCTCGATGGCCGCTGCGGCGGCTTCAATCTGACGTGGGCCTT
>CAZOIS010000440.1:0-2292 GCA_964579865.1 uncultured Lentisphaeraceae bacterium | reverse complement strand
GAAGAAGGGCGGACGGCGGTCAATCCACCTGCCGCCCGACTTTTTCAGCGCAACCTTATGTCAAATTACGACCCCTTTTTTGCTTCCCGGCCATCGTCGGTAGGTCGCCCCTCGTCCGCGCCACCTTTGACGCATTGAAAAATGGCAAGGCCATATCCGCTCCGCCTCGGCGTAGAGGGAAGGCAAGCCGGCAACGCAGCACGTTACTCTTGTTCTTCCACCACGAGCCGGTAGAAGCGGAGGTCGTTCACATCCGCATCGATATGCGTATTCATCGGCGGAGTGGCCTCGATGTGCGACTTGTACAGCAGAAATCCCTCGGCCAGATCGGTGCAGCGATAGAGCGTGTACGTCTGGCCCCAGTAGCTGTTCCAAGAGAGCACCGCGCCTTGTTCCGTCACGCTCAGGCTGAGCGCAATGGCATTCAGCGAGTACGTGGCGGAGAGCTGGTTGTCGCCGTCGCTCCATTCGCGAACCCTGTCGAGGCTGTCGACATAGGCGCGCAGATGCAGCGTCCCCGGCTCATTCCCGGTTGTCAGGTTTTGGAACAGAACGGTTTTGGACTCGCCCGGCAACAGGACGCCCACATTCTGATAGGCGAACCCTGGCTCGCCGACCGCCGCGGCCCCCGGCGCATCGAGGTACAAAGTCAACCGCCCGGCATCCGCCGCCACGTCCCCGTGATTGTTGACCGTAACCCGAACGGAGAACGACTCGTTGGTGAGCGTGGGTTTGCTGACAAAATCAACCGCCGTGACCGCAAAGTCGGCCCGCTGCCACGCAACGCCGCTGGACGTTCCGTCGCCAGAGGCGGAAGGGGACCCGATCTTGACCGTGGCGGCGTCGGTGTCGGAGACATTCGCGTACCCGTTCCAGCGCGTACCGTCGCCGTGCACCGGCCGGCCGGTGACGGTTGCACGCAGCACCGTGTCGGACGTCACGTTCCGCAGCGTGGCCGTCAACGTCGCGCTCTCGCCTGCGCCGAGGGCGTGACCCAGCGAGCCGATCGTCCCCAGCAAGGTATCGACGACGTTAACCTGATCGAGCGAGGTGTCGCCGACGTTTGTCACGCGATAGGAAACCGTCACATCCGAGCCGCCCAGCACCGTCAGAGCGACGCCGTCGGCCGCATCGCCGGCCGTCGTCGTCAGGCGAACGGCGGGATTCGCCTCCGCTTCCGTGCAGATAGCGCCGCGGAAAGGATAGCGGTGGAACTCGAAGCCGTTCGACGTTGTCACGCTCCCGCCGAAAACGCCGAAGCCCTCAAAGGCCCCGCCGCTGAACGTGCCGCTGGCGTATGGCGCCATGACGGCGCCTTCGTGCGTGAAGCCGGAGGTGCTGATTTGGGCCGCATCGGGATAGTTGAACAGAATGCGGTCATTCGTGATGCCCGTCAGCCGAATGGCGCCATGCGACAACTCCACCGCTGTTCCGCGGATGTTGAAAACCACGGTGCTGGATTTCGGCGCGGTGATCAAAATATCCATCTGCGATCCGTTCCAGTCGGACACATCGACATTGAACACATTCAGCGTTTCGTTGGTCCCGACGAATGTCATGACACGGTCGTCCGACTTGTCGAGATCCTTGAGCGCGACGCCGCGGTCGGACATCGTGGCGATCATCGCGCTGGCGAGCCTCACCTGGCTGAATATCTGCTCGAAGGTATACCCGCTGCCATCGTCAGGCACGTTGCCGTTATCGTCCAGCGTCACGGGGGAAGCCTGCCGCGGAGTCACGCCCCAACGGCCCGGACCGCTGTAAGAGCCGCCGTAAACAATGTCGCCGTTGATGCCCCACGAGCCGTCGTAGAGATCGCCCCGCACGATCAGCATGTCCGCCTGGCCTGTCAGCGGAGGAAGCGCTTCGCCGCCGGCGTCAAAATAGAGACCGATGCTGTAGCCGTCGTTGAACCGCGCCGTGCCGCCGACGGCAAGCCGTCCGCCGGTGTCACCGCCGGTGGCCGTGAAGTCGCCCAAGATCAGCGCATTGTAATTTTCACCGATGGTCATCTTGCGGCAAAAGCCCGGCGGAAGTCCACCGCACACGCCCGCGTCCCACGTCAAGTCGCGTTGGCCGTTTGCGAGCGTGATCGCCCTCGTAAGCCCGGTTGTCTGATCCGCATCGCTGTCACGCGCGCCGTCGGCCCCTTGTTCGCAGGAGGTAAACCGCCACAACGTTGACGGCAGGGCAAAGCGCAGGGAATAGGTGCCCGCCGCCAGATTGTCGAACAGATAACTTCCGTCCGACGCGGTGACGGCCGAAGACAACGTCGCGCCGTCGGCGTCGCGC
>CAZOIS010000439.1:0-2292 GCA_964579865.1 uncultured Lentisphaeraceae bacterium | reverse complement strand
CGGCCGCGGCATCGTGCTCTTGGGCGTCGACCATGTGACCTTCCACGGGCACTGGTGCGAGAAACTGGGCTACGCGCCGCACGGAAAAAAGAACGAGAAGAAATACACCGACCGCGCGGAATGGGAAAGCGAGACGCTGGGACGACTGAAGCAGTGGGGCTTCACGATGCTCGGCGCGGGCTGCGACCCCAAGCTGATGCACCGCGGTCTGGTGCACACCGATTTCCTCAGCATCGGCGACCACCTGGCGACGCTGGGCGACGAATACGACATCACGCCGAACGAGCGGCGCCCCTGCTCTTCGTTCCCGAACGTTTTCCATCCTGACTTCGAGGCGTACTGCCGCTACCGCGTGCGGCAAAAGTGCGTGCCGAGCCGCAACGACCCGTGGCTCTTCGGTTATTTCATCGACAACGAGTTGGCGTGGTGGGGCCGCGGCCCCTCGGCCACCGGCCTGTTCGATGCCGCGATGAAAAAGGGCGCGTCGCACACGGCCAAGATGGCGCTGCGCGATTTCGTCGCCCGGCAGGCGGGCAACGACCTAGCCGCATTCAACGGGCTGTGGAAGACGCAGCTCAAGAGCTTCGACGAACTCCTGGCGCTGAACGAGCTGCCGTCGGCGACCGAGGCGCAGCGCGACGTCAAGCACGCGTTCCTCCGCTTCGTCGCGGAGCGTTACTTCTCGGTGGCGTCGCGCGCGATCCGCGAGGCCGACCCGAACCATCTGGTGCTGGGCGCACGTTTCGCGGGCACCGGCGGAGCCGACCCCGCGGTTTGGGAAGTGGCCGGCAAATATTGCGACGTGGTGACCTTCAACTGCTACCCCATGGCCGATCTGGACGAAGGGCGCGTCTACACGCACTTCGGCAAGAGCGGCGAGCCCGTGACCGAGCACTTCGAGAAGTTTTACAACTACGTGAAGCGCCCGATGCTCATCACCGAATGGTCCTTCCCTGCCCTCGACGCGGGCCTGCCGAGCGTGCACGGCGCGGGCCAGCGCTTCCGCACGCAGGCCGAGCGCACGGCGGCGACAAGCCTCTTCGCGCGCACGATGCTGAGCCTGCCCTTCCTCTTGGGCTACGACTACTTCATGTGGGTCGACGAGCCCGCGCTGGGCATCAGCACGCCTTTCCCCGAAGACTCGAACTACGGGCTCATCAACGAGGACGGCGCGCCCTATCCCCTCTTGACAGAAATGTTCGCCGCGCTCCACCGCGAGGCCGGGGCGTGGCGCTTCAAGCCCGCGCCGGCACCCCACGCGCCGCCGAAGGGCAAAACGGTGCCCGACGCCTGGGCCGTGGCGCGCAAGGCCGCCGCCGGCGACGCGAAAGCCTTCTTCACGCGCGAGGGCGACGCCTTTTGCGCCGGCAACGGACGCCTCACGCTGAAGGGCCGGCTCGGCAGCGGCAACATGGTGCAAAGTGTGCAGCTCGACGGCGAGGAGCGGGCGTACGGCCAGTACAACGCGCTGATCCAGACGCTCGACGCGGCGGGCAAGAACCGCTGGACCAACGCGAACACGGTCAAAGCCGTCGAGGGGCGCGTCTCCGACGGCATCGCGGTCCTCGACATCACCAGCATGACCCGGGCCGGAGCCGAGGGCTTCGAGATCACCCATCGCCTGACCCTGCCGCCCGGCACGCCGTGGTTCATCAGCGAAGTGGTCAGCGTCAAGAACACGGGGACCGCGCCCCTCCACCTGAATGCGCTTTTCTTCCGCTTCTACAACGACTTCAAGGGGGTGCCGGGGAAACTGCCGCCGAACCTCTGGGGCGTGCCGCCTTCGGGCTGTTGGCTGGACGAGGCGGACGGGCGCTTTTTCGGCGCGGTCGCCTCCAAGGCCTCCGGCATCACCGTCTACTTCTGGTTCGACGAGCCGGGCGTGGGCCAGCACCCCGACGCGCGGCTGGAGATCGAAGACACGGCCATCGCGCCGGAAGCGACCTTCACGCCCGCCACGCCGGTCTATGTGCTCGGCGTCGCGGGCCGCGGCGCGGGTGACGCTTGGCTGAAGACCGCGGATACGTTGAGGCGCGTCTTGGAGTAAACCGCGATCCGTGATACACTATGGCCATTCAATAACCTCAGGAACAGGACGGCTATGAGCAACGTGATCGCCATCGACGGGCCCTCCGGGGCCGGAAAATCTTCCGTATCCAAGCGCGTGGGCAAAGAGCTCGGCTTCCTGCACGTCGACTCCGGCGCGCTCTACCGCATCATGACGTGGCAGTGCCTGCTCAACCGCGTCGACACCGCCGACCCCGACGCCGTCGCGGCGTTCGCCCAGACCGT
>CAZOIS010000438.1:0-2292 GCA_964579865.1 uncultured Lentisphaeraceae bacterium | reverse complement strand
GCTCTGGCGTGGCCACCCAGATGGGCAACCAGGGCCAGTCGAGCGAGGGCAGCCGCCTGCTGTGCGAATACGTCGCGGCCGGCGCGATCGGCCAGGTGCGCGAAGTCTACTGCTGGAGCAACCGGGCGAACGGGTTCCCGTCCGAGTACGTCCGCCCGCCGACGCTGCCGGTGCCGGAGGGGTTGGATTGGGACGCATGGATCGGGCCCGCGCCGTTCCGCGAATATCACAAAGACCTGCATCTTCATGCCTGGCACTCGTGGCGCGATTTCGGCAACGGCTCGCTCGGCAATATGGGCTGCCACATCATGAACCACGCCTACTGGGCGTTAAAGCTGGGCAGCCCCGTGGCGGTCGAAGTGGAGGAGCGGCACTGCGAACATCCCGAATGCTGGCCGGTCGGAACCCGCATCCGCTGGGATTTCCCGGCGCGCGCGGGCATGGCCCCCGTTAAGGTTTACTGGTATGACGGACTTGTGAAAGGCCAGCCCTACAGTCAAGAAACTGTGGACCAGCGGTGGAGGCACGTGGTTGACAGCGCGCGCAACTTCCCGCCGATCCGCGAGGTGCTGAAAAAGAAATACGACCGGGAGCTGCCCGACGAAGGGTCGCTGCTGGTGGGCGACAAAGGACTGATGACGATCGACAAGCACGGCGAGGGCTTCCGCATGATTCCCGAGGAGGCGCACCGCGCCTTCCCGAGGCCCGCCAAAACGCTGCCGCGCGTCAAGGGCACGCACCAGGCGGATTTTTTCCGCGCCTGCCGCGGCGGCGCGCCGGCCTGCTCGAACTTCGACCACGCGGGCCCGCTGGCGGAGATCGTCTTGCTCGGCAACCTCGCGATCATCGCCGGCGTGGGCCGGCGCCTCGAGTGGGACGGCCCCGCGATGCGCTGCACCAACCTGCCCGAACTCAACCGCCACGTGGAAACGACGTACAGGGAGGGCTGGAGAATATGAACCGCCGGGATTTCATCAAGACGGCGTTTGCCGGGGCCGGCGGTTTGTCGACCCTGAAGGTGTGCGGACAGGGTGCGGCCAGCGGAATTAAACCGTTGCGCGTGGCGCTGATCGGGTGCGGCCTGCAGGGGGTCGGCGTCCACATCCCGGCGCTCTGCAAGGAGCGGCTCGTGGCGGTCGTGGACCCGGACAAGCGTCGGACCGATGCGGCGCTGAGGCGGGTGCGCGAGGTGTCGCCTGCGACCGATGTCGCGTCGATCCGGACGTTCAATGATTATCGCAAGCTGTTCGACGAGATGGGCCGGGAGTTGGACGCCGTGCTCATCGCCACGCCTAACCACCAGCACGCCCTGCCGGCGCTGCTGGCGATCCGGCGCGGCATCCACGTCTACGTCGAGAAACCGCTGGCGCACACGATCGCCGAGGTCCGCCTGCTTCGGGAGGAAGCGAAGAGACACGGCGTGGTCACGCAGATGGGCAACCAGGGCCAGTCCACCGAGGGGTGCTGCCTCCTGGGCGAATACGTCGCGGCCGGCGCGCTCGGCCAGGTGCGCGAGGTCTACTGCTGGACCGACCGGGCGAACGGTTTTCCCTCCGACACGGTGCGACCGCCGGCCCGGCCCGTGCCGGGCGCGTTCGATTGGGACCTGTGGCTCGGCCCCGCGCCTTTCCGCGACTACTGCGAAGGCCTGCACCCGCACGACTGGCACGCGTGGTGCGATTTCGGCAACGGGGCGATCGGCAACATGGGCTGCCACATCATCAACCACGCCTACCGCGCGCTCCAGCTCGGGAAGCCTGCGGCGGTCGAGCTGGAGGAGGCCAACGGCGGCAGCGGCGACTTCTGGCCTGTCGGCACCCGCATCCGCTGGGACTTCCCCGCCCGCGGGGATATGGCTCCCGTCAGGCTCTTTTGGTTCGACGGCCTCGCGAAAGGCAAGTTGTTCAGCAAGCAGACGGTGGACGGGACTTACAAGCACGTGGCGCGCGGCGCGTGGAACCTGCCGCCGATCCGCGCCGAGCTGGAGAAGCGCTACGACCGCGAGCTGCCCGAAGAGGGCTCGCTGCTGATCGGCGACAAAGGCATCATGGTCATGGGCCGGCACGCGGATGGCTGCCGCATGATTCCGGAGGAGGCGCACCGCGCCTTCCCGAAACCCGCCAAAACGCTGCCGCGCGTGAAGGGCACGCATCAGGAGGATTTCTTCCGCGCGTGCCGGGGCGGCGCGCCGGCCAGTTCGAATTTCGATCACGCCGGGCCGCTGGCGGAGCTCGTGCTGCTCGGCAACCTCGCGGTCCGCGCGGGCGAGGGCCGCCGCATCGAGTGGGACGG
>CAZOIS010000437.1:0-2294 GCA_964579865.1 uncultured Lentisphaeraceae bacterium | reverse complement strand
GTGAGATTCGTATGGCCATGGAAATACGCTTGTGGTATACGTAATGCAACATCGTTTTAAGATGTGTCTTTTTGGGGGTGTAACATATGGCAGAACTCGGGTCGCGTGTGCCGGAACCCACGCAAGGGGATGCGGCGCTGATTCAGGAGATGTGTGCCCTCGGTGGACGCATGAAACGGCAGCTGGCGCGGGTGATCGTCGGGCAGGAGAACGTCATCGATGAGGTTCTCGTCGCGGTGTTCAGCCGCGGCCACGCGCTGCTGGTCGGCGTGCCGGGGGTCGCCAAGACGTTGCTCATCAGCACAATCAGCCGCGTGATGGATCTCACTTTCAAGCGCGTCCAGTTCACGCCGGACCTCATGCCGAGCGACATTACGGGGACAGACGTGTTGGAGGAAGACCACACCACGGGCCGCCGGGCGTTCCGTTTTGTCAAGGGCCCCGTCTTCGCCAACATGGTGCTGGCGGACGAGATCAACCGCACGCCGCCCAAAACGCAGGCCGCGATGCTCGAAGCCATGCAGGAGCACCGCGTGACCGTCGGCGGCGAGAACTACCGCCTGCCGGAGCCTTTCTTCGTGCTCGCCACCCAGAACCCGATCGAGCAGGAGGGCACCTATCCCCTGCCCGAGGCGCAGCTCGACCGCTTCATCTTCAACATCATCGTCGACTATCCGAGCAAGGACGAGGAGAGCCTGGTGATCCGCCAGGTGACCGGCCCGCTGTCCGATGCGGTGGAGAAGGTCCTGAACGCCGAGCAGGTTCTGAAGATGCAGGACCTCGTGCGGCGCGTGCCCGTGGCGGATCACGTCATCGACTTCGCGCGCGACCTGACCCGCGCCACGCGTCCGACCCAGCCCGAGGCGCCGGACTTCGTGCGCGAAATGGTGGCGTGGGGGGCCGGCCCCCGCGCGGGCATCAGCCTCATCACGGCGGCCAAGGCGCGCGCGGCGTTGTACGGGCGCTACCACGCCACCACGGCAGACGTCGCGGCAGTCGCCTATCCGGTGTTGCGGCACCGCGTGCTGACCACCTTCAACGCCGAGGCCGCCGGCGTGAAGAGCGACAAAATCATCGCCATGCTGCTGGAGCGCCTGCGCCCCTCCGAAAACCTGGACGTGTGAGCGCACGGACAGACACGGCCGGCACCCGTGAACTGTGAACGTTGAACCGTGAACCTCTCCAGCCTGTGGCTTTCTCATGTCCGCCCCCTCATATATGCGGTTTTTGCCGCCCGAGGCGCTCGCCAAGCTCGGACGCTGTGAATTGCTCGCGCGCGGAGTGGTCGAAGGTTTCATCTCCGGCAAGCATAAAAGCCCCTTTAAAGGGTTTTCGGTCGAATTTGCCGAGCACCGCCAGTATGCGCCGGGCGATGACCTGCGCAATCTCGACTGGCGCGTGCTGGCGCGCAAAGATCGCTACTACATCAAGCAGTATATCGAAGAGACCAACATGCGGGCCACGCTGCTGCTCGACGCCTCGGGCTCGATGGCCTATGCGGGCGCCGCGGCGGCGCCGCGGAACGGCAAGCCCTCTTCGAAATACCTGTATGCCCAGCACATCGCGGCGATGCTCGGCTACCTGCTGGTCGGCCAGCAGGACGCGGCGGGGCTGGTGACCTTCGACACGCGGCTGCGCACCTACCTCCCGGCGCGTGCGCGGGCCAGCCAGGTGCGGGCCATCCTCGAGACGCTGGAGAAGACCGAGCCGGGCGGCGAGACCGGACTGGCGGACATCTTCCACGACATCGCCGAGCGGATTCCGCGTCGCGGCCTGGTCGTGATCCTGAGCGACCTGTACGACGATCCCGCGGCGCTGATCAAGGCGCTGCACCATTTCCGTTACCGCCGCCACGAGGTGCTGCTGTTCCATGTGGTGGCCGACGAGGAGCTGACGTTCCCCTTTGATTCGTTCACCAAGTTCCGCGACCTGGAGCGTCCCGAGGCGGTGCTGCCGATCGATCCGCGCACGATCCGCGCGACCTATCTGGAGCGGATGCGGGCGTTTCTGTCCGACATCGAATCGGCCTGTGGACGCATGAAGATCGACTACGTGCGGATGAACACCCGCGTTCCGTATGACGAGGCGCTTTCGGCGTATCTGATGAAGAGACGGTAGATGCTGTTTTTGAATCCATATCTGCTGCTGGGGCTGCTCGGAATCGCGATTCCGGTCCTCATTCACCTGTTCAACCGGCGCAATGCCCATGAGATCAAATGGGGCGCGATGCGTTTCCTGCTGGACAGCCTGATGAGCCGGCGGCGCAGTCTGCTGCTGGAGGAGATGCTGCTGCT
>CAZOIS010000436.1:0-2314 GCA_964579865.1 uncultured Lentisphaeraceae bacterium | reverse complement strand
CCGAGCGAGTCGAGCAGCGCGTCCGCGATCAGCGGCATGAAGGCGTTGAGCTCCAGCTGGCCGGACGCGGCCGCCAGCGTGATCGCCGCGTCGTTGGCGACCGTCTGCATCGCGCACTGCGCGACGCACTCGGGGATCACGGGGTTGACCTTGCCGGGCATGATCGACGACCCGACCTGGCGCGCCTGCAGCCGGAGCTCGCCGAGGCCGCCGCGTGGCCCCGAGGCCATCAGCCGCAGGTCGTTGGAAATCTTGAGCAGGTTCACGGCGCAGGCCTTGAGCAGCCCCGAGACCTCGACGAACACGTCGTTGTTCTGCGTGAGGTCCATCGGGTACTCGGCGCGCGCGAGGCCGAGCCCCGTCAGCTCGCGCAGGATCTCGGCCACGCGGAACGTATAGGTCCGGTCCGCGGCCGCGCCGGTGCCCACGGCGGTGCCGCCGAGGTTGATCTGGCGCAGGCGCTCCTCGACCTTGTAGATGCGCCAGCGGTCGCGCGCGACGGCCTGCGCGTAGGCGCCGAACGCTTCGCCGAGCGTGACCGGCGCGGCGTCCATGAGCTGCGTGCGGCCGAGCTTGCGGACCTCCGCAAAGGCCAGCTCTTTGCGCTGCAGCGACTCCTGCAGCCGGGCCAGCTCGTCGGCCAGCGCACGCACGCGGTAGATCGCGGCGATGCGCAGGGCCGAGGGGTAGACGTCGTTGGTGGACTGGCCGCGGTTCACGTGGTCGAGCGGGCTGACGCGCGCATAGTCGCCCGGCGGGCCGCCCAACGTCAGGATCGCGAGGTTGGCCAGCACCTCGTTGACGTTCATGTTCGTCGACGTGCCGGCGCCGCCCTGCAGCGCGTCGGTCACGAAAGACTCGTCGTGGCGGCCCGCCAGCACCTCGTCGCACGCCGCGACGATCGCGTCGGCGACCCCGTCGGGCAGCGCGCCGAGCTCTTTGTGGGTCAGCGCGCAGGCCTTCTTCACGAGCACGATGGCGCGGATCAGCTCGGGCCGCACACTCCGTCCGCTGACGCCGAAGTTCTCCTGCGCGCGCTGGGTGTGGATCCCGTAGAGCGCGTCTGCGGGCACCTCTTTCGGGCCGAGCGTGTCGTGTTCCGTTCGCATGGCGCAGAAGTATACCACACCGCGCCGCGGGAACAAGCGCACCGTCGCGCGCCCTGCGGCTTGCCGAAGTGGCCTGCGCTTCCCTCGCATGCAGCCGGCCGCCTAAACGGCGTCCCGCTTCCACCGCGCATGGGGCAGCGGCGCGGGCTGATCCGGGGTGAAGCCGGCGTCACTCGATGATCACGGCCAGGCCGCCGGCCCGGGCCATCGCCAGGTTGAGGCTGTCGCCGGCCTTGACCTGGCGTACCTCTTTGACGGCCGGGCGGAACCCGTCGGTCTCGGTGTCGCCGTCGCGGAAGACCGTGGCGGTGAAGCTCTTGCCGGGCGGGAGGAAATCGAGCTTGAGCGGCGCCGTGTAGGCCGCGTCGCCGGTCATGCCGCCGATGAACCACGCGCTGCCGCTGCGGCGCGCCGTGACGATGTGGTGGCCGACCTTCGCGTCCAGCACGCGCGTCTCGTCCCAGTTCATCGGCACGCGGCGCATGAACTCCGCCTCGGGGCCGACGCGGTTCGGTCCGGTCGAGGCGAACTCCTTGATGCCGCCGCGCACGACGGTGGTCGGGCCGTGATACACCACGAAAAAGGCGAGCGCGTGCGCGTGGCTCTTGCCCTTGTGATAGACGTGCGGCGTGTAGTCGAAGGGGCCGGCCAGGCAGCGCGTGAACGGCATCACCACGTCTTGGCGCACGGGGTGGTTGCCTTCCTGCCCGCCGCCGCCCTCGTTGATCATCAGATTGGGATAGGTGCGCTCCATGCCGTCCGGCACGTGGGCGTCGTGGACGCAGAGCCAAAGCTGGTGGCGCGCGGCGGTCTCCACCATCTTCCTGATCCAGTCGCTCTGCTCGGCGCCGCCGTAGCGCACGAAGCCGGGCTTGAGCCCCGCGAGGCCCCACGAGCGGTAGAGGGCGAAGAGCTTGTCCATGTCGTGCGCGCGCAGCACGTCGCCGTGCATGTAGAGGCAGACGCCCATGTTGCGCTCGCGGGCATACTTCACCAGCTCGGGGATGTCGAGGTCCACGACCGTGTGGGCGTTCTTCCAGTCCGCCCGGTAAGGAACGCGGCCTTTCGCGACCTTCGTGGGATCGGCGTAGGTGTTGGCGACCCAGCCGAGGTCGTTCGACCACGCGGGGTTGACCTCCAGGAATTTCTTGCGGTCGGCGTCGCTCCACGGCCACTCGGTGCCGTACCAGCCCCAGTCGAGCTGG
>CAZOIS010000435.1:0-2325 GCA_964579865.1 uncultured Lentisphaeraceae bacterium | reverse complement strand
GCGATGCTGCCGATCGTGATGAGGTTCCCGGCGAACGTGCTCGACAGGGCCAGCACGTACCAGGACTCGTTGCCGGCACCTTCCAGAAAGCGCACCAGCAGCATGACGGCGGGCACATTGCTCACCAGATTGCTCAGCAGCGCACCCACGGCGGTCAGCGCGAATGGGGCTGCGACGGTGATGCCGTGATTCGCCAGCCAGGACAGGGTACGTTCCGGGGTCCCGGTGGTTTCAATGCCGGCGATCACCACGAAGAGTCCGCAGAAGAGCATGATGAGGCTCCAGTCGATCAAGCCCAACAGCCGCCGCACGTCCATGCGGCGGCTGCACAGCAGAATCCCTCCGGCCGTCAGCGCGGTGATCTCGCGCGGCACGCTCGTGAAGAAAAGCGCGATGACCCCCGCCATGACCAGCAGCCCCTTCCACATCTGCCAAGAGGGCTGGCCGTCGGTTTGAGGCCAAAGGTCTGACGCCGGAGGAGACGATTTTTCGCTGGCGAGCCGGCCGCGGTAGAGGAAGAGCAGGATGCCATAGGCGGCGGCCATGGCCGCGAGCGTCGGTACGCTGCACCAGAGCAGGAAATGTCCGAAATGGAGCTTTCCCATCTGGCCGATCAGCATGTTTTGCGGATTGCCGATGAGGGTTGCCGCCGAACCGATGTTGCTGGAGCTGGCGAGGCCGATCAGATACGGCATGGGGTTCAGCCTGGCCCGCAGCACGGCCACGGTCAGGATCGGGGTGAAGGCGAGGCAGACGATGTCGTTGACCAACACCGCCGACAGAACGCCGCTCACCGCCATGAGCAGGAAGAGGAACCGTCTGGGGTGCGCCGTCAGTCGGCTGAGCGCCTCTGCGGCGCGCGCGTAAAACCCGCTCAAACGGAGCTGGGCCGAGACCAGCATCAGTCCGAACAGCAAGAGGAGCGTGGGCGCGTCGATCGAGGCGAGGGCGGATTTGAGCGGTAGCACGCCGGTCGTCACCATGGCGATCGCGCCCAGCAAAGCGATGCCGGTGCGGTCGATCGTCAGGCCCGGCACGCCGCCCGCCGCGATGCCGCAGTAGGTGATGCCGAAAATCATCCAGCAGGCCAGAGGGGTTGTCATGCCCGCATATCATACCTGTCGGCCCGCGGTCCCGCAACCCCGTCCCGCTGCGGCGGGTGACGATCGCGGCAAGGTCAAAACTCGGTTATTCCGGTTTACAGGAGGGGAGGGGTAAGGTAAAATCATGAGATTACGATAAAAAATCGCTTAGCGCCGCATCAGGCGCGATCACGGGAAAGGATGGGTTGATGAAAAAAACGAGTGTTGTTCCCAACGTGCTGGTCGGCATGATGGTTGCCGGTTTGGGCGCGGGGATGGTGGGGCTGACGACGGGGTGTTCGACGGCGTGTTGCGGATGCAAGGCTAACAAGGAGACGATCCAGATGAAGAGCGCGGATTTCTATAAGGATGGGAAGTTCGATGGTGCGAAGGCCAAGCAGGCCTATTTCGACATGATGACCCGGTTCAACGTGCCGGTCTACGGCGCGCTGAAAAAGGACGACAATTTCTTTTGGGCGGTCGATTTCGCCAAGGGCGATTTCGCCTCGTTCGGCATGGGCGGCGTGATTTGGGTGAATGAGAAGGCGGAGGGCTATTTCGGGCATGAGATCTATCTGCTCCCGAACCAGAGCATCGCCGAACACCGCCATTTGCCCACGGCGGACAAGGACGGCAAGGCCCTCCGCTGCAAGATCGAGAGTTGGCAGGTGCGCCACGGTTATGTGTATGGATTCAGCGAGGTCGGCGAGCCCAATCTCGACACGTATCCGGAAGCCAAGGCGATGCTGTCCAAAGTCCAGATCCCGCACCTCAAGAGCGTGCATGTCGAGCGGTGGGAAGCCGACGGCTCGATCCACAAGCTGCCCGCGCCCGAGACGTGGCACTTCATGATGGGCGGTAAGGACGGGGCGATTGTGACCGAGTACGCGACGTACCACGACGGCGCGGGTCTGCGCTTCTCGGTGCCGGGAGTGGGTTTTTAAGTTCAACAAGGGAGAAATGTCATGACGTATCATCACACGGGGATTCCTGTTTTCGAGAAGATGGAAGGGATGATGTATGTGGAGCCGCTCAAGGTCTGGGTGACCGACGCGGGCGTGAGCCCGTACAAGGTGGAGTGGCTCTATTTTGAGCCGGACAGCCCGATGGCCGCCGCCATCCAGGGCGACACCCACGTGGCCTACGTGGTCGAAAACATCGCCGAGGCCGTGAAGGGCAAGAGCGTCTTGTGGCCGGTCTGCGAGCCGATGCCGGGCCTGAAGATCGCGTTCATTTACGATCA
>CAZOIS010000434.1:0-2328 GCA_964579865.1 uncultured Lentisphaeraceae bacterium | reverse complement strand
CCGGCCTGCGCCCCGGCCAGGCCTATGAGACGCGCCTCTACTTCCGCAGCTACGGCGGCGCGAACCCCAACAGCCCCCGCAAAGTGACGTTCTTCTTCACGGCCGGCTCGGCCTTCATCGGCTCGGTCGATCACAACCCCGACACGATCACGCGGAGCTGGGTCAGCTGCCGCTACACGGCCGATGCCGCCGGCACCCTTTCGGTCCGCGTGGTGTCGCACATCAGCGCCCACACCTGCCACCTCTACGGCCTGTCCAACGAAGAGTCCCCCGCTCCCGCCCTGCCCCCGCCCGCCGCCGCGTGGCCGCGGGTCATCGCCTTCACCGGCGACGCGGACTCCGGCATCTCGGCGGCGAAGACCTACACGCACAAGCTGGATTTCCCGGCCAACGGCAATCCCGCCACCGTCAACAGCGTGACCTTCACCCCGGCCGGCATGAGCGGCAGCGCCGAAGGCTACGCCTGGAGCACGCTCACCCCGCCCACCGAATCCTGGAATGGCGATCCGAAAGACGATACGCGCACGGGCGTCGACCGCCTGCTTTGGGACTTCCATTATAACGCCAAAGACTTCACGCTGACCCTCTCCGGCCTGCGCCCCGGCCAGACCTACGAGGCCCGCCTCTACTTCCGTTACTTCGGCTCCCTCGTGCCCGACTCGCCGCGCGACGTGACCTTCACCTTCACGGCCGGCTCGACCGTCCTCGGCTCGGTCTTCCACGACCTCGACACGATCGCGCGCAGCCGCGTCGAGTGCCGCTACACGGCCGACGCCGCCGGCACCGTTTCGATCCGCGCGGTCTCGGTCAACAGCGGCTATACCTGCCACCTCTACGGCCTCACCAACGAGGAGGTCAACGAGACTCCCGCGCTGACGCTCGATACGCCCGCCGGCAGCATGCCGCGCCACACCGGCGCCGTCACGGGGTATGGCACGCTGGTCAAGCGCGGCGCGGGGACGCAGCGTTTCGGCGGCGCCAACACCCTCGTCGCGCCGGTCGACGTGCAGGCCGGCACGCTCGCGCTCGAAGCGGGCGCCTCCGTGCTCTCGGGCGTGGTCGTGCGCGCCGGGGCCACGGTCGCGGCGCCCGCCGGCGATGTCCGCCTCGGCGGACTCGAAGGCGAGGGCACCTTCAGTCTCGCGGGCCTCGCGCCCTATCCGGTCACCAATCTGATCCGCACGGTCTACTTCACGAACGACGTCGGCGTGGACATCTCCTCCTCCAAGACCTATACCCATCTGCTCGACTTCGGCACCCGCGCTGTCGTCGCGGTCATCAACGGCGTCACGTTCAACAAAGTCCAGACCCCGTCGGGCTCGTTCAACGGCTACGGCTTCGCCAATTTCCCGCCGCTGATCAATGCCGGCAACTCGCCGGGCGGCGCGTACGGCGTGGACACCGCCAGCGGCGTCTTCAACCTGCTGTACGACATGGACTACGGCTTCCAGTGGCCCGGCTCCGCCACGATGACCCTCACGGGGCTCGTCCCCGGCAAGCGCTACGAGGTGCGGTGCTACAACCGCTCGTGGGGCTGGGGCGGCAGCCGCACGCAGACCCTGACCTTCGACCCCGACGGGGCCGGCCCGGTCAGCGAGGAGGTCACCTTCAACCCGGATCAGATGTACCCCAACTTCATCGGCTACCGCTACACCGCCGCCTCGCCGAACATGGCCATCACCGTCCAGTCGGCGTTCAGCAACCAGACGTATCACCTCTACGGCCTCAGCAACGAGGAGGTCGCCGACGCCGCCTATGTCCCCGTCACCGTCGACCTCGACCGCGACTGCGAATTCGCGGGCACCCTCACCGGCGCGGGCGGCTGGGTCAAGGCCGGCCCGGCCACGCTCACCCTCACCGGAACCGGCGACGCCACGGGCCCGGTGACGGTCGGCGCGGGCACGCTCGCGGTCGACGTTTCGGGCATGCTCGGCGGCGACGTCACCGTGGCCAGCAACGCGCTGCTGCGGGCCGGCACAGCAGCGGCGTGCGGTTCGCTCGCGGTCGGCGGCGACCTCACGCTCGCGCCCGGCGCGCGGCTGTCGTGGCGTTACGCCTCTGGCGCGTCCGACCTGATCACCGTCGGCGGCACGCTCACCTTCCCGGCCCACGGCGTGTTGCAGGTTGCGTCATTCACCGCCGGGCTCAAGCCGCCCGCCGTGTCGACGGTCTTCATCTCGGGCCAGCCCGTCATCGGCCCGGCGGACCTGAGCGGCTGGACCGTGGCGGGCGTGGAGAACTGCACGCTGCGCTACAACGGTGACCGCACGAAAATTAACCTCGTCAGCCCGCGCGGCACCCTCATCTTGCTGCAGTGAGCGCGATGCG
>CAZOIS010000433.1:0-2329 GCA_964579865.1 uncultured Lentisphaeraceae bacterium | reverse complement strand
TGACCAAGATCGGCAACGGCGCGCTGACCCTGAGCGGCGCGAACACCATCACCGGCGACGTGACGGTGACGGCGGGCGACCTGCTGTTCAGCAATGCCTCCGGCCTTCCGGCGGGGTACGCCGGTGCCGTCACGGTGGCGGCGAACGCCTCGATCGCCTATGCGAAGGCGGGCGGCGTGGCCCAGCTGATGGGGCGGATGGATCCGAATTCGGCGGGCACGATCGCGCTGACCGCGTCGAACGCGACAGAAAACATCGATCTGAGCGCGTGGCCGAATCTCCGGTTGGGTTTCTCTTCCGGCGTGGCCTATAGCGGCACGTACACGCCGTACGGCGGGAATTACGTCTTTGCTCCGGTCAATACGGGTAACACCTATTCTCCGGCCATCGACGGCGCGGCCAGCGTGACAGTCAACGGCGGTCCTGCAGGCGTGCTCGACCTCACCGGTGACAACAGCTATACCGGCGGCACGACGATCAACGGCGGCACGCTCTCGATGGGCCATGTCAACGCGCTGGGCGATCCCGCGACGGTGACGGTTCCTGACATTGGCATCTATAACGGCGCCGCGCTCAAACTGAACGCGACCGGCATCCCCGCGTCAATCGTGAACCGTATCAAGCCCGATTCGCAAGGATACCTCATCCTCGGTGCCAACTGTGCCGGAATCAACCTGGATCTTACAGGTCTGCCGGGAATCAAGATCGGCACGGACCAGGCGAATCTGTACTACAGCGGCGTCATCACGCCCGAGGGCAACGTCTACCGCACGGGCGGCGGACGCGTGGCCTATGCGAGCGGCAACTATGGCCTTGTCCTGACCAACCTGGTCGACGACGGCGCGACACCCCGCACGCTGGTGATCGACGGCTACGGCATGGTGCGGCCTTCGGGCTCGTACAACACGTATTCGGGCGGGACGATCGTCACGAATGACGGCACGCTGAACCTGCAGAACGACGGGGGACTGGGTCAAGTGCCGGCCGTTCCGGATGACGATAACATCTATTTCAACCGGGGTGTCTTCCGCCCCGGCGGAAATTTCACGATCAACGCTAACCGCGGCTTGACGGTCGGTCCGGACGGCATGGTTCTGCACCAATGGGGGGGCTATACGACGACCATGCTGGGAAGCCTGCACGGCTCGGGGCCGATCACCAACACCGACAGCGGCGCGGTCGTGTTGGGCGGGACCCAAAACACTTACGACGGCACACTGACGCTGAACACCGGCACCATCAACGTGGGCAACGGCAGCAACTTCAGCTGGAACACGAACGCCATGGTCAACGGCGTCGACGGCACGTTCGCCGTTTATTATAACGGGAACCTCGACTGGTCTACCGCGGTGGGCAATCCATTGGGCATCGGCGGCTGGCCTTTTCTCAATTTCCGCAAGACGGGTAGCGGGACGCTGACCATGGATGTGCCGCAGTTCTACACGCGGAACACGACGATCGATAACGGGGCGCTCAAGATCGGGAACTTGACGGGCATTCCCTCCGGTCATAACCGCGGAAACGTGACGGTGAACAACCTGAACTATGTGCCGGCTTCCAAGCTGGACGTCAACGGTTTCGAGGTCACGCTGAACGGCCTGTATGGCGCGGGCATCGTGACGGACTCCCTGGCGACGGCCACCTCGGTCACGGTCGGCGACAACAACCAGTGGTCGAAGTTCAACGGCAAGGTCGCGCGGAGCCTCGGGATGAACAAGACCGGCACGGGCATCCTGGAGCTGACGACGGGCGCGGAGATCTACGACGTCGACGTCGCGATGGGCAATCTGACGATGTGGCCCGGATCGGTGCTGGCCGGCAACGTCGACCTGGTGTCCGGCGCGACCCTGAACGTCGGCACGAACCTCTACGGGATGGACGGCCTGCTGGGCGAGTACTACGATTTCTCCAACACGGCGCTGCGGCATTACGCCACCGTCACGACGCTGGTCTCTCTGGCGAAACTGAACCAGGTGTTGACGCCGTTCGCGCCGGCGACGATCGCGATCAGCTCGGTGAGCAACGTGTTCAGCTTCGGCTCGGCCGGCGCGTTTTTCCAGAACAAAGGCGACTTCCGCGTGAACCGTTGGACCGGCAAGTTCCTGGCGGAGACCGCCGGCGAGTACCGCTTCGATACGGCCAGCGATGACGGCAGCATGGTCTTTATCGACGGTTCGATGGTCGTTTCCAACAACTTCAGCCAGGCGTATGGCCGTAATGCCGGCCGGATTCTGAAGCCGATCACGCTGGCCGCCGGTTGGCACGACATCGTCGTGTCCTACTATAACGGCACCGGCGGGTACGGGCTGACGGTCTTCATGACGCCGCC
>CAZOIS010000432.1:0-2333 GCA_964579865.1 uncultured Lentisphaeraceae bacterium | reverse complement strand
GAATCGATGCGATCGTGACCTGTCCCCACGCGCCCCGCCGCGAAATGGAGAAGTCTTTCCGCTCGAAACCGAAAGCCCGTTGACGTTTGTTACTTTTCATGATGTGTTGAACGGACCGGACGGAAAGGCCCGGCGAGGCGAATCGCATCCTCAGAACACCGCATTCGGAACCGCCCCCCCTGCGGACAGGTATATGATGTTGTTTAGAATTTACACCTGTTGAACTTCCAAAGGCAACCCTAATCAAGAGCCCGAATCAATCGGGACGCGTCGAGACGCGGATCTACCGCCGGAGCGATTTTCCGGCGGGTCCTGCAGATCGGCGAGAGCGGATCAGCCTCACTCCGTCACGACGCGTAAGAAGTACTGCGGCACGTTCGTCACGGCGATGAAGCTGAACCCGTTGGTGGACAGCGACTCCGACCCCGGCAACACCGACCACTGCGGAACTGCCAGACTTGGCGTCCCCTCGACATGAACGGGCCTCTCGGACACCGTCCAAACCAAGCTGATTACGCCGTCAGCCAGCGTCATGCCGGTGATCCTCACCGGTTCCGCTTCGGGCGGCGGCTCGACCTGTGTTCCGTATATAAAAGAAGCCGAACTCCATGCCGAGGATTCGCCCCAGCCGTCAACGGCCCGGACACGCCAGTAGTAGCGGGCGTTCACCGCCAGGCTCTCATACCCCGGCCACTCCTTGAACTGAATGAGCAACACGGCGGGCTGCGCTCCCGTCTCGGCCCACATCAGCACGTTGGTGAACGCCGCGTCCGCAGCGATTTGGACCTCATACCCAGTCACCGCATCACCGTTATCGGGATCGTCGCTGGCGAACCAGACGAAATAGCCGTTTGCGTCAGGCAGCGTGGCGTCCCCGTATGGCGACACGAGCAGCGGCGCATCCGGCGGCGTGTTCTGCAGAGCCACAAAGAACGTGCCCGTCTCGCTCCAGCCGCTCGCGTGATCCCCGCTGTCGATCGAGCGGCACCGCCACCAGTACTGGGCATCGTCCGCCAGCGCGGGGGTGACGGTCCACGATGTCGTGTCGATGCCGGAGGCGAGAACGGGAACCACCGCGACGAGGTTCGAGAGCGCCTCGTCACTGTAGACTTCGAAGCCGTACGAGAGCGGATCGGTCTGGCAGTCGAAGGCGTTCGAGATGACAAGCGTGGGCGTCACGGTCGGCACGCCTTGCAGATTCGCCGGGGAGACGAGGGTCGGCGCCTCCGGTGCCTCCTCGCCGACGCCGAACGCATCGATCGACAACGCGGCGACGGGCGCGGCCCCATAGTACGTCTGGGTGTAGAGTCGCAGACGGATCGTCTTGCCAATATGCTCGCTGAGTGAAGCCTGGAACTTCGTCCAGTTCGGCAGCGAGGCGCCGTTGTTGATGTTGCAGGCGGGCAGATCGGCCCACGCGACGCCGCCGTTCAACGATACCTGGAGCCGGACCTGCGTGTAGTCGTTCAGCGTTCCCTTAGCCCAGAACGTAGCGGTCGGATTCACGGCCGTCGTCAGATCGACGGCGCCAGCCAGCGCCGAAATGAAAGTCATGTCGCTCATCAAATTCACGCCATTGCCGTTGCGAACCTCTACCTCGCCCTGGTAGGCCGTCCCCTGCGCCGGCGTCCAGATGGAGGATATCCATTCGGACGCCTCACCCTCGAAGCCGTCGTAGAACGGATACGGCTTGCGCGCGTCGCCCAGATCGGTCACGGAGAGATAGTCGAGTGCCCAGCCATCGGCCACCGTGGACGGATTGCCGTCGACGCCGACGCCGAACCGGATGCGGACGTTCGGTTGCCCTTTCCACGGCGAGAGGTCGATCTCCTGCGGCCGCCACGCCGACCGCGTTCCGGCGCCGTAGATTCCATAGACGCGCGCCCAGCTCGATTCGTTGACCGACACCTCCACCGCCATCCAGTCGCCGGCGCCCATGGCGTAGCGGTCGTGGAAGCGCAGCACCGGCCACGCCGCCGTTGAGAGATCGACGCAGAAGCGGAGATAGGTTGTGCCTTGATTGGACTGGTAGTCGCCACCCGGCGAATCGGTAATGCAGGCGCTGCCGCTGTGGGCGTAGTTGGATTCCACGCCCCAGCGCGATCCGTCGGTGCGATCGAGCAGCGCCATGTTCTCCATGGCGTTCGTGAAGCCAACGGACTGCACCTGCGTCCACACGGTGGCGGTAGAGACGGCGGAGTAGGTCTCGTCCGTGTCGATGGTGTAGAGCCCGTAATAGTACAGCGAGCCCTGGTTGAGGCCGCCATCGGGCCCGAAATCCGTGAACGCGAGCTCCGCGATGTTCGTCGTGCTGAAGACCGGGGTGTCGGCGG
>CAZOIS010000431.1:0-2361 GCA_964579865.1 uncultured Lentisphaeraceae bacterium | reverse complement strand
GGGGAAGGGGGGAAGGGGGGGCGGCCTCTGGCGGGAGACACTGTTTTTGAAAATTTGCACAAAAAAATCACACGGGAATTTTTGCGCAGCAATCGGCTCAAAAGTAGTTAGGGTGCAATGTCGCTGGTGAGGGACGGCGTGTCAGCGACGTTCCTCACCACCACCTTGTTGGGCTCTTAATCGTCTCCCGTTTTGTTCTTGGTAATGAAAAATCAGCATTGCCACCGGAAATATTAAAAGAATCATTACACTTTGCTTTGCTCGGCTCAGATACTCTGCATCCTTTAGGTAACAATAATAGTTTCCATAGCCAAGTGCGATCACCGTGAATAAGAAAACCGTAGCAATCAATTTTCGCATGGCAGGGTATGGGGCTAGTCGATCTCTACGTCGCCACATCATATAGCCTACTATATTGGGGATGAAGCCGCAGACCAACAACACAAGGCCACCCAGAATGTCAACAAAGGCGAGAGCGATGCCTAGAAAAACTAACCACGCTGTTGATCCAATTTGCGTTCCGAACCATCCCCCCATGCTCCATTGGAAATGCCCGTCTCCTCGATAAGGTTGCATGCTATCTCTCCTTTGCCGAACATCGTATTCTGTATCACGCAAATCAGAACTCTTGGCATCCGAAATGATATGCGTCGCACCCCCGCAACGGCACACGCCGCGCCGCCGCACCTTTCCCTGTTAGGTTAAGCTCAGGCGGCAGTCAGGTCAATGCGGATTTCCGGATGCGTCGCGCCCGCCCGGCGTAACATCGACCGGCTTTGCCGCCTCGCGTTCGCCGGCCGCGCGGACGGCCTCCATGATGCGGGCGAACTCCGCCGCGTTCTCGATCTTGACCACCCCGGCCATGCCGGACACGTTCACGTTCGTGTTCTGCTCGACCGCGATCTTCACGGGCTCGGTCAGCCCGAGGCTCTTTTCAAGATCCTCAAGCGCCCGCAGCCTGTCGGCCGCGTTGCGCGAGTGCTCCGCGATGTGCTTGCGCTTTTCGAGGATCCAAAGCCGGTCCACGCCCATGCGCTCCACCGACTCGTCGCGCAGGAACGCGATCCGCGCCCGGACCGTCGCGTCGCGCATCAGCCGCGCCGCCGACGCGCCCGCCGCGTCGCGGTCGGCCGCGCCGAACGCCCTGCAGTACGCCTCGGTGTTATTGCCCCAGCACTCGCCCGCCACCTCCTGGCAGAACGCCTCGCGTTTGCGCGAGCGCAGCGCCTGCGCGGCGGGGGCGAAGTTCTTGTCGCGGTCGAAGAGGTCGGGCAGGGGCGTTTTCATGGCCCAAGCATACGAAATCGCCGCCGCCATCCGCAATGTTAATCGTCACACGACTTGACACGACTTCTTATTTAGTGTTACGTTTGCCGCGAAGGAAACAAAAAGAAGAAAGGCGAAACATGTCCAACCTCAAGCATTCCGGCCCCGGCAACGTTCGGCTCCTGACGCGGGAGGAGGTCGCCGCGCTCCTGCGCGTCACGACGCGCTCGGTCAACAACTGGGTCGCCCAGGGCATCCTCCGGCCGGTCCGGCTGCCCGGCCGGACGCAGGCCCGCGGTTATCTCGAAAGCGACGTCTTGCACCTCCTGAAACCGCAGGCCTAGCGAATGCCGCATGACTCCTTCAACAGCCGATGGATGCCCCTCCCCATACAGGCGCGGCTCGACCTGCTCAAGGCGAAACGGTACGCCGCGCTGATCGTGTGGGAGTCCCTGCTGTGCGACGCGCTCAAGAACAAGACGTGGCAGACCTCGCTGCCCACCTCGGCCATCCAACGCGAAACCCGCATGTCGCAGCCCACCATCCTCAAAGCCTATCAGGAGCTCATCGCGGCCGGCTACATCCGCGTCATCTCGGGCGGCGGTGCCACCCGCAAGAAGATCACCTTCGGCGTCACGCCCATCGGACACTTCACTGGCAAGCCGGCGGCGCCGCCGGACAACAAGAACCCGAAACCCGTAGGAGACTGGGAGCTATGAAAACACCGACCAAACCGCGCCACGCCTTCGAGCCGCCGACCGAGGCCGAGGTCGCCGACTACGCGGCGGGCTTGAATATGCCCGAACCGCTCGCCATCGCGAGGCAGTTCATCGAATGCTACGCGCCCGAGTGGCGCGACACCTTCAACCGCCCGATCCGCAACTGGAAGATGAAGTTCCGGCAGGTCTGGGCCAAACGCAGGCAGCGCCCGCAACAGCGGACGCCGCCGCAGAAGCCCGTCGGCAACTGGGAGCTCTAGTCATGCTGAACTACGCCAACCTGAGCGGCACGAGCAATGTCGAACGGTACTCGAGTTTCTCGCAGGCCATCATCGTCCGCTTCAAAGACAAGTGGGTGTACGCCTACATGGCCTAC
>CAZOIS010000430.1:0-2361 GCA_964579865.1 uncultured Lentisphaeraceae bacterium | reverse complement strand
CCTGCGGCTGGAGGGCGGCAGCCTCGCGAGCCGGACCGCGACCGTCATCGGCTTGCATTATCCCGGCCTGGCGGTCCTGGAGCGCGGTTCCCTGTTCTGCGGCACCGATCTTTTCATCGGCGGCTATGGCCCCTGCGGCCGGGGCGTCGTCACCAACGCCGGCGCGACCGTCTCGGCCATGCGGCTGCACGTGGGACACGAGGCGGGCACCTTCGGACGGCTGGTGCATCGCGGCGGGAAGCTGGACTGCCGGCCGGCGGACAAGCGCTCGTCGCTGCAGGTCGGCTTTAACGGCGGCGTCGGCGAATTCGAGGCGGGGGCCGATTTCGGCGTCTATGTCATGGGCATCGGCAACCGCACGACGCCCGCGGACCCGCTCGGCGAGGGCACCGTGACGGTGGCCGACGGCGTCACGGGGGTGGTCAGCCATTTGCTGCGGATCCGGAACGGAAACCTGTTCATGAAGGGCGGCACGATCCGGCTGGAGAACACTCGTGCGACGCCGACCAACCTGTTCGTGCGGCAGGATGCGGACGGCGCGGCACAGATTCGCGGCTGGGGCCGGTTCGCGTGTTCGGATGCGGGCAAAACGCTCCGGATGATCAACAACGGCGTGATCGTGGCCGACGGCGAGGGCGAGGAGCGCGACTTGGATTTCACCCGGATCGCCGTCGTCAACCATGACCTTCCCGACGGCGCGGCCGGCGCCAACGGCTGGTACGCGGTCAACAGGGGGCGCGTCCTCTATCCCCGGACCCGGCTGACGTTCCCCACGGCGGCTACGGCGGCTTGTTGTTTGGGAGATCTCTACACCAAGACGGTGCCGGAACTCGTCAACGGCGTGGGCCTGACCCTCTCCGCCGACACGCTGGAGACCCGCTACCTGCGTGGCGGGTTCTGCGCGTCCGACCGTCGGGACATCCCGGCCGGCCTGCCTGACAGCCTGCGTCCGCTCGGCTTCTGGTGCGTGGGCGTTTACAGCGACAAGGTCGCTTTGAGCAAAGCCTCTTTTACCGGCGTCTCGCTGATCTTCCGCTATGACCACGCGAAGCTCAAGCCGACCGACAGCGGGGTTCTGCTCTTCCGCCACGACGGACGCGACTGGGTTAAGGTCGGCGAGAGCGTGCCGGATAGCGTCCGCCTGATCTCAACCGAAACGCCGCTCACGGCGCCCGCTTCCGGCGACTATAACATCGGCTGGTTCGCAGTTCTGGCTGCGGAGCGAAAAGGAACGGTCCTATCGATTTATTAGCGGGGAGCGCTGGTCCGACGCGCCGGTTTTTTGACAGGAAGAAGAGGTTCGATCTAAACAAGACAAACAATAACACCTATGAAAAGTCAGAATAAAATGCGGGTCGGATTCGCGGTTCTCGGGGTGGCCATAACGAGCGTGTCGGCTGAGGACTTATACTACTCGGCAACCGGACCGGGCTATTACCCGTGGGGCCATGTCGCCGGCTGGATCATCTACAACAGCGGCGGCACGCCCTACGGCAAACTGCCCTCGACCAACGACAACGTGCGGATCAACGCCACGTCAACCAGAGCGGAGGACGGCCACGCGCTGACCGTCACCAACGGCGTTTTTGCCGAATGCGCCATGTTTGCGACCGGCGACCAGAACTACCCCGGCACCGCCTGGTTCCGGCTGGACGGCGGCAGCCTGACCTGCGCGACGCATTTCGTGATCGGCCGGTACTATCCCGGCCTGGGGACGCTGGAGAGCGGCGCGCTGTATTGCGCCTCGAACCTTTATGTCAGCAGCAATGGCGGCGTGGGTGTGCTGACCAATAACGGCGCGACTGTGGAGGCTAATCAACTCGTTGTGGCGAACAATGCCGCGCCTGCGCGCAGTACGCTCGTGCAGCACGGCGGCAGCCTGTTGTTGCGCTCTGATGCCACGATCGGCTACCGCGGCGACGCATGGGTGGAAATCAACGGCGGTGACGTGTCGATCGCCAGAACATGCACGGTCGGGCGCGTGAGCGGCAGCAGCGGCACGCTGATGCTGAACGGCGGCTCCATTACTGGAAAGAACTACGTCGTCGTCGGCGAGGCCGGTCAAGGCAAGGCCGTGCTCAGCGGCGGGAGCTTGGGCATGACCGGGGATTTCCGAATCGGCAACGTGGCGGGCGGCAGCGGGACCGTCACCAACGCCGGCGCGGCGATCACCGCCGCCAACATCCATGTGGGGTATCAGTCCGGGGCCTTCGGCAGGTTGGTTCACACGGGCGGCAGCCTCAGCGCGGGGACCTATCTGCAGGTCGGCCGGAACGGCGGCATCGGCGAGTTCGAGGCGGACGCCTCGTTCAGCGCCGCGCAGATGATCATCGGCACCGGCCTGGCCCCGACTGTCCCCGG
>CAZOIS010000429.1:0-2362 GCA_964579865.1 uncultured Lentisphaeraceae bacterium | reverse complement strand
CAGGGGGAAGCAGGCGTTTTTGGATGAGGATGACAAGGCGGCGGCGACCGGCCTTTGAC
This sequence comes from uncultured Lentisphaeraceae bacterium, assembly GCA_964579865.1. Classification (GTDB taxonomy): domain Bacteria; phylum Verrucomicrobiota; class Kiritimatiellia; order RFP12; family UBA1067; genus DAOPZC01. The sequence goes on along the minus strand of CAZOIS010000429.1, from coordinate 2,303 downwards.
TGGGCGCGGAAGGAGAGACGGCGATGGTTATCAAGATGATGCTGTTCAAGGACGGGAGCACCGGGCCAGTCGCGGTGTGCGACGTGTGCGGCGCGGTGATCCGCGACGCGTCGGAGGCGACGGTCTACTGGCGGCGGCCACCGGACTTCGGGGAGAAGCCGGGGCATGTGTACGATCCGGTGCTGGCATGCGGCAAGTACGCGTGCGAGCGGCAGGCGGAAAAGGGCGCGGGCAACACGTTGAGCACGGCGGACCTAGAAACGGCGCTGGTCTGCCTGCTTGCGAACGCGGGCCTGCCTCCGAACGGGGAACGGTTCCGTCAGGTGACGGACATGGCGGCGATGTTGAACGGGGCTGTATAACGGGAGTGAATGACATGAGCGGTATCGAGAGAACGGAGACGGGACATTTCCAGCCGGGCACGTCCGGCAACCCGGCGGGCAAGCCGAAAGGCTTGGTGTCGGGAAGGTCCAAGGCGCTGGGCGCGCTGGACCGCATCGTGGCCAGGGATGAGAACATCGAGATTCTGGAGGCCGCGCTTGAAGGGGCGTTGCGCAAGCGTCCGCTGTGGTTCTTCGTGAACATCGTCATGCCGTTGCTTCCGAAGGAGAGCAAAGGTGTGCTGGAAGGCGGGGACCGCGTGGTCGAGTGGCGCAGCCTGTTGTCGGTGTGCGGCGGGGCGGAAGGGCAAAGAACGGAGGCAGGCGGCGTGTGAGCGTCGCGTAGTCGGCTGGGCGTTGCAAACACCTCTTGGCTGTTCGTTGTTCGGGACCTGCGGAAGATGGACAAGCTGTCGCGGGAAAACAAAGGCCGCGCCCCCAACGGGCGCGGCGATTGGTGACTCTCAGTTTACGTTGAGTTAACGCTAGGGCAACCAGACTTTTCGGAAACCACTGCCTCGCTTGATCGTCCAAGTGGAAACCTGTTTAAACGGATGATCCTCTCGCCTGGTATCCAGATGACACGTCCCTTCTGCTATAAGAGTGACCTGCTCGGTCGGCGGCCATAATGTCGAGAAGAAATGTGCCTGCCCCTGCTCTGCGGATTCCTGTATTGCCCCCTTCAACTGCCCTCCGCTGTATTCATAAAACCTTCGTGCGTTTGGGTGTTCTCCGAAGTAAAATCGGACCGGACTTCCGGACGCGTAGCAATCAGTTCGTGTGACGATGCCTCCCTGCCTTCCCCAAACAGTCTTGCCAGGACCTGGTTGACGGACAAGCTCCTCTCGCCTTCCGTCTTGCAGAACAAGATCCAGCCTTGTCAGATCAAGGTACTGGGCTCCGGCCCAATCACGGGGAACACTAAAATCCACAAGCATATTTATGTGATCGTCGAGGCTGTACAAAAGAACGCACGGCACAATCGTCCCTTGCTTCGAAGTACAGCCTCCAAATTGCAGACTAAAAGATGGAGGCAAATCGCCTTCATTTTCTATTTTTTCGCGCCAAAAGTTTGATGTTCTATAGTATTCCGTCCCACACGTACCGATAAGGATATACCCGACAAGAGTAAATTGTAGTGCGAAGAGCAGTCCCCAGAGCAACGCAACTGATGCCAGCACAATGAGAGCTTTTCGTTTCATGCCATTTTCTTCGTTTCGTTTCGGGCGGAAAGCCGTATCGCCTCTATGTGATGCATGGGCATACGCGTCCTGCCTAAAGAATTAGAATGATTACATGCGGTGAGGTGAAAGTCAATGAGGCTAACTAAAGGGAGATGCGGATGTTCCTTATCCGGGACCCGCGGCGGCTGGGTAAGCTGTAGCGGGGATTTCAGGCCGCGCCGGTGGCGCGGCGGATTTTTTGGCACAAAAAAGGGCGGCCGGTGAAGGCCACCCGCGCGGGGTTAGTCGAGGAGTTCGCCCATCCGCTTGGGCGTGTAATATAGATCCAGCTCGGCGCCAATCTCGAGTAGCTCGGGGATGCTGATATAGCCGAGTTCGCGGCCCATGCCGAGGTCGGCGATTCCGAAGGCCTGCACCTGGCCCGCGTGATCGGGGTCGGCGTCCTTCTCCACGATCCACCAGTCGCAACCGCCGGTGAAGTAGTGAAGCCGTGCGAGTGCGGCGCAGCCTTGGCCGTCGGTCTCGTAGGTCTTGGGCATGGCCTGCCACATGGCGTGTATGTGGTCGATCAACTCAACAAAGTGGTCGCCCTCCTCGCCCATCATGGCGTCGGTGATGACCGTGTATTGCTCGGGCGTGGTGAGCATTTTGAGGATGTCGAGTTCGTGGGGCTTTTCGGGTGGGGTGTAGCGTTTGCGTTTCATGGTGGCCTTTCTGCCCGCATACGATGCCTGCGGGC
>CAZOIS010000428.1:0-2375 GCA_964579865.1 uncultured Lentisphaeraceae bacterium | reverse complement strand
AACCGCTTCAAGAACGCCTTCGCACAGATCGATGTGCAGCTGAAGCGGCGCTATGACCTGATCCCCAATCTCGTCGAAACGGCGAAGGGCTACCTCAAACACGAGCGCGAGACGCTGGAGGCGGTGATCGCGGCGCGCAACCAGGCGGCCGCCGCCGCCAAGGCCGCGGCCGCGACGCCGACCGACGGCTCGGCCGTGCGGGCGCTTTCGGGTGCCGAGCAGGTGCTGCGCGGCACGCTCGACCGGCTGATGCTGGTGGTCGAGCAGTATCCGGAGCTGAAGGCGAACCAGACGATGATGCAGCTGCAGGAGGAGATCACCTCGACCGAGAACCGAATCGCTTTCGCGCGGCAGGCCTACAACGATGAGGTCATGACGTACAACATCAAACGCGAGGTCTTCCCCAACAACCTGATCGCCGGCGCGTTCGGCTTCCAGCCGGCGCAGCCGCTGGAGCTGGAGTCCGCCGTTGAGCGTCAGGCCCCGCAAGTCCGGTTCTGAGTCGGCTCTCTATGAACTTCTTTGCCCGTCAAGAGGCTGCCCGCCGCAAGACGCGCGTGTTGCTGTTCAACTATGTCGCGGCGGTGTTCCTCATCGTGTGGGCGTTCTATTTCGCGTCCCGCTTCCTGTTCCTGTGCTTAGATCAAGCGAGCGATGGCGACCGTCAGACGATCGGCTTGATCGATACGGGGAAGCCCGCTTTCCGCATCTTCGCGTGGAACCGCATCTGGTTCACCGCCACGGCCGCCGTCACCCTGCTGGTGATTGCCGGGGGGACGCTGTGGCGGCGCGCTACGCTGGCCGAAGGCGGCGCGGCCGTGGCGCGTTCGGCGGGCGGCCGCGAGATCGGCGCGGCGGCGGAGTCGTTTCACGAGCGCCGGCTGCTGAACATCGTCGAGGAGCTCGCGCTGGCTGCTGGCATTCCCGTGCCGCGCGTCTTCGTGCTGGACGACGAGCGCGGGATCAACGCGTTTGCGGCGGGCTTCACGGTGCACGACGCGGCGGTGGCTGTGACGCGCGCGGCGATGGAGCAGCTGACTCGCGAAGAGCTGCAGGGCGTGGTGGCACATGAGTTCAGTCACATCCTCAACGGCGACATGCGGCTGAACAGCTGGCTGCTGGGCGTGCTGTTCGGCATCCTCTGCCTCTCGGTGACCGGGCGGGGCCTGATGAGCCTGCTGTCCGAGACGCGGCCGAGCGGGCGGGACGGGAGCGGCATCGTCTTTTTTCTCTTCGCGTGCGGGCTGGTGCTGTGGTCGATCGGGAGCGTCGGCGTCTTCTTCGCGCGTGTCATCCAGTGCTCGGTGACGCGCCAGCGCGAATGCCTCGCCGATGCCTCGGCGGTGCAGTTCACGCGCAATCCGATCGGGCTGGCGAATGCCCTCAAGCGGATCGGCGCGACACCGCTGCGCCATGCGCTGCGCTGCGCGAACCGCTCGGAGCTGACGCACTTTCTGATCGCCTCAGGCCGGGGGGCTACGCTCGACGCGCTCTTGGCTTCGCATCCGCCGATCATCGACCGCATCCGCGCGTTGGACCCGTCTTTCAACGGCGATTTCGCGCCGTGGCGGATCCAGACGCTGACGTTCGACGACCTGCAGAACACGCCGGAGGGCATCGCGTCGCGGGAGACGAATGTGCTGATGGGCTTCGCGGGCGGCGAGGTGGTGCAGGTCACCCGTTTTCTGGACTCGATGGACCCCGAGCTGCGCCGCGCGGTGTCGCATCCGTTCGCCGCGGCAGGCGTGCTGTACGGCCTGCTGCTGAGCGAGGACCGCGACCCGTTCGAACGCCAGGCGGGGCGCATCGTGGCTCTGGAGGGGCAGCCGCTCCTGAGCGACGCGCAGAAGTGGCGCGCCCGGTTCCGTCCCCTGGGTCAGGCCGAGCGGCGCATGGTCGCGGAGCTGGCGGTCGAAGGCGTGCGGCAGCGCGACCCGGCGTCGCGTGCGGCCTGTGTGCGCGTAGTGCGGGAGATGATCGCCGCCGATGGGGAGACGTCGCTGTTCGAACAGCTGCAGGAGAAAAGGATCGAAGCGCGGCTGATTCCGGGCGGCTCGCGGAACAGCTTGCCGCGGGCGGTCGTGCCCGCGCCTCGCATGCAGATGGAGGCTTCGCTGGTGCTGGGCGCGCTGGCCTACGCGGGACAGCCGAAGGACGATTTTCTGGCGCGCGGCGCGTGGTGGCTCGGCTCCGGCAACATGCCCTCGTTCAATCTGGGTGAGCTTCTGCCCGTGCGCTCGAGCTGCACGCCGCAAGCGCTCATGGACGCGCTGGTGCGTCTGGCCGACCTGTCGCCGCAGGCCAAGGGCGAGCTGGTGGCCGGGTGCGCGGCCGTCGTGGCGGAGGACGGGCAGTGGACGCCCGATGAAGTCGAG
>CAZOIS010000427.1:0-2387 GCA_964579865.1 uncultured Lentisphaeraceae bacterium | reverse complement strand
ATGCCGACGATCTGATCCGGCTGTTGGACGTGGTCGACGCGTGCCGGGCGCGGGTCGATGAGGGCGCGGATGCGCAGGAAACGGCCCGCGACACTACACACACGGTGTTTTTGCGGCCCCCCGCCCCCAACCCCCTTCCCCCTGATGAAGCAGGCGGGGATCAGAATTTTTCGGCTGAAGGAAAAGAGTTTGAAGGAGGGCAAGAGAATGAACTGCAGTCACTGTGAATTCGCGGCGAAAATAAAGGAAGCCGAGCATGGCGGCATCCGGTATGAGGACACGCCCTGCGCGTCTTGCAAGCTGACGGAAGACAGCTCGCATACGATGGCGTTCGATGAGGCGCGGGCGGATCGGGAGGATGTCGGCGGCGCGGCCGACGGGCCGGACGCGCTGCCGCTGTCGGTGCTGGCGGAAGCGCTGCGCGGATTTCTGGACCTGCCGCCGCGCACGTTCCGGATCCTGCAGCGGCGCTACAAGGGCGATGCGTACGCGCTGATCGCGGAAGAACTGGAGGTCACGCCGCAGGCGGTGGAGATCCATCTCAAGCGGGCGCTGGAGGCGCATCCGCACCTAAAGCACTTGCTGCCGGAGAAGGCCCGGCGGCAGGCGGCGCGGCAACGCAAGCGCCTCAGCATGGCGAGGCGCGGGAAGTTGGGAAGCCTGTAGACTGTGGGCTATAGGCTGTTGGGTTGATGCCCTTCCCTATTGAAACTGGGACCCGTGGCGGCTGGGCAAGCTGCCGCGGGGAGTATTTAGGCCGCGCCCCCAACGGGCGCGGCGGTATTTCGGAACGAAGGCAACAAATCAGCATTGACAAACCAAGCGACCGGTGCCAAAGTTATTACAGAATAAATAGATTTGTTCTATCCATGGTGGATAGAATAAAAAAGGAGAAAATAAAAATGAAACGCGTAGTAGTAGAAGGTGGCGGCGAAAACCTCTACCGGGTTAGGGAATCGCCTAGTGGATACAGTGTTTATCACGTAGACGAAGTTAGGCTTCTTGGTGATAAAGAAACTTCGATTGGGAAAACCGACTCGATCGAAGACGCCTATTCTTTAATCCGGTCAGATTCTGGCGAAAACATCAAAGAAATTACTAATCGTAGGTAGTTAAAGAGATAGACCCAGCGATTGCGTTTGATACTGGGTATCAGCCGCGCCTCAACAGGCGCGGCTGTTCTATTGGGGACGAAAAGACAGGGGCGGCCGGTCGAGGCCGCCCCTGTGGATTTTAGGTGAGCAGGTCGCCGATGGGCTGGGGCTTGAAATACAGATCCAGCTCGGCCCCGTTCTCGAGGAGTTCGGGGATTGAGATGTAGCCGAGTTCGCGGCCCATGCCGAGGTCGGCGATTCCGAAGGCCTGCACCTGGCCCGCGTGGTCGGAGTCGGCGTCCTTCTCCACGATCCACCAGTCACAGCCGCCGGTGAAGTAGTGAAGCCGTGCGAGTGCTGCGCAGCCTTGGGCGTCGGTCTCGTAGGTCTTGGGCATGGCCTGCCATGTGGCGTGTATGCGGTCGATGATCTCGATGAAGGCGTCGCCTTCCTCGCCGAGCATGGCGTCGAGAATGACGGCGCGTTGCTGGGGCGGGGTGAGCGTGCGCAGTGTGTCGAGTGCTTCGGGGGTGGGTTGTTTGTTCATGTGGGCGTGTCCTTTCGGGTTTGCGCGCCCACCAAGTGGGCGCACAGATGAGTGAAAAAGGGGACGGCCGCGCGTGGCCGCCCCTACGGATTTCATTCGGGGTTGGCGTTGTCGAGCCGGTCGCCGACTTTGCCGAGCAGGTGTTTGGCGATGCTGACGGCCTCGCGGGTCTCGGTGCGGTTGGGGCTGTGCCGGTGGGCAAGCGACAGGACGCGCTCAAGCTGCTGCATGAGGGCCTGCCACGTCTGGTGAAACTCGGCGCTCTGGCCGACGGGGTTCTGCGTTGCGTTCATGGTGTGTTCCTCCAGTTCATTAGTTCGTTAGTTCATTAGTGCATTAGTCGTGGTGGTAAGAGGCGTCGCCGAAAACAAGGCCGGTGCCGAATCCCAGCGCGTTGAAACAGGCGCGGATGGTGTTTCCGCCGACAAGGACGTTGTCCACGATGAAGGTGCGGCGGCAGGGAATGGGCTTGGCGTCGCGGCGGGTGATGTGGTGCTCGGCCACGCTGACGGCGGGGCCTTTGGTGCGGTGGCGGTCGCATGACGAGGGCGCGGGCGCGGTGCGGGTGAGAATGTCGTGGACCTCGGCCCCTCCCTTCACGTGGGCGGCGATGGCCTTCGCAAGCCTGCGGTTGGCGGACGTGTCGCCGGTGTGGTCGGGCGCGGGGATGAGGTTGCAAGGCCCCCAGACAAGCGCGGCCATTTCGGCGGCGGCGATCTGCAAGGCGGCCTCGGGGCAATCGGCCT
>CAZOIS010000426.1:0-2394 GCA_964579865.1 uncultured Lentisphaeraceae bacterium | reverse complement strand
ACGTGTCCAGCAATGGCCTGTGCGATTGTCTGCACGTGCGGGGCGATCTGGATCTTTCGGCGCTGACGCTGGGCGTGGAGGATGCGGCGCAGCTTAACCGCTTCAAGCGGTACACGGTCGCGAGCTGCACCGGGACGCTGACGGCGCCTTTCGGGTCGGTCGCGGCGCTGCCGCCGCGCTGGACCGTCAAATACGACACGGTTGCCAAGACGGCTTATCTCGTTTACGATTTCGGCACGCTGATTTCGGTGCGGTAAAGGTCGGGCCCTGCGGACAAAAGGGATTTAGGAGAACTCATGAGAAGGCGGGAAGCGTTGCGTTTCGGAGCGGAGACGGTAAGTGTCATCGGCGGGCTGTTGCTCGTCGTGGGGGCCGCGGCGGCGGATTACACGTGGCTGGGGACATCGGGCGCAATGTGGAACACATCAGACGCCAACTGGACGGGTGCGGGAGAAGTGTGGACCAATGACGCGGCCAACAACGCGACCTTCGGCGCGGCCGGCGCGAAGAGCATTGTGGCTGACGCGGTCACGCTCAAAAATCTGAATTTTACGGCAGACGGATATACCATCAGCGGCGGGCCGCTGCTGATGTATGGCTCGCCCACGGTCGCGTCGGGTGCGACCGCGACGTTGACGGCGCCGCTTACGAATGTCGGCGTCTGGGCTCTGCACTCCAGCGGCAAGATCGTGCTGGATCCGGGCGGGAACGGGCAGAATTACTTTTACGCGCTCAAGGCCTCCACCGGCGCGGTGATTCACGTGGCCAGCGGGACGAATCTGGTGACGCAGTCGGGCAGTAATCCCGAAACCGCTCCCGCCTTTTGGGTGAACGGCGGCACGTTGGTCGTCGGCGGCGGTCTGCTGAAGACGACGGCCGGCCCCTATGCCCGCGTCAGCGAATACGGCACGCTATTAGTCACCAACGGGGTCTGCGACCTCTCCAGCAACGGCGAGCTCTTGAACGCCTTTAAATCGCCGGGCTTCACGACGGTCGGCGGCAGCGGCATGCTGATCCTGGACCGGATGCGTATCGTCAAGAATGAGGTTGGCGCGAGCTTCTCCGGCGTCAACATCAATACGGGAGGCACGATCCGTCTCAACGAGTTCGAGTTTGAAACGGGGGTGCCGACGCGAAAAGCCACGATAAACCTCAACGGCGGGACGATTCTGGCGCGCGACACGGTCGCCACACGGAACATGCTGGGGACCTATGACCCGAGCTGGACGAACATCTTTGTCAACGTGCTGCCCGGAGGCGCGGTGTTCGACACCTCGAACTGCAACATCACGGTGATTGCTAAACTGCGCGGCTCGGCGAATGACGGCGGGCTGACGAAGTCGGGGACCGGTGCGCTGAACCTGCGGGGAACCAACACCTTCAACGGCTCCACCGTGTTGAAGGGTGGCACGTTGAATATCGTCGCCGATCACAACCTGGGCGCCGTTCCCGCTGAGCCGGTGACGAATCTTACTTTCCTCGCGAACAGTACCTTGCAGACGAGCGCCGACCATGCGCTTGACGCCAACCGGACGTTGTATATCAGCACCAACATTGCGGTAACGTTCGATACGCAAGGGTACACGCAAGCGGTCTACGGCGTGATCACCGGTGTCGGAAGAAGCTGGATGACAAAAACCGGTAACGGCATGCTGACTTTGAATCCGGGGCCGGATCGGACAAACTCAATTTCAACCCTGCGCGTGTCTGCCGGCACCGTGTGTGTCATGGGGGGCACAACCGATGTGACGACAAACAATACCAGCGAAATCAACGTCGGGTTCGATATCAATGGCGGCTCGATGATTGTGGGGGGCGGAAAAATCCGGACGACCGGTGATCCCTATTGCGCGGTGAGAGGTTCCCTGTTGATTACCAATGGCGTTGTGGATTTAAGTTCGAGCCGTGAGATGCTGAATGCCTTTAACGGCAGCGGAACGACGACGGTGAGCGATCAGGGGATATTGGACGCCAGTATCTGCCGCATCGCGCATGGCAACGGCTTGCCGATCGCAGGGAACGTGATCAATGTGAATACGGGGGGAACCTTCCGCCTGATGAGGTTCGTCATGGACTTTAAGTACGATGCGAAAGGCATCGTGAATTTCAATGGCGGCAGGGTTGTCGCCAAGGCGGATACCACGGAGTTCCTCGGGTCCGCGACGAACATCGTGGGAACGGATAACAATGATAAATGGCTGACCAACGTTTTCGTGTATGTGCGCGAGGGCGGTGCGATCGTCGATACGGCCGACAGGAACATCTCGATCAAGCAACCGCTCTACACGGGTGCGGCCGTCGACGGCGGCCTGAGAAAGTGGGGCGCGGGTACGCTGACGCTGCTCAACACCAACACCTACAACGGGGTGACCACGGTCGAGGGCGGCACGCTGA
>CAZOIS010000425.1:0-2401 GCA_964579865.1 uncultured Lentisphaeraceae bacterium | reverse complement strand
AGCAACTCAATAAACTCGCAGCCTAAAAACGTTCATTTGATCTTGCAAGTCGCCCACCGCTGTTCCACTGACCGATCACTTCAAGTTGGAATCAGGATTACGATTACGAGCACGATTAGGATAAGACGGAACGGCCTTCTTCATAATCGTAATCCCAATCTTAATCGACTCCCTCTGGCAGGCTTCCTCCGTCTGACCCAAGCCAGTGAAACGGGGATGTTCCCAAATTGGGCCCGCTTGTGCCAATCTGTTTGTCCCGCCGTGCCGGACACGCTAGACTATGGGTTCAGGAAGAAAAACGTATTCCAAAAACGGGGGATGGCATGAGCAATGTGAAAGTCTTGGCGGGTGCCCTTCTGATCGCGTCTTCGTTGGTGTTTGCGGCGCAGGGGGATTATTGCCCGCCGCAGTCGCGCCAGTCGGACGGCATGCGCGACATCATGCTCATTTATGCGGGCACAAACCAGTGGCGGCCGCAGAATTTTCTGCCGTATGTGGCCTATGTGGACCGCACGGGTAAGCCACGCGACTGGTTCTACGACGCGTTCCTGTTCCTGATGTACAGCGGCGCGCCGTCCGGTCAGGCGTACATCGACGGCGCGACCAACCGTCGGGACTGGGAGTTTTATCTGGACGAGGAGTTCGCGCCGGGCCGGGAGTTCGCGGCGCTGGATCAGACGGTCGCGGAGACGGCGCGGCAGCTGGGAAGCGCGGCGCCGGTGGTGCCGGTCATCGTCATGATCCCGTATCCCTCGGGAAAGCAGAAGGATTTCGGCGATGTGGACGGCGACGGCGTGACGGAGGACTTCACCGCGGACGAAAACCGCGCCAAGGCCGTCGCGTGGTTTCTCCGCACGTTCCTCGCGCGCTGGGACAAGGCCGGTTTCCGCCACCTGAAGCTGTGGGGCTTCTACTGGATGAACGAAGGTATCGCGCCGCCGGACGAGGCGATCGTCAAGACGGCGGCACGCGACATCCATGCGCTCGGCTACAAATTCCACTGGATCCCGTGGTTCAGGGCGCCCGGCGTCGAGAAGTGGCGCGAGCTGGGCTTCGACCTCACGATCATGCAGCCGAATTACGCGTTCATTCCGCCGTCCGGACGGGTGCGGGTTCCCGATGAGAACCGGCTGACGGTCGCCGCGAACATCTGCCGGCGGCTGGGCATGGGCGTCGAGATGGAGCTGAACATGGCGATCGATATGGAGGCCAACCGGGAGGCGTTTGTGGATCCGCGTGACCGGATCAATCTGCAACTGTACCTCGATCACGGCGACGATGCGCTGGACGGCTATCAGTCCGGTGCGGTGCGCGCCTACTACCAGGGCTATAACGCCATCGCCGGCCTCTGCTATTCCGGCGATCCGGCGTTGCGGCAACTGTACGACGACCTGTACCGGTTCCACAAAGGCACGTATGAGAGAGAAAGGCCTTATCAACCGTTGAATCTGCCGGAAAAAAGCCTTGCGGATGGACGCTGGTCGACGCGGCCGGATGCGCGGGCGAATGCGGTCCGCCTCAACGGTCCGCAGGCTTCACTGGAGGTGCCGCTGGAGGTGCCGCGCCTGGTGGGGGACGTGCGGGTCCACTTCGCGGGTGCGACCGCGCCCCGGCGGGTCAGCCTGTCGCTGAATGCGGGACCGGCGAGCGGCGCTTATGCCGAGGTCGCGACGGAGGACAATATCGTCCTGCACCCGGAAGACGGCGGCGGCTTTGCGGTGCTGACCTTCCCGGTTCAGCTGGCGCGGCACCTGCGTCTGAATGTCGAGATGAAGGCTGGGGAACAAGTCGCGGTGGACGAGATTCTGCTGATGCCGGCGAACCACCTGTTGTGCGGATATTCCTACCGTGTCGGCGCAGACGCGGTTGAGGGCGCGGGCTGTCTGGCCGACGGCGTGACGGGCGGCGAAGCGATGGCGGTCTGGCGGAAAGGCCGCGGTGACATGCGGTGCGAGTTTCCGGAGGAGTGGTATGCGGAAGCGCTCCTCGTCCATTTCCGGCAGGTGGACAAAACGCGCTTCGCGCCGCAGGTCCGCGTGGATGGCGGGGAAGCCTGCGCGGCGGGTCCGGACCGCATGGCGCTGGTTCCGCTCAACCGTGCCGTCAGGAAAATGTCGCTGGTCTTCGAAGACGCGGGCGCGGTCGCGGTCGACGAGGTGGTTCTATTGCCGGCGAAGAATCTCGCGACCGGCTGTCCCTACACCTACGACCCGCCGTTCAGAGCCAAGTATCCCGACACCGACGGGCGCGAATTGACCGACGGCGACGTCTCGCACGGCTTCGGCGACGGCAAGAGCGTCGGCTGGGCAAAATGGTCGATGGCCCGGGATGTGACGGTCATCGTCGACCTCGGCGCGTCGCGGGCGATCGAGCGGGTGGAGGCGCATGTGCAGGGCGGGGG
>CAZOIS010000424.1:0-2416 GCA_964579865.1 uncultured Lentisphaeraceae bacterium | reverse complement strand
GCGACGGTCTCGCCGGCGATCTCCAGCGTGACCTCGCGGTTCGCCGCCAGCGCCGCAGCCTGGGCGGAAGAAAGGCCCGCGATCGCCGCGGCAACGGCCTTCATCCGCGGCCCGAACTTGGGACCGAGCTTGCGGAAATCGGCTTTCACTGAAACCTCCGCCAGCGCGGTCTCATCAACGCCGTAAGCCACGGACTTGATGTTGAGTTCATCGTTGACCAGCTCTTCAAAGCCCTCCAGCATGGCGCGGACCTCGGAATTGGCAGATACCACATGGATCACCGAGAGCGGCTGACGCACTTTGAGGTCATTTTCCGTACGCAGCTGTCGGCCGAGACGCACCACCGTCTGAACCCGCGCCATGCGGCGCTCGAGCGCCTCGTCGCGGGCCGCGGCGTCCGCCTCGGGAAAATCGCACAGGTGCACCGACTCGGGCATGGACGCGCCCTTGAGATTGCGGTAGATGGCCTCGCTGATGAACGGGGTGAACGGCGCCGCGACTTTACAGAGCTGCACCAGCACATACCGCAGCGTGCGGTAGGCCTGCATCTTGTCGTCGTCGTTCTGCGATTTCCAGAAACGCCGGCGGCTGCGGCGGATGTACCAGTTGGTCAGGTCCTCGACGAAATTCACGAACGGGCGCACCGAGCGCTGAAGATCGTAAACGTCCATCGCCTCGGCCACGTCGTGCACGAGCGTCTCGAGCGAGCTGACGATCCAGCGGTCGAGCACGTTCGGGCTAGACGGCTTGACCAGCTCGGCATCATGGAATCCGTCCACGTTGGCGTAGGTCACGAAGAAACTGTAGGCGTTCCACCACGGAATCAGCAGATCGCGCAGAATCTGCTTCACGCCGTTTTCGGAGAAGCGCAGGTTCTCGGCGCGCACCACCGGCGAGTAGATCATGTAGAGGCGCAGCGCATCCGCGCCGTACGCGTCGAGGACGTGCGTGGGATCGGGATAGTTCTTCAGGCGCTTGGACATTTTCTTGCCGTCTTCGGCCAGAACGAGCCCGTTCACCACCACGTTTTTATACGGCGACTTGTCGAAAAGGCAGGTGCCGAGCACCATCAGCGTGTAGAACCAGCCGCGCGTCTGATCGAGCCCTTCGGCGATGAAGTCGGCCGGGAAGAATCTTGAGACATCGTCCACACCAACGCCTAACGCCTCACTCCTCACGTTTCCTTCCCCGAAGGGATAGTGCTGCTGCGCGTAAGGCATCGCGCCGGACTCGAACCAGCAGTCGAGCACCTCCGGCGTGCGGCGGTAGGTCTTGCCGTCCCGGTGGATGACCACCTTGTCGACGAAGTGCTTGTGCAGGTCGGTGACCTTAACTCCGGAGAGCGACTCCAGCTCGGCCACGGAACCGACGCAGATCGTGTCTTCGGCATCGCGCTCGTTGACCCACACGGGGATGCAGGAGCCCCAGAAGCGGTTGCGGCTGATGTTCCAGTCGCGCGCCTCCTTGAGCCAATTGCCGAAGCGCTTGTCGCCCACGTAGTCGGGCATCCAGTGCACGCTGTCGTTGTTGCGCGTCAGGCGGTCATGCAGGTCTTCGACGCGCACGTACCACGCCTCGATGGCGCGGTAGACGAGCGGCGTATCCGTGCGGTCGCAGAAGGGATAGCTGTGCACGATCGTGGTCTGATGGACCAGCTTGCCCTCGTGCTTCAGCCGTTTGATCAGATCCTTGTCGCAGTCTTTGCAGAAGCGTCCCTTGTACTCGGGTAGCGTCTCGGTGAAATTGCAGGAGGCGTCGAGCGGGTCGACGATGACGTTCAGCCCTGCCTCTTTGCAGACGCGGAAATCGTCTTCGCCATAGGCCGGTGCGATATGCACCAAGCCGGTGCCGTCGCCCGTGCTCACAAACGCGTCATTCAAAACGCGGAACGCGCCCGCCGTCGCATACTCGGCGAAATATGGAAAAATCGGCTCGTAGGTCCACCCCTTCAGATCCGCGCCCTTCATGCGGGCCAGCACCTGATACTCCTCCGGCTTCTTGTAGTACGCGGACACGCGCGCCTCGGCCATGACGAAGCACACGTTGTCCGTCATATCGCGCACGGCCACGTAATCGATCTCCGGCCCGGCGCAGATCGCCAGATTCTCGGGCAGCGTCCACGGCGTGGTGGTCCAGATCAGGAGGCTCGTCTCTCCCCACGCGGGATCGGCGCCCGTGAGCACCTTCGCCCGCACGGTGACCGCGGGGTCCTGCACGTCCTTGTAATTACTGCCCGCCTCGAAATTGCTGAGCGGCGTGCTGAGTTTCCAGCTGTACGGCATGATCCGGTACGACTTGTACACGCGGCCTTGGTCCCACAGCTGCTTGAAGACCCACCAGATGCTCTCCATGAAAGCGGGGTCCATGGTTTTGTAGTCGTTGTCGAAATCGACCCAGCGGCCCATGCGCGTGACGG
>CAZOIS010000423.1:0-2418 GCA_964579865.1 uncultured Lentisphaeraceae bacterium | reverse complement strand
AATGGTCTTCGGGCTTGAGATGGCTCTGGTTGCCAGCCTGAATCATCGCCGGGCTGTGATACGGCGAACTCGGCAGGAAATCGCGGAGCGGATCGTACTGTCGAATGACCTCCGGCAGAACCTGACGGCTCAGGCGGTCCGTATTGGGGTCGAGCGGGAAGCCGAACCAGCCGGTGTAGGCGTCATCGATCTCGTTGTTGCCGGCCCACAGCGCCAGGCTGGGATGGTTGCGGAGCTTTTGCACAACGGCCTCGGCTTCGATTCGGATCTCATCGGCAAAGGCATCCGTCTGAGGGTAAATCGCGCACGCCAGCGCAAAATCCTGCCACACCATGATGCCGTTGCGGTCGCACAGATCAAAGAAGTCGTGATCCTCATAGACGTTGCCGCCCCAGCACCGCAACATGTTGCAGTTGAGGTCCACCACCATCGCAAAGGCGGCTGGCAGCTGCTGTTTGTCGCGACTGTGGAGACTGTCGAGCGGCACCCAGTTGCTGCCTTTGACGAACACCTTCTCGCCGTTGACCACAAACACAAACTCGCCCGGCTTCTCGGGGGTTGTGATATCGGATCGCACCAGCTTGATCGTCCGGAGGCCTACCTGCTGCCGCCACGTATCCAGCACTTTGCCGTCACCGTCCAACAGCTCAAGGACCAGATCGTAGAGCGGCTGCGCGCCATAGCCGCGCGGCCACCACATCGCAACCTGGCTCACGTCGAACGATTGCCGGCCATGCGGATTGACCACCGCCTGCGACGAGGTATGGACCGTTTTCCCATCGCGCCCCAACGAGACGCGGACCTGCCACCTGTCGATGTCGAACGTCTCCGTCAAGAAATGCCAATCGACCATCACCCGTGCCCTGCTCTTTGCGGGATCCGCCTGCAAGGTCGCGAAATACACATCCGACCAGCGCGTGGCTGGCAAAGATTCAAGCCGCACGCTCCGCCACAGGCCGGCAGAGACGATGCGGGGCGCGATGTCCCATCCATACATGCTCGGCGCCTTGCGGATGGACAGCGACTCCCAGTTCCCCAGAAACGCGCCTTCGACGACCGCCGGCCGATGCTGTCGTCCGGCGAGCACGGCTGAGTCGAGCCGCACGGTCAGCTCGTTCTCTCCGCCATCGGCGGCCAGCAGATCCGTCACGTCGAAACGGTGGGCGATGAACATGTTGCGCGTTTCGCCGAGCAGCCGTCCGTTGAGGAAAACCGTGCCCATGCAATCGACGCCTTCAAAAACCAGCTCGACGCGTGCTTTGTCCTGCCGCTTGGGGGTTGCGAACTTCCGTTGATACCACCACTGATACTGCTCCCAATCGCGCAACAGATAGATATTGTTGCCGACAGCCAGATCCGGCAGTTTCCCGACCTTCATCAGATCGATCTCCACGTTGCCGGGAACGACGGCAGCAATGGCAGGCCAGCCAGCGCTTGCCAACTCAGCCGGCGTGCGAGGACCGCCGGGACGCTGCACACCGTAGCTCAGCCGCCAGTCGCCATCCAATGAAAAGCTCGCCCTGTCAGCGCCTTGCGGTTGAGCGCCAAACGCACAAACGGCGGCACCGGCAACCGCGGACAAAATAATCGCAATCTGTTGAACTGTTTTCATGATTCACTCGAGGGTTAATCCGCGGTCGGACGCGTTTGAGATCCGAAAAAGTGTTCTTCCAGTGCCGCGCACAGCGCGTGATAGATGGGGAGGTGCAGTTCCTGCACTTCCGGCGTCGACGTCGACGGGGCACACACCGCCACATCGGCCATCTTTGCCAATTTTCCGCCGGCTTCACCCGTAAAGGCAATCGTTCGGACACCGAGGACGCGCGCGACACGGAACGCATTGACGACATTGACGGAGTTCCCCGACGTGCTCAACCCCCATAAGACATCGCCCGGCTTGCCGAGCACATAAACCTGCTGGGCAAAAACGGCGTCAGACGTCACATCATTGGAAACGGCAAAATTGAGGGCCGTGTGCCCGGTCAGCGCCACGCAAGGCAACCCGCCCTGCAGGACCTGCGCCAAAGCTTCGCCCTCAGCCCCCATGCGGCACAAAACGTTCCGATGCTCTGCAAGAATGGGCCGCGCGCGAAGAAACGATTTCATCAGCTCACCCACGATGTGATCGCAATCGGCCGCGCTGCCGCCGTTTCCGCACAGAAGTAACTTGCCCTGCTTCTGAAAGCTGGCGGTCAACAGATCAAACGCCGCCTGCATCGAACCCGCACACGGCGCCAGAACCGGATAGCGGCACACGAGGTCCTCAAGAAACACATTCATAATCAAACGAGATCTCCTGACAGGCCGGCGAAGGCGATGGCCAGCGCGGCATAATCACCGATTGCCTCACCCAGACCGGCGGGAACGATCTTGCAGCGTTGCACCGCGGCCGGCAAAGCCTCTTTTTCCAAAATGCGC
>CAZOIS010000422.1:0-2462 GCA_964579865.1 uncultured Lentisphaeraceae bacterium | reverse complement strand
GACGCCCAATCTTGGTTTGCCTCATGCGGCTACACTTTAAATTAATATGCTCTAAGACAGTGCGGCGGCTGATGCCAATATCCAGTCCTCGGGAGAATGCGTTCGTCAACGCCAGATCTCTCCGCGCTATCGGTTTATACCACCGGCAAAAATTCTTTAGCCTTTATTCGGTCGGGCGTGCGCTCCTGCGCCGCCGCTGTCCGTTTCATATCGGCGGCACGGAGTGCTCGCCCGACCCCATCATCGAGCCGAGCGTTTTGTCTAAATAAATGTTGCCTGTGGCATTACTTGCCGTTGACGGTGATGGCCTCGGTGAAAGCATTGGTGCCGAGATTCAGTTCCGCAGCTGTGCGGACCGGTCGGCCGGCAAGGGTGACGCCGCGGAAAGAAACGTTGCGCGTCTTGTGCGCCTGGTCATAACCGGCAACCGAGACGCTTGGCATCACGGGGGCGGTGATGGCGATGCTGTCGAACGTTATGCCGTCTATGAAGCCGCGGTATTCCTTGCCCTTTGAGTATTCCGGGCTATAGGCGATCCTGACGCTGATCGCGCCCGGCAGCCATCCGGCCGGCGCCGGGTTTTTATAAACCTCGCCCTCCTCCTTCTGCAACCTGGGCATCCGCTCCGATCCGGTATACTCGATGCGGATATCCTCGTAGCGGATGTCCCGCACGTGCGCCTGGTCCCCGTTGCAGATGCTGATGCCGATGTTGGAGACATGGATGAGGTCACAGTCCCGGAACACGATGCCGGAAATCTCCTTCGCCTGCGTCTCATAGCCGATTTCAAGGCACTTGCCCCAGTCGTTCCAGATGACGCACCGCTCGATGACGGTGTCTTTGAACACGTCGTGCGGGCGTCTGCCGTGCAACATGTTTGTTTCGTCCATGGTGTAGTCGAACCCCTTGACGCAGATGCTGTCGTCGTAGGTGCGCAGGAAACAGTCGCTGATCCGCACGCCGGTGCAGTTGTGCATGTCGATGCCGTCGGAATTGTACCGCCAGCAGCCAATGATTTTCACGTTTTTGATCGTGACGTTCGCGCAGGCGATCGGCCTGATGTTGTATAGCGGAGAATCGTTGATCGTGATGCCGTCTATCAGCAGGTTGTCGCAGTATTCGAACCGCATCGCGTCATAGCGGCGCACGTTCGTGATCGCGAACCCCTTGCGCTTCTGCTCGGCGGCAAGTTCCGGGGATATCGGCTTCGGCTCGGCTTTCACGCGGCTCGCGTCGAGAACGCCGCGCCCGATGATGCGGATGTTGTCCGCGTCTTTCGCCTGGACCCTGCCATAGACAACCGCGCCCTCGTCGATGAACAGCGTCTCGCCGCGTTTCAGCTCGATGAGGCCCGCGTCATGGACGCCGGGCCCGAAGTAGCGCGTCCTGGCGTCGCCCGCGTCCGGCCACTCTTTCAGCGGCGGGCTGCAGAAAAGGTGCAGCGCACGGGCCAGGCCGTCGAGTTCGACCGTGTAAGCGCCGGGCTTCGGGAGCGTGAACGAGATCTCCCCGCCAGCGACGACAGGCCGAACGTTGGCGGAGAGCGGGCGCACCACGACATTCGTGAAGGCACGCTTCGGCTTGATGCTGATTCGAGATGTTCCTTCGGTTTCGAAAAGCGCGAACGAAGCCAGCTCCGTCTGGTAGAGGGGGCGCTGGTACCCGGGCCACCGCCAGTTGATCGGGGCCGCCGAGACGCGGGTCCGGTAGAGCGGCGCGGAGGTGCCGTCCACCGTCACCTTGAAATCGTCCGAGCGTTCCGCGTCTTCCGGTACCGGATAAACCCGCGCCGCCCCAGCGGAAAGCGCCAGCAATCCGCTGGCCAGCGCAAGGCAATATGTCCTTCTTCGTTTCATGGTATCCTTTGCTTTTTCTTTTCGTTCCGCTGGCATCCGGCAGACTTGGCCGATGACGCATGGGTTACCTAGTAATGGTGTTCATTATGCGGGAGGGGCGAAAAGTTTCAATCCCGAAAACCAGTGAAGGAAGAAATAAAAAGGGACGCCCAGGCCGGGGACGGCCTGCTCATCCAGGCGCAGCGCGGCAGCCGCGGCGAATAGGGGGACAATGCCCCCTGCGGTTTTTAGGCAGTGGCGTTTGCCGCGCGTTTGGCGTATCCTTCCCGATATCAGAAAGCGGAGGGGGATCGATGAAAGAGTCTTCAAAAGTGGGCGCGAGTGTGATCGGGGCGCTGTGGGCCGGGTTCGCGCTGGGGGCGCAGGAGCTCAAGAACGGCGGATTTGAAGACGTGGCGGACGGGAAGGTCAAGGGGTGGCACGCCTACGGCGCGTACGCGTGCGAGACGGAGTCCGTTCATGCCGGAACGCGCGCTATCCGCTGCGAAGTGCCGGCGGGGGCCGAAGGCCGTGCCGGCGTGATGCAGGAGATCGTTTACGCGAAGCCGGACAAGTCGCCGGTGCTGTTCGGCGGCTGGAGCAAGGCCGACGGTGTGGCGGCCTCGG
>CAZOIS010000421.1:0-2473 GCA_964579865.1 uncultured Lentisphaeraceae bacterium | reverse complement strand
CACCGGCGACCGTGACCGGCTCCTGCTGCAGGTTCAGCGCGTCCATCGCCGCCGCACCGCCAAGGTCCAGCGTCGCGCCCGCCGCGATGACGGTGCCGGCGCCGGTGGTGCCGAGCGCGCCGCTCTGGCTGACGCGCGTGATGCCCTCCTGCAGCAGCGCCTGGCCGGTGAAGCCGCTGTTGGCAGCGGCCAGATCGAGCAGGTTGGTGCCGGTCTTGACGAGCGTGCCGTTGCCGCTGACCGCACCCGCGAGCCGCTGCGTCGTGTCGTGGCCTGCGAAGGTCAGCGTGCCCTCGTGGATTTCGGTCGCGCCGGTGTGCAGCGTCGGTCCCGCGACGATCGCGTTGCCTGTGCCGTATTTCGCGAACGACGAGGCCGCGCCGTTGTCCGCCAGCGCGGCGTTGACCGTCAGGGCGCTGCCGGAGGCGTTGTCCAGCGCAAGGATTCCGCCGGAGGTGAGCGGGGCGAGCGCGCCGTCGCCGACGTTGCGGCCCAGCGTCAGCGCGGCCTGGCCGTTGGTGATGCCGACACCGTAGGCGAGCAGCGTCTTGTTCGCGGTGTCCACCTTGGCCTCGGTGTCGGTGCACTGGCGCAGGTAGGCGACGCTGTTCACGGGGTCGCTGGCCAACGTGATGTCGCCGGCGGTGCCGGGCTGCGTGATGCGCACGTCGGCGCTGGCGTTGTCGGGGATGACGGAGGAGGGGCCGCGCGCGGCGATCTCGGTGACGCTCCAGGCGGGCGGAGCGGTCACGCCGGCAGAGGCGCTGTAGTAAGCGGGCTGGCCGTTGAGCGTCACCCAGTTGCCGAGCGGGCCTTCCGGCTGGCCGGTGATGAAGACGCGGTTGCGGCCGTTCGCGCCCAGGCCGGCGCCTGCGAAATCCAGCGTCGCGCCGTCGAGGCGTCCGAGCGACGAGAAGGTCAGCGCCGAAGTCTGCCCGTCGGCCGCTTGGTCGGCTTGGACGGTGCAGGCGCCGGAGGCGGCGGTCAGCGCGCCGGCGCTTTCGCTGAAGTCGGCCGCGCCGGCGTCGTGAGAGAAGTCGAATGTGCCGCCCTGGAGGGTGACGCTGCAGGCGTCGTTCAGGCGGTTGGCGTTGTTGGCGGTGGTGTTGTCGAGCAGCAGGGTCGCGCCGTTGGAAACCGTGCAGGCGGAGGCTGCGGTGGCCGAGCCGTCCGCGCCGGAGAGGGCGAGGGTGCCGGCATGTACGGCCAGCGTACCGCTGAGCGTGTTTGAGGCCGAGAGGGTCCACGTGCCGTCGCCCTGCTTGGTCAGCGAGACCGTGCCTGAGCCGTTGACGACCGCGCCCTGCATCTCGCCGGCCGCGGCCGCGGCGTTGCGCAGCGTCAGGGTTTTGGCACCGGTGGTGGTGGAGGTCGTGGGTGCCGTGAAGACCAGCGGGCCGGTCCCGGCGTGTTCGAGCGTGCCGCCCCGTTTGATGTCGAGCGTGCGGTCGGTCGTCTCTCCCGTGCCGGTGTAGAGCAGCCGCGAATCGGCGTGGTCGAGAACGACCCGCGCGTTCGTCCCGACGTTGCCGACGGCCCCGCTCATGCCGAGAAAGGAGCAGGAAAGGGTGCCGGCCGCGTAGAGGACCGTACTGCGGGAGTAGTCGTTCATGCCGTTCAAGACGACGGTTCCCGCGTAATCGGGCGAGGCGTGGTAATACTGGAAACCGGCGTTGCCGGTCAGCTTGGCGTTGATCGTGAGCGTGTGCCCCGAAGCGATGGCGTTGTTGCCGTGGTCGTCGCCGAAGTTCGTGCCCAGCACGATTTCTCCCGGGCCGTTGATCGTGGTGTCCTGGCTGGCGACGAGGTTGTAATCCCAGGCGTTTTTAAAATAAGTCGTCGAGCCCGCGGCCAGATTCAGAACTCCGTTTGTGCCGTCCAGGAAAGCCACATTCAGCGTGTTGCTTCCGGACAGGGTGACCGCGTTGGTGCAGTCTACCGAGAGCTTGAGCGTACACGGCTCGCACAGGATGTTGCCCAGAACCGTGATCGGGCCCGTGCCGCGCAGACGCACGGTCTTGGTGCCGAAGGGCGCGGGGCCTGTCGGCGAAAAAACCGACCCCAGAGTCAGGAGCCGGTCGGCAGTATCAGTGCGGAAGGTGTAGGTGCCGTCCCCCACTCCGCCGCCAAGCTGAATGGCGCAGTTGAAGGTTTGGCCGCTGGCGGCGTCTTCGGCGATGCGGTATTCGCCGCCTGTGCCCATGACCAAGGTCTGGCTGTCTCGCGCGCCGGTGCCGAGCGTGTAGGTCGCGACCGACGGCCCGGCGAACGTGATGTTGGCCACGCTCCAAAAGCCTGCCAGACTGATGTTGGTCCGGTTGTTGCCGTTCGAATCGAAGGTGGCGGATTCGCCCAATCCCGGATAGGGCGAGGCACTCCAGTTGGCGTTGTTGACCCACACGTTGTCACTGGTTCCGGTCCAGGTGCCGCTGGCGCCGCGAAGGGTCGGCGGGAGTGTCATCAGGGCGGCGAT
>CAZOIS010000420.1:0-2477 GCA_964579865.1 uncultured Lentisphaeraceae bacterium | reverse complement strand
GTGGCGGCGGAGGCCAAGGCCATTTCCGAGGGCACCGATTTCTGGATCCAGGTGGAGGAAGACCGCTTCATCCCCGAAGTGGTCAACGCGTTGAAGGGGATGAAGGCCGGCGAGGCCACGGAGGTCAAGTTCAAGTTCGGCAAGGACCAGCCGGTTGAGGCGTTGCGCGGCAAGAAGGCCGTGTACAGCGTGACGGTCAAGACGGTCCGCATGCGCGTGCTGCCGAAGGACGAGGATCTGCTCACCCAGGTCAAGTTGGAGTCGCTGGACAAGCTGCGCGAGCAGACCCGCACCCATCTGACGGAGTCGGCGCAGCAGGCCGAGAAGCAGCGCCGCGAACAGACGGTCATCGAGTTTCTGCTCAAAAAGACCGAGTTCGACCTGCCGGAGTCGCAAGTCGCGGAAGAGATCAACACCACGCTGGACCGCATGGCGAACGAGGCGCACTACCGCGGGCTGACGCGCGAAGACATGGAGAAGAACCGCGAGGCGATCATCGAGAACGCCACGGAGAGCGCCAAACGGCAGCTGCGTTTGCGCTACATCCTCGGGAAGGTCGCGGACCAAGAAGGGATCACGCTGACCGACGACGAGGTCAGCCAGAAGATCGAGACGCTCGCGGCGGAATTCCATACGAAGCCCGAGCAGCTCCGCGCGCAGATCGAGAAGAACGAGCGCATGGGCCTGCTGCGGTCGCAGATCCGCGACGAGAAGACCCTGCGTTTCCTGCTGGAAGAGGCCAAACATTAATTCCCGTCGGGGCGGACCTGGTGTCTGCCCCGGTTTTCCCAGAGGCACCCCCATGTATTCACCCCAAGCGAACATGCTGGTCCCGATCGTCGTGGAGCAGACCGGCCGAGGCGAGCGCGCGTATGACATCTACTCGCGGCTGCTGCAGGACCGGATCGTTTTCATCGGCTCGGCGATCAACGACGACGTCAGCAACCTGATTATCGCCCAGTTGCTGTTCCTGCAGGCGCAGGACGCGACCAAAGAGATTTCCGTCTACATCAACTCGCCCGGCGGTTCGGTCACGGCGGGGCTGGCCATCTATGACACCATGCAGTTCATCACGTGCGACGTGGCCACGTACTGCGTAGGACAGGCGGCGAGCATGGGGGCCGTGCTTCTGGCGGCGGGGCGTAAAGGCAAGCGCTACTCGCTGCCCAACGCCCGCATCATGATCCACCAGCCCTGGGGCGGCGCCGAAGGCAAAGCCTCGGACATCAGCATCGCGGCGAAGGAGATCCTGCGGCTCAAGGACCGGCTCAACGAGATTCTCGCCTTTCACACCGGCAAGGGCGTCGAGGTGCTGGCGAACGATACCGAGCGCGACTACTTCATGTCGGCGGACGAGGCCAAGGTGTACGGACTGGTTGACGAGGTGCTGATCAAGCGCCCTTCGGAGAAATGATATGGCGCGGCGCCCCCCTCACACAACGGAAGCGATGACCTGTTCTTTCTGCGGCAAGGACGAGCGTTCCGGCGCGGTCATCATCCCCGGCCCCGGAGCCAACATCTGCGGCGACTGCGTGGAGATCTGCATGCGGATCATCGCGGAGAACAAGCCGGGGAAAAAGTCCTCTGCCGCCGCGCTTCCGGCGCTCAAGGTGCCGCCGCCCGCCGAGATCAAACGGTTCCTTGACCAGTACATCATCGGGCACGACTATACGAAGAAGATGCTGTCGGTCGCGGTCCACAACCACTACAAGCGGTTGAACCAGCCCATCGGCGGCAAGGATGACGCGTTCGCGGACGTGGAGATCGAGAAGAGCAATATCCTGCTGATCGGCCCGACGGGCTGCGGCAAGACGTTATTCGCCCGGACGCTCGCCCGGATGCTGGACGTGCCGTTTGCGATCGCGGACGCCACGACCATCACCGAGGCCGGCTACGTGGGCGAGGACGTCGAAAACATCCTGCTCTACCTGCTCCAGGCGGCGGACATGGATGTGGCCAAGGCTGAGCGCGGGATCGTCTACATCGACGAGATCGACAAGATCGCCCGCAAAACCGAGAACGTTTCGATCACGCGTGACGTCTCGGGCGAAGGCGTGCAGCAGGCGCTGCTGAAGATCCTCGAAGGCACGGTCTCCCGCGTGCCGCCGCAGGGCGGACGCAAGCACCCGCAGCAGGAATACATCTCCATCAACACGCGCAACATCCTTTTCATCTGCGGCGGCGCGTTCGTGGGCCTCGACTCGATCGTGCGGCAGCGCGAGGGCCGCCAAGTGATCGGGTATTCCGAGCAGAACAGTGCCGCGCGCAAACCCAAGATCAAGGACGGGCGGCCCCTGCCGCTGGCGGTGCAGCCGGAGGATCTGATCCGGTTCGGGCTGATCCCCGAGTTCGTGGGACGTCTGCCCGTGCTGACCTCCATGAGCGAGATGTCCGAGGACGACCTCGTGCGCATCCTGACCGAGCCCAAGAACTGCCTGACGCGGCAGTATCAGAAGCTGCTCGCGATGGAAAACGTG
>CAZOIS010000419.1:0-2509 GCA_964579865.1 uncultured Lentisphaeraceae bacterium | reverse complement strand
GGATTCGGATATGACCGGGGCGGCCGCCGCCACACCGACCTCACCAACACCGGCATGGCGCTCGACGCCATGCGCCGCACCCAGAGCGTCGAAGACCTGCGCCCCTCCGGCGAGAAGCGCGCGGACCTCAACTGGGACGCCGCGCTGAAGTACGTCGAGAACATGCAGCAGAAAGACGGCGCGGACAAAGGCGGCTTCCTGTACACCAAACCGTTCGCGCCGGGCGGCAATCCCAACGCGGGCGGGGCGCCGCGCGGCGGGCAGGGGGGCGGTGATCGTGCACGCCCGCAACTGCGGTCCTACGGGTCGATCACCTATGTCGGGCTGCTCTCGATGATGCACACCCGGCTCACGCGGAGCGATCCGCGCGTGACGTCGGCGCTCGACTACTGTACGAAGCACTGGACGCTGGACGAGAACCCGGGCCAGGGCGGGCAGGGCATCTATTTCTACTACAACATTCTGACGCGCGCCCTGAGCGCCGCCAACGTGGAGGCGATTCCGCAAGCGGCGGGAGGCACCCTCGCCTGGCGCGAAGCGCTGATCCGCAAGGTGATCAGCCTTCAGCGGCCGGACGGCTCGTGGATCAACGAGAACAACCGCTGGTGGGAAAACGATCCCGTACTCGTTACCGCATACAGCCTGCTCGCCCTCGAGTTCGCTAGCGGCATGACCAAATAAGGCGCCATCCTGAAACAACGGCGCTATCCAGATACACGCCGGCCTTAGTGTTGCGCATCGCTGAGCCGCTTCAACGTGGCCTGGTCCTCGGCGTCGGCGCGGTCGCGCTTAGCCTTGTATTGCTGGTACTTGGCCCGCTCCTGCTCGTTCCAGGCTTCGGATTCGGTGTAGTCGCCGCAGAAGGGCACGCCGAGATCAACCCACATCGCGAGGCGCGCGACGTCAGGGGCGGCGATGGTTTTGCAGTGCCCCTGGTCGAGCATGTTCGTGAAGAGGCCGCTGGTGTTTGAGCCCGCCGAGTAAGGTTTCTGGAGGGTGGGCGCGGAAGCGGCGGAAACCCAATTCAGAACCTTGTGCGTGGGGTTGCCGAGCCAACGCGCCTGCTCTTCCTTGTGGTTGGGCCGCGCGTGTGTCAGCGCGAGATAAGATTTCGTCCAGCGGCGCTTCGCGGCGGCATCCGTGACGGCCGTTGCGGTGAGGTCCGGCTTCTTCGGGTCTTTGCCGTCGTGGCACGTCGCGCAGTGCGCGTCCAGGATCGGCTGGATCTCTTTGAGGAAGCTGAAGCCGCGGCGCGGGCCGTTGACGGGCGCGAGCGGGCGTGCGCCTGCCGCGAGCCCAAGGGTCGGCCGTGCGGTGGCGAGCGGAACACTGTTCTTGGACTCGTGACAGCCGACGCACGAGCCGTTCTCGCCGGGCTGCAGCGAAGTCCAGCTGCGCATGGTCTGCACCATCCGCCCCTTCGCGTCCAGCAGCATGAAATAAAGGGGATGGCGCGCCTCGGTTGTGAAGAAGGCTGAGCCGTCCGCATAGACCTGCGCGTCACCGACGAGAATCTTGGGGCCCCACGCGCCGTTGCCGACCGAGGGCGGGGTAGAGACCAACGCGCCGCCGCCGGGGCCGCCATTGGCGTTGCTGCCGATGCCGGCGATGCGGAAGTCCAGTCCGATCACGCGCAGGGTCTTCACCGTGCCGCGCGGCACGCCCGCCATGGCTTCGCCCGCGTAGACATCTTGAACGTAGAGCGTTCCCGTGGGTTTCCGGTAGTCCACGACGTTGGGGCGCGCGGGCGGGCGGGGCCGCGGACACAACGGGATGGGGCGCCCGCAGGAGAGCCCTTTGCGTGACACGAGCAGTTCGCGGTTGCCGTCGACGTCCATCCAGTAAATCCCGAAGCCGGTCATGCGGTCTTCGTGGCGCCTGCCGTTGACGGTGGCCCAGCCGTCGGGGCTGTACATGACGAGCAGGCTTTGTTCGTCGATGGGATACGGATAGGCGAAGAGGTCGCCATCCTGACCGTACGCGTCGACGATCACCGATTTCGTCGGACGCACGGGGGCGACGAGCGTGATGCCATCGGCCTCCTGCCGGCCCTTGGCCGGGTCGATGAGGATCAGGTCGCCGGGCTGACGCGAATGATGCCCCGTGGCAATCGCGAAAATCTTGGCGCTGCCGGAGATGCCGCGGGCATGGATGATCGTGGTCGGGAACCAGGAATTTTCACCGTAGACCGCGCTCTGTTGTGTGCCGTTCTGTTGCATCTGAAAGAGCGGTTGCGGATACATTTGCGAGCGGTCGTTATACTCCCAGCGCGTGTAGAGGATGCGCCCGTCGCTGGTGATGGTGGGATAATTCAGATGAACGTGGTCGAAGGTCAGGCGCAGGATGTTCTGGCCGTCGCGGTCGCAGCGGTAAAGGTTGCTCACCTCGGTCCACCAACAGTCGACGATCTGCATGCAACGGGTGGAGTTGAAGATGATGCGGCCGTCCGGCAGATAGCAGCCTTCGTAGTCCGCGACGCCCACGCCGTCGGTCAGCTGGCGGATCTCCC
>CAZOIS010000418.1:0-2533 GCA_964579865.1 uncultured Lentisphaeraceae bacterium | reverse complement strand
AGTTGAACCTGCAACCTTCTGATCCGTAGTCAGATGCTCTATCCAATTGAGCTAGTGCCGCTCTTGAAAACGTGTTTAAAGATATCAGAAATCGGACGCGTTTATCAAGCGGTAATTTGTTCTTTTTTCGGAGCGCCGCAGAGACCGCGTAACGGGGCACTCAAACCGCTCATCCGCATCAGTTTTTGCGCCAGACCGGCACAAAAAGTACGCGTGCCCGCTGCTCCGTGCCATCCGCAAGGAGCCCCCAGAGAACGGTCCACCGATACCGTTCCCCAGTTCCTTGGCCACGCCTGTGCCACGCGGCGACCGCCGGAACCTTCCAGAACGTGAAATCGGAACGCTCATCTTCCACATGCCGCAGAAGCCCCCACAATACCCCGTAGTAGTGCCGGTCCGGATTGCTCTCCACCCTCAGCCCGCCGCTCGCCAGACTCATTCTTAAAAACGCGGAGCCGCTTTGCACTTCCGCGGCATATCCCCCCAAAACCTCGCACCCCGCCGAATATCCCTCAAAATCCTGAAAACGCACCGGCCACGGCATGTCCCGCGACCATGAAGCCAGCCAAGAGGGCGACGCCACCTCCACCCGCGTCTTGAGCGCGCACTCCGCCAACGCCCCGCACGCGGCCTCGCCCGTCGACGTCCAGACCGCGGCGACCAGACACCCGTCGCGGCGCACGCGCCACGACACGTCGCCGAACGCCGCCTTCATCCGGCGCTCGACGCGGCGGCTGAACGCGCGCGCCATTCCGGGGCGCTCCCACGTGCTCAGCCAGACGGTCTGGACCGCATTGCCCTCGCCTTTGATGAAATACACCCGGTCGCCCATCCACCCCTTCAGAAAACCGAACTGTTTCGCCGCGGCCAGTTTATCCCCGCCGAGCCAAAGGGCCGTGCCCATCACCCCCATGCTGTTGACCGAAACGCCCTGCCGGGCCGCCGCAAAAAGCCGAGGGTCGGGTTCGAAGACCGCCGCGCGGAACCCCTCCAGATATCGCCGTTCCGGATAGAGGATCTCCGCGGTCGTCAACGGCAACCGCGATTCGTAGATGGCATCGATCCCCTGCCAGCCCTGATCCCGCCTGACCCGGTTGCTGAAAACCGCCCCGTCAAGATAAGGCCGCAACAACGCGCCGGCCAACGCGGGAGGCACACCTTCGAACTCGCCGTCCATCGAACCATTCAGGTCCATGTCGCCGAGCAGGCTCACAAGCCACGCGTTGAGGGGCGTCGCCGTGTTCACCGCCACCCCGTACCCGTCGAGCAGTCCATCCATGCCCGCCAACACCGCGTTGCCCTCGATGAACGACGTCACCGCCAGATTACGGTCGAGGTCGCTCATCGACATTTCCGTGAGTCCTTCCAGACCGAAACGCCCGTCCTCTAGCGCGTGGCACAACTCGTGCACATAGACGAACCGCTCCATGCCCTGAAGGCCAGCCCCTTTTTTCTTGTCGCCCGCCGCGACATTCTCATCCACGTAGACGAGCCGCTTCTTCTCCGGATCATAATAGGCCGCCACTTGCCGGCTCATGAGTTTCAGGTAGAGCGCCGGCAGAGAAACGTCGGGCTTCAGCATCCGGAACTGCCGGAGCAGCAATTCGGTTTCGTCCAAGAACGCGCGGTTCTCGGGTTTATCCAGCTCCTTTTCGAGCGACGCGGTCAGCGCGGACGAGGTCTCCTGCTCAACGGCCACGTTTTGCGTCATCGTCAATCCGCGCAAGCGGGCCGCGTCTTCCTGATACCCCCGTATCTTGACGGACCGCTCCGCCTTAGGCTCCGCACGGGGCAGGGCCGAGCATCCGGTCAACCCGGCCAGGGCCATGGCCCCGATCCACAGCGTGATGCCGCAACTGGAAAAATAAACGTACTCGCCCCGACGCGCCCCGCACTTATTTGACGACATAATCACTTCCTGCTTGTAACTTTCGCCGAAATCATAAGAATTTAGCCAATAACCAGCAACGATAATCGTTAATTCCCATGAAAGAAACGATGCCAGACGCGGAAACCAGCGATGCGGATTTGCTGCTTTGCTTCTCGCAAGGCAATTCAGCCGCCATGGATCAACTGGTGGGCCGGTATCGGCAAGCGCTGTTTTCATGGCTTCTGGGCATGACCGGCAACCGGGCCGACGCCGAGGATTTATATCAGGATGTCTGGTTTCGGGTGATCCGTCATGCGGGGCGCTTCAACGACGTGTCGTTCAGGGCATGGCTTTGGAAGATCGCGCGAAACCTGCTGATCGACTTCCGCCGCAAGCGCAAGCCGGACGTGAGCCTGGACGCGACCGAAGATGAAGACGACGTGCCGCTGATCGATCAATTGGCGGCGCGGGACCGCGGGCCGGCCAAGGACGTTGAACTGGACGACATGACGAAACGCGTCATGATTGCGGTCGCGACCCTGCCCGAAGTGCAGCGAGCGGTGTTCCTGATGCGGGTGCAGGCGGATCTCTCGTTCAGCGAGATCGCCGAGACGCTGGGCATCCCCCTGAACACGGCGTTGGGCCGCATGCACGACGCCATGG
>CAZOIS010000417.1:0-2546 GCA_964579865.1 uncultured Lentisphaeraceae bacterium | reverse complement strand
CGCAAAGCAATCTCATTCCTCACTTGCTTCGCCAAAAGATGGGCGATCTGATCGAGCAACTTCCCGGCCCCTGAACCGGTCTTGTACTTCGGGATCGGCACGAGCTGTCTCCGTTTGCCCATGTCGACCGATTCTCTTAACCGCAACCAAGAACGCCGCATCTCTTATATGAAAATTAAAAAGCTCATCCGGATGTCCTGGGTCGTTGCCGCTGTCCGACTATTCATGCAAAGCCCCGCGTTTGCGAACGAATCCGTCCCCGGACAGGGATGGACCAATACTTTCGCGCGCGAGGAAATCGCCCCCGCCTTCGACGTCTTGCCGCAGGGCGGACGCGAGGGAGGGCCACGCCTTATCATCTGCGCCGACGGGCGTGAAGGATTACAGGGACAGTGGCAGAAAACATTTCCCGTGCAGGGAGGACGGCATTACCGCTTCACGGCTTATCGCCGTACCGAACAGGTGCCTTTGCCGCGCCGCTCCGCCTACGCGCGAATCGCATGGCAAAGTGATTCTGGCAACACGGTGCCGACCGAGGCGCCGGGCCCGACGGATGTGCTCATCGGATGGAAGTCGACGGCTGAACCGGAATTTCCGGCTGACTGCGGAACCGATGCGGCGGGCTGGACCGAAATATCGGGTGTCTATCGCGCCCCCTCCAAAGCGACCCGTGCGGTCGTTGCGCTGAACCTGCAGTGGGCGCCACGTGGCAGGGTCGAATGGAGCGGCGTGTCATTTGCGGAAATCGCCGCTCCGGCGCCCCGTAAAGTGCGACTCGCCGCCGTTCACTTCCGTCCGAAAGGAGGCGGCTCACCGATGGGAAACTGCCGGCTCTTCGCTCCGCTCATCGCCGAGGCCGGCCTCCGAAAAGCCGACCTCGTGGTGTTGCCGGAAGTGCTCACGTCGGCTTATCTCGGCAAGACCACGGCTGAATGCGCCGAGCCGATCCCCGGCCCCGCCACCGCCTATTTCGGCGAACTCGCGAAACAGCACAACCTGTACATCGTAGCGGGGCTGATTGAACGGGACAGGCATCTGATATACAACGTCGCCGTGCTGATCGCGCCGGACGGCAGCGTCACAGGAAAATACCGCAAGGTCTCCCTGCCGCGCAGCGAAGTCGAGAAAGGCGTATGCCCGGGAACCGACTATCCCGTTTTTCAGACGCGTTTTGGAAAAGTGGGCATGATGGTCTGCTACGACGGTTTCTTTCCTGAGGTCGCCCGCGAGTTGAGCAACCGCGGAGCGGAAGTCATCGCCTGGCCCGTTTGGGGATGCAACCCGCTCCTGGCCAGCGCCCGCGCATGTGAGAACCAGGTGTATCTCGTCAGCAGCACCTACGAGGATGTTTCGCGGAACTGGATGGTCACGGCCGTCTTCGACCACGTCGGCAAGCCTCTGGCGAAAGCCGAGAACTGGGGCACCGTCATTGTTGCCGAAGTCGACCTCGACGCGCGTTTGCAGTGGCCCAGCCTCGGCGACTTCAAGGGCGAGATTCCGCGGCACCGCCCCCCCATCCCCCGGGAAAAACCTTGATACGGAGGCGCGCAGCGGTGCCCACCTCGTTTGGTGCGCGCCATCGTGCCGACCGTGAAGGAGTATTTCAAGCGCTGGGTGGAAGGCCACGGCGGCGAGCTCGCCATCAAAGTGCTGCGTGCCGTCTTCGCCTGCGCCACGCCGCCGCCACCTGGCTGCGCGACGCCGGGGTATCGGAGAGCTTCGCCATGGAGCTGATTGGCCACGACTCCGTGTCGGTCGACCGCTCCTACGTCCACACCTCGCCCGACGCCATGCGAAACGCCCTGAACCGCCTGCCCGCCCTCTCATGAGCGGTTTATTTACCATGTTCTTTTGTAAACCACAGATTTACTTTCTTTGCACGATATCAAACCGGCAACAGCTCGCGCGGTCCGCTCACGACCGCGAAAGCGCTTGCCCAAGCGCGGTGTCTGGTCTAAAGTTCTAACCACTTAACGCTGGAGAACAAGACGTGAAACCGCTCTCAAACTGGATACAGGCGCCCCCCCAGATCCCCTCGCCACGGTCTGGTTGCTCAACGACCTTGCCGAATACCGCGGCAAGCAGGATCTCTTTACACGACAGGCCCCTCAAAAACTCGAGAAACTGCGCGAACACGCCTTGATCGAAAGCGCCGTCGCCTCCAACCGCATCGAAGGCGTCGAGATCGACCAGAAGCGCGTCGGCACCGTCATCTTCGGCAAAAGCCACCTCCAGGACCGCAACGAAGAGGAGGTTCGCGGATACCAGTCAGCCTTGTCATGGATACACACGACGCACCAAACGCCCCCCTTTGAGGTCACAGAGCGAGGGTCGGAGAACGCTGACGCTGGCGTGAAGACCGACCGGACATGAATTGGAGTGTTGTTTGAGCGTGCGTGAAAAAACGACTGGCCGTCCGCCTCGATCAGTTTCATATCACACCAAACGCCCAGTGTCCACAGGCCGAAAAATTAGAAACCGCTTAACCCGTTGAGGCTAAGCGGTTTACTAAGAAAAGATGGAGCGGGCGATGGGAATCGAACCCA
>CAZOIS010000416.1:0-2565 GCA_964579865.1 uncultured Lentisphaeraceae bacterium | reverse complement strand
CGGTAACTTCAACGTTCGGCGTTCGATGTTCGGCGTTCGGCGTTCAGGTTACCCCTTGTCGGTAACTTCAATGTTCGATGTTCGGCGTTCGGCGTTCAGGTTACCCCTTCGTTTGTTCCCGCTCTGCGGGCGGCGGGCTCGCAGGTATTTTCGCTACGTTGACTGACCGTGTAGCGCGTTCCGGCCTTCGGTAAAACATGAAAAGCTTTGTGGGCAGTAATCGGTTGGCGGCGGTCGGTTGGTGGCCGAGGTGCGGCAGACGAACGCGAGAAGTGGCGGAAACGGGGCAGCACCGGCTGGTGTACCGACTTCAGTCGGCCTGGCCCGCAAAAAGCCGGCTAAAGCCGGGACACCAGCCGGCTAAAGCCGGGACACCAACAGGGCCCTGCGCCGGCTCGGCGGGGCGTCGGCGGGGGCGCAAAAAGCCGGCTAAAGCCGGGACACCAACAGGGCCCCCTGATCTCACGCCTTCCGCTTCTCGTGTCCGAGGCCCATTGGCTTGACCCGCCATTTCTCGATCCCGATTTCGATCCCGATTTCGAAGGCCCAACGCGCTTCACGCCCCGCGCCGCCGCCCCTAAATCAGATTTATTCGAAAGAGGTTGACGCGGTCTCACGTTTGAAGGAGAATCTACCGCCTTTCTACTCATGGGCTCGCTTCATCAAGCGTAAACAGGGGCCTTACAAACCAGCAAGCACAATAAAAAACAAGTTGTTTTCACCCTCGCCCTCTGGGAGAGGGTTGGGGAGAGGGTTGTGGGCGCTGCCCACATTGGGTGGAGAGCGGGCGAGACGGGTGGTTCAGGCTGCTGGAACGGAAGGGGACGGAAACCGTGAAGTCGGCTACGGAGATTTTGCAGCGGGCGGGTATCGTTACGACACGGCAGCGCGTCGGGCTGCTGGACATGCTGCTGTGCCGCACCGATCATCCGGATGCGGAGCGTCTGCTGGTCGAGGCGCGCGGCGGCATGCCGTCGCTCTCGGCGGACACGGTGTACCGCACGCTCAATCTGTTCGCGGAGGCCGGCGTGATCCAGCGCCTGGCCGTTCCCACGCGCCGCGCCCGGTTTGACGGGAACACCGACCCGCACGACCATTTCTTGTGTTCGGATTGTGAGACCATCCATGACATCCCGCGCCCGTCAAAACGGGCGGCGGCGATTCCTGCGCCAGTCAAAGCCTGCGGCGTCGTGTCGGATGTGCAAACGGTGTATGTCGGGGTCTGCCGGCGGTGCGCCGCGCAGAAGGTGTAACGGCGCGTAGAGTGCGCTCAAGCACAAACAAAAGGAGGCGGGGCATGTTCGCTATCGGATCTGGATTTTGCTCCAGCATCGTTTCAAACGTTTTGCTGCGGCGTATGGGCGTGTGCGCGGTCCTCACGTTGGTTCTTGCAGGCGCGTTCTCGGCTCAGGCGGTCACGATTACGCGGACATCGGGCTCGGTCATGCAGACCGACATCCTTAAGAACCTGAGCTGCTGTTATGTTTCATACAGCATCAGCAACAATACGGCGGTGGCCTATTCCAACATCTGGGTCAAGGCCGACAGTTTCACCGGCGGCATCGTCTCGCTGGGCGGCGGTGACAACGGCCTATACCCGTTGGACGATCTGATGCCGGGGCAGGCCAAGCCCGTGTTTTTCTACCTGCGCGCCACGGCGACCACCTCTCAACCGCAAAGCCATGCGATCAAGCTCTACGAGGGGTACCCCGACGGCGGCACACTGGTCGCCAACCAGACCTTCTCTTTGACCGTGTCGCCGGCCAAAGAGAACAACTCCAGCAAGGTGTCTTCTGTGACCTATACACCGGCGCAGCCGACCGTGGGCGCACGGTCCTGATCAAGATCACGGGCGACGCCGGCAATGTAAGCACCCACGACGTGGTGAACTTCACCCCGGCTGCCTTCACCAACTGGAACGCGGCGGCCTTCGATCTGATTGACGTGACGTTGGCCCTGACCAACAAGAACCTTCAGGCGCGAACGATATCCGACTATCTCGAACTGCCCGCCGAATACTCGGTCTGGGCGGTCGGCGGGATCACCTATACGGCCTCTTACACCTTCCGGGCTCTCGTCGAGACCGAGCGGAACACGCCGGTCAGTCCGATCACGTATGCCACGCAGGGAAACTCCAGCTCGCACACCACGACCACGGGTTACGGCAGTTTCGCGCCGATTCAATCGCCCACCAACACCACCGTGCTGGCCAAGCTGGCCGACGTGACGCAGGTCTACACCAACGAGACCGTGACCTATACCGTACGCATCACCAACAGCGGTGCAAACGACGTGGAACTGGACCGGATCGTGGACACCCTGCCGTCCGGCATGACGTATGTGCCGGGCAGCTCGCGGTTTAACGGTACGGCGGTGCTCGACCCCCAGATCAGCGGCTCGCTGCTGACCTGGTCGGAGGCCGACCGGATCCCGGCCACCAGCTCGCGCGACTTCATCTTTCAGGCGCGGGTGTCGCTCGCCGGATATCCGACCAACCGGGTGGTGGCGTATGTGGGCGGCGACAGCACCATGATCGACACAACCCTCCGGAGGGACGACACCGTG
>CAZOIS010000415.1:0-2567 GCA_964579865.1 uncultured Lentisphaeraceae bacterium | reverse complement strand
CGCCGCCGAGGTCGCGGCCACCTGCCGCAAGGCGTCCGGCGGCAAGAAGCTCGTCATCCTTTTCTACGGCTACCAGTGGGAGTTCGCGGGACACAGCCGCGGCGCCGGCACGGCGGGCCATTACGGCGTGCAGCACCTTCTCGACAAGGCCGCGAAAGACCTCGACATCCTCTGCTCCCCCATCTCCTACCAGGACCGCGCCTGGGGACAGACGGCGCCTGCGATGAACGCCGCCGAGACGGTGATGCGGCATGGCGTCCTCTGGCTCTTCGAGGACGACTCGCGCACGTTCCTCGATCCGGACAAGGCCGCGCGCAAGCAGGAAGGCGTGTGCATGGACCTCGCGCAGACGCGGCAGGTGCTTCTGCGCAACACTGCGCAGGCGGTCATCCGCGGCTTCGGCTGCTGGTGGATGGACCTTCCCGCGTGCGGCTGGTACATGGACCCGCGGCTCTGGGAGTTGATGACGCGGCTCGAACCGTTCGACCGCGCAATGTTCGGCCGCACGCGGACGTTCACGCCGGAGGTGGCGGCGATCGTGGACGAGGAGTCCATGATGTACCTGTCGCTCGGGCGCGTCTCGCAGCAGTTCGTGGGCGCGCCGCGCGCCGCGTACGGGCGCGCCGGCGCGCCGTACGGGCAGTACCTCCTTTCGGATGTCCTGGGAAAGCCGCTCGACGCGAAGCTCCAGATTTTCCAGAGCGCGTGGTACATGACGCCGGAGAAGCTCGCCGCGATCGAGGCGCAGCGCGCCGCGAAGCCGGGTGTCACGCGCGTCTGGTGCTGGGCAGCGGGTTATCTCACGCCCGGCGGGAAGGACATCGGCGGCATCGGCAAGCTCACGGGCTTCAAGGCCAAGGCGCTCGCGCCCACGACCGGCGGCGCGACGGCGACGGTGCAAGGACGGATGCGCGGGCTCCCCGAACGCCTCGCGACGGAGGCGACGAAACCGTTCGTCGACCTGTTCGGTGTGGAGGCGTCCGACGCGGAGACGTGGGCGCTGTTCGAGGACGGCACGCCCGCGATCGCCGTGCGGAAAAACGCGTTCGGCGGAAACGAGGTTTTCCTCGGAACCCCGGCGTGTCCGCCGGAACTCGTTCGCGCGCTCGAAGATCTCGCGGGCGTCCACCGTTACGTGAAGGACGGCCACGCGGCGGTCTGGGCGGCGGAAGGACGGCTCTCGGCGATGGCGGATGAACACGGCGGCAAAGTGACGTTCGACACGGGCGTCGCAGGTCCGGTGACGGACTTCTTCACGGGCAAGAAAGTCGCGGACGGCCCGGTCTTCTCGCTCGACATGGCCCCCGGCGAGACGCGACTTTTTCAATTCGGGAAGGGTGACTGCGGGGCACACCCGGCAATCATAACGGGCGGACCTAAACCCGATAATCGTTAATGGTCTGGGGCGGGCGTTGCTGGCAAACGGCAGAAAAGCCCGATGAAAATGTGCGGCAACGCCCCGCAAGCATTTCCTTGCGTGAACCGATAATCCTTTCGCGCTTCCGGTTACTGCGCGTGGGGCGGCGCGACCGCCTGGCCGTCACGCTGCGCAGCCTGCTCTTGCCGGCTGTATGTGCCGTAGAACGCGGCGTTACCGTCGAGCCAGACGTTGAGTCTCTGCCGTTCGGCCTCCGAGAGCGGAACGTTTCCGCGGTGGTTGTTGTCCTCGAGGACCCTGAGCAGCGGGCTCTCGTCGGCGGCCATATGCCCGGGAAAAGTGACCGCCTGAGCGATGCTCTGCCCCCCCCACTCGTACCACCGCACGTATTTTCGCAGGCTGTTGTAGGCCGCACTGAACTCGCCTTCAGGCCGCCCACCCAAGACGAGGCGGCTATGCTGCGGGCCTGCGGCGCCGTCGTGACACCGTACGCAGTGGCGGTCGAGCACGGGCTGCACCAGGCGCGGAAAGCTCCACGGGCACGTTCCGTCGGGGCCGGGAGTGATCCGCGACGGCGCACGGCGGGACGCCGTGGGCTGCCGGACCGGGGACATGCTCCCCGGACGCTCGTGGCAGCCCACGCAACTGCGGCGCTCGCCAGGCTGCAAATAGACCACGCTCCGCATCATGTGCACCGCCCGCCCGGAAGCGTCCACCGCCTGAAAATAAAGCGGCTTGCGGGCCGGCGCCCGGAAGTAGGCCGAGCCGTCCGGCTCGACAGGCACCTCGCCCAGAAGCATGCGGGCGCTTTCGGCATTGGCGTAGCCGAGGCGCGGCTTGTTGGCCACATGCGTTTCGGTTTTGGGCAGAATCTGGAAAATCCGCAAGCTGCGGACCGCGCGGCCGGCCGGCAGCGGCGTCATGCCGGTGCGCACGTCGCTGAGCACAAACTCGCCCTCCTCGCCCAGGCCCGGATCGCGCGAGCTGGTCAACACCGGCGGCGCCGGCCGCGGACCCAGCGGAACCGGGTACATCGATGAAATTCCCGGCTGCCGAAAGAGCAGCTCCAAATTGCCGAAGCGGTCGAAGTAATAAAGGCCCGTCTCGCCGTCGTTCGTGACTTTCGGTCCCATGCCCGGCAGCGGATCGAAGCTGAACGACACGAGGTAGTCGTTCTCCGACAGCGGCC
>CAZOIS010000414.1:0-2572 GCA_964579865.1 uncultured Lentisphaeraceae bacterium | reverse complement strand
ATACCCGGATGCGCCTTTTCAATCAACTGTCACCCACAGATTCTCCCGAGGTGCCTTTTTTACATTCTAACGTCACTACCCACCAACCACCCGAGCCGAAGGCGAACGGTGGTTGGATGGGGTGCGTGTTAGGAGCTTTTCGTGTGTTCTTTCTGTAGGTATACAACAAAACAGACTAAACCCGCTGCAAGAAATATCATCTGGATAATGAGCCATTCACGAATGTTTGAAGTGGACATGTACTTGCCTGCCGGAATGCTAATCGAATAGCTCCCGTCAATGGGTGTCCCGTAATAGTTGTCATGCATCCTCGGGCAGATTTGCACACCGTCTTCGCTTTTCAGTGACAAATGGGTGAAATCCTCGGAATATGACCGCCAAATGACACGGACGCCATTCAGAAGCGCTATGGTTAAGAATATGATCGCTAGATTTCTTAGAACTTTCATTTTCACATCCTAACGTCAGCGCTCACCAACCACCTTAGCCGAGGGCGAACGGTTATCGGATGGGCGTGTTGTTGGGCTATTTCATTCTCATTCTGGCTTTGAGTTCTTTTCTCTCATCCGGTGTCGCGTGGATGTAGAGATTGATGCCGTCTCGCAATAAAGTGGTGCTTTGTACCGCATCAGGCCCTGCCTTTTCCGCTAGTGACAACGCTTTGTCTATTGCCTGCGTTGCTTTATCAAATTGCCCATTGAACGTGTAGCGCGTGGCCAGTTGCTCATAGACCCAGTGCTCTTCAGGTTTAAGCGCAAGACATTTTTCTGTCACTCGAATGGACTCTGCATAGTTACCTCGGTCTTCGTAAGCCCGCGAAAGATTAACCAGGGCCATCAAGTCATTGGGGTGCGTTTCTGCCTGCTTTAGAAATCGCTTCAGCGATGCATCTGAGCCACATCCCACAAGTACCATCGTCACGATCACAGATAATACAAAGCTCAAACGCCTATTCATCCTGCTCCTCTTGTCTTTTGTGGTCAGTGTAGGTCTTCCCGCATAACCTTGTCAAGAGCACGGCCGTTGCGCTTGTGGCTCAGCGGCTGTTGGAATATTCCAGGGGACCCGGCGCGAGACGGTATCGCGGCGAGCGACGGGCTGGATGGCCGCGACCGCATAGGGAGCGGCGGATTTTCGGGCATGAAAAAGGGCGGCCGTGATCGGCCGCCCGTACGGGTTCAATCGAGAATTTCGCCCATCCGCCTGGGCGTGAAATATAGATCCAGCTCGGCGCCGTTCTCGAGTAGCTCGGGAATGCTGATGTAGCCTGCTTCCGGCCCCATGCCGAGGTCGGCGATTCCGAAGGCCTGCACCTGGCCCGCGTGGTCGGGGTCGGCGTCCTTCTCCACAATCCACCAGTCGCAACCGCCGATGAAGTAGTGAAGATGGGCGAGGGCGGCGCGGCCTTTCGCGGTGCTCTCGTAGGTCTTGGGCATGGCCTGCCATGTGGCGTGTATGCGGTCGATGATCTCTATGAAGTGGTCGCCTTCCTCGCCAAGCATGGCGTCGGTGATGACCTCGTACTGTTCCGGTGTGGTCAACAGTTTGAGCGTGTCGAGTTCGTGGGGCTTCTCGGGCTGCGTGTAGCGTATGCGTTTCATGGTGTCCTTTCTGCCCGCGTATGATGCCCGCGGGCGGGCGCGGGGTTTACTCCTGAACGGCTTTGTCGAGCTGGTCGCCGACTTTTCCAAGCAGGTGCTTGGCGATGCTGACCGCCTCGCGGGTCTCGGTTCTGTTGGGCTGGCGCTGATGGGCGAGCGATAGCACGCGCTCAAGCTGTTGCATGAGGGCCTGCCATGTCTGGTGAAACTCGGCGCTCTGGCCGATGGGTGTTTGCGTTGTGTTCATGGGGTGGGTTCCTTTCGGGGTTTGCGCGCCCACCGAGTGGGCGCACGGGTGAGAGTAAAAAGGCGCTGGGGTTCATTCGAAAGCGACAAGGTTCTTTTCGCGGAGAGAGACAAAGCCGGGGGTCATGTCGGACGGCCTGCCGCATATCACATGGTCAACGATGCGGATGCCGAGAATGCGGGCGGCTTCGACCAAGCGGCGGGTGATGTCGCAATCCTCCTTGCTGGGGGTCGGGTCGCCGCTGGGGTGGTTGTGGGCCAGAATGAGGCTTGCCGCGCTCTGCCTGACCGCCTCGCGCATGACCTCGCGGGGATGTACGGGGCAGGTGTCGAGCAGGCGCGTAAGCATTCGACGGGCGAGCCGATGACCTTGTTTTTCGTGTCGAGCAACAGAACGAAAAAGGCCTCTTGCGCGTCGCCGCTGGTGGCGGCGGTCATGATCGGCCGCAACAGGCGGTAAGCGGTCTCGGGGTCGCGTACCGCAGGATTCTTGACGGCCACATAGGCGGCGCAGGCCTCCATTGCGGCGGCGTAGTCCATGGCGAGTGCGAGGGTGTCGGGGTTGTGTTTCATGGTGTGAGTTCCTTTCTATTCGTGATGAAAAGAGGCGTCGCCGAAAACAAGGCCGGTGCCGAAACCGAGGGCCTGCGAACAGGCGCGGATGGTGTTTCCGCTGGTGATGACGTTGTCGATAATGAAGGTGCGGCGGCAGGGAATCGGCTTGC
>CAZOIS010000413.1:0-2574 GCA_964579865.1 uncultured Lentisphaeraceae bacterium | reverse complement strand
GCCGAGCAGGTGCTGCATGACCGTTTCTCCAGTTACGATCCGACCGATCCGATGCGCTACTATTTCGAGGCGCGCTTGTGTATGGCCCGGGGCGCCTACAATGACGCGATGGAAAGCCTCGACCGCATGGAGGCCGCCGCCGAACAGGGGTGCGTGCTCACCCTCTTGTATCATGATTTGACGGAAAGCGATTGGGTCCCGGTGACCTCCGTGCGCCGACTCTACGAGCACCTGAACGCGCTGAAGCGCGAAGGCTTCACGTTCATCTCGCCGACGGATATCCCCTCGGTCGTCGGGCTGCAGCCCGGCGTCCGCCGCGCCGACCCCGAGCCGGAAGACCCGTCTGTGCCGTGGACCGCGCTGCTGGTCGACAACATCCGCTATGGCCTCACCGGCGAGCGGAAGTTCAAATTCGGCAAGAAGGCCAAGAAGGAGCCCGTCCGCCCCATGAAGGTCGTGGCGGTCACGTTCGACGACGCGCTGCGCTCCGCGTTCGCCTTGGGCGCGCCGGTCGCGGAGGAGTTCGGCGTGCCGTTCGGCATGTTCGCAATCACCAAGCCCTCAAAGGACTACAAGCCTTCCGTGGCCGGCTGGGTGGAGATGATGGAGTATGCCGCGAACGGCACGTGGGTCATCGGCAGCCACATGTACGACGCGCACGAGGAGTTTGCCGTGGACAAGGAAGGCACGGATCTGCGCTGGAGCCTGCCGAACCGCGTCTGGTTGCCGGAGAAGGACCGGCTCGAGTCGATGAACGAATGGGACAAGCGGATGCGCAACGAGTTCCGGCTGAGCCGCAAAAACCTCAAGGAAAAAATGGGGGACGAAGACAGCCCCGTGCCGATGGTCGCTTATCCGTATGGCGACATCGGCCAGGAGAACGCCTGCAACCTGTCGCTGTTGCGCAATCCGACGCTGAGCATCGTCTCGGAAGCCTCGCGCAGCTATCAGGTCGGCTTTGTGCAGGGGCAGAGCGGCTATACGGCGGCG
This sequence comes from uncultured Lentisphaeraceae bacterium, assembly GCA_964579865.1. GTDB lineage: Bacteria > Verrucomicrobiota > Kiritimatiellia > RFP12 > UBA1067 > DAOPZC01. The sequence goes on along the minus strand of CAZOIS010000413.1, from coordinate 1,584 downwards.
GGTGACAACCTGATGCTGACGCGGCGTTTTGAGCCGAACTGGTACGACGAGGGAGCCGACGTGGTGCGCCAAGCCTATGAATACCATCCGCTGTTCATGGCGCGCCGCACGCGCGTCGAGTTGGCGTTTCTCATGAACAAACCGCATCTGGCCGAAGAGATGCTGGACCTCCTGAAGCGGGACGGCTATCCGGAAGACTTGTGCCGCCAGATCACGGTCGACGTCCGCTCGCACTTCCGCAACCGGCCGAACCGCGAACTCCGTCCGCTGGTGGCGTCTTCCGCGGTTTCCGTCGATAGCGCCGTGGGCGGGGCGCAGAGCTCGCCGACCCATCAGACTCAGTCCCTGCAGACCGATGCGGGCGTGACCATGACCATCCCGGCGGATCCGACGGCGCGCGAGGCGGTCCAGGGCGAGCGGTCCGACGTGACGGACTACGGGCGCTCCGACACGTATCAGGAGGGCAGCGTCGACCCGTGGGTCTATCTCTCTCATCCGTTCGTGGGGGTCGAGCTGTCGAACACCAAAGCGAACGACCAGTTCGAAATCACGCGTTACGGCGGGCGGGGCGGGTTGAACCTGAACAAAAACCTCCAGCTTTCCGGCGAATATTTCGTGAGTGATATCGAGCAGCGCATCCGCCCGCGCTGGAACAAGGTCGTCGTCGATGACGTCGAGGATGATGATGACGAGGAGACCGAAGAGGATCTGACGGAATATCTCTTCAAGGCGATCAAGCGCGAGGCGCGGGGCCGGCTGTCCTACCGCACCCCGAGCGGGCTCATCCTTTCCGGCTCCCTCGGCATCGCGAAGCTGGAGCGCGAATTCGGCCAGGATGACCTCGCGCTCTATGACGAGTTCAACCCCTTCCCGTTTGAAGATGACATCGACAGCGGAAAGTTCGAAATCGATAACGACGACTCGTCCGTCATCGGCGACCTGGCCGCCAACTGGTCGCCGCGGGACAACCTCAACCTCTACGTGTTCTACGCGCGCGATCTGGTCACCTCGGCCGTCAAGCAGATCGAGTTCGATTCCGTCGGCGCGGTCGCCCGCTGGAAACCTGAGGACAGCTGGCATGTCACCATGCGCAGCCAGTACTGGAGCTACGAGGACGACAACGCCCTGTTCTATATCCAAGGCGACTCCTATTGGGAAATGATGGCCGACATGGGCGTCTGGCTGGGCGTCGACCTGTCGACGATCTCGGCCAGCGAACCGAGCGATTATTACTGGACGCCCTACTGGGACCAGCGCGCGATGGGCGTGCTCCGCTATCTGCAGGAGTGGCAGGGATATATGTTCCGGCTGGATCTGCTGGGCGGTTTCCAGCGCGAGGACGGCCGCCCGCTGCGCCGCAACGCCGACGCGGGCATCAGCGAAGAGACCGATTGGGAATTGGCGTGGGGCGTTTCGTCCACGTATAACAAACGGCTCTTCAGCTACTGCGACCTGTTCGTCGACGCCAGTGTCATGGCGCTGCAGGAATACATCGACCACCGCTTCCTGATCGGGTTCACGCTGGGCTTCTAGAGCAGTTTAAATAAAAGTGTAGCCGAAAAGGGTTATTTCTGCCATACTTTG
>CAZOIS010000412.1:0-2585 GCA_964579865.1 uncultured Lentisphaeraceae bacterium | reverse complement strand
CAGGGCGTCGCCGGCGCGGAGATCTGTCTGGTCGGATGGAACCAGAAGGGCCACGACGGACGCTGGCCCCAAATCTTCCCGGTCGAAGAAGGCCTCGGCGGCGAAGACAAGCTCCGCGCGGTGATCAAGAAAACGCAAGGTCTGGGGTACCAGATCGTCGGGCACGGAAACCATTACGACGCTTATCTGATTGCCGACTGCTGGGACGGCGAATACATTCTCAAGAATCCAGACGGCATGATCCCCAGCACAAAGACCACGTGGGGCGGCGGGCGTATGTACAGCGTCTGCCCACAACGCGCCTACGAGCGTTTTGCCGTCAAAGATATGCCGATGGTCGCGACGCTCGGCTTCCGGGGGCTGTACTATCTGGACGTGTTCTCCTGCGTGCGGCAGCGGATCTGTGGCGACCCGCGCCATCCGGTGAACGAACGGCAGTCCGGCTTTTTTATCGACAAGATCATGAAGACGGGCAAAGAGACCTTCGGCGGCATCGCCTCGGAAGGCCCCTACGATTTCTGCTGCGGCAACCTCGACTATGTGCTGTATGTCTCCTTTGACAAACCCAATGCGCCGATGCCGAAAATGGTGGACCGCCTCATTCCGATCTGGCAACTGGTCTACAACGGCATTATCCTGAGCACGCCGTTCACCACGACCGTCAACTACACGGCCCAAGACCGGCCTTCACAACTCAAACTGGTCGAGTTCAACGGACGTCCGATTTTCTACTTCTACTCCAAATTCTTGAACAACGGCAAGAACTGGATGGGCGACGGCGACCTCGGCTGCGCGACCGATGAGGAGCTTCGGAGCAGCGTCGCCAAAATCAAGCAAGGCCAGGACGAATTCGCCGCCCTGTCACAGCTTCAGCTCGAATTCATGGAGCAGCACGAACAGCTCGCGCCGCAGGTTTTCCGCACCGCATTCTCCGACGGTTCGGAGATCATCACCAACTACGGCGAGGGCGAATACACGCACAAGGGACAAACGGTCGCGCCGAAGGGGTATCGGGTGGTCCGCTGAAGGGCGCGGGCAAGCGCCTGCGTGCCCGCCCTGAAACGAGTTCGTGTGTGCCCGTGATCCGAGAGAGGAAAAAGACTGCCGTGAAACGCGAGATTACTTTTCTGTTTTCCTGTTTATTCGCCTGTGTCGGCGCGCAAGCGGCCGACTATTACGTGGACGCCGAGCGCGGCCGGGATGATCAGTCCGGGATGTCAGAGGAACTCGCTTGGCGGACACTCGCGCGCGTGAACTCGGCACCGCTCAAGCCGGGAGATCGGGTGCGCTTCAAGTGCGGACAGCTTTGGCGCGGGAGCCTCAGCGTACGGCCGGGGACGAAGGACGCACCCGTCACGTACACGTCCTATCCGGGAACGGGCAAACATGCCGACTGGAAACCCCGGATCATCCGCAGCGTCGATCTCGCCGATCCGGCGCTCTGGCAGCCGGCGGGCAGCAACATCTGGAAGGCCGTGCCGGCCGTCGACGGGAGCGGCGCGAACGTCAACGCCGACATCGGCAACATCGTGCTCGCAAAAAAAGGCGCGACGCAGAAAACGGCGGCCTTCAAGCGTTGGTCCTGCGAAGAGCTGCGCGCGCAGGGCGACTTTTTTTCAAGCCCGCTCGCGCCCGAACCCGGCCCGCGGACGATCTTTTTCTATTCCGAAAAAAATCCGGCCGAGCTTTACGGCGTCATCGAAGCCGCGCCGAAGATCAACGCGGTCGCCATGAACCGCCCCGAATGGTTCGTCTTGGACGGGCTGGCTTTCGGCTACACGTCCGCGCACGGGATCGGCGGCGCCGGCGCGAACCACGTGCTGATCCGCGGCTGCGACTTCTTCTGGATCGGGGGCGGCCATCTCTACACGCGCAACAACGCGCCCACGCGCTACGGCAACGGCGTCGAGTTCTGGTGCGCGGCAAGCGACTGCGTCGTCGAACGGTGCCGCTTCTGGCAGATCTACGACACGGCCATGACCAACCAAGGCAACGAAAAATCCCGCGTGAGCAACATCGCGTGGCGGGAGAACACGATCTACCTGTGCGAACAGGCCTATGAGGTCTGGTTCTCCCATCCGGAAACCGAGGTCGCGGGCGTGACGTACGAGGGCAACCGCAGCTTCGACTGCGGATTCGGCTGGGGCCATGCGCAGCGCCCCAACAAGAACGGAACGCACCTGCTGGCGTACCGGCTGGAGCCCAAGAAGCTCGAGATCCATTACCGGAACAACCTGTTCTGCAACTCGACGGACCGGCTCGTCTGGTTCTTCAACCCGCGGCTGAACGAGGTCGACTGCAACCGCAACATCTACTGGCAGGATGGCGACGCGCCCGAAAAACAGCCGCTGTTCGCGTGGTCGGGGCCGCACGCGGCGGGCGTCGCCTACGGGGCCTACCGCGCCGAGACCGGCAGGGACGCCGACTCGCGTTTCGAAAAAATCGCGCGCGTACCGTTCTTCGACTACTGACGGCAACGATCTTTTATGGAAAGTCAACACAGCTTATTGCATGCGCTCGGCTGGTGCGACTGGTTCGAGAGCCGGGCGGCATGCGGACCTGACGACGCGATCGCGCGCGTCACG
>CAZOIS010000411.1:0-2611 GCA_964579865.1 uncultured Lentisphaeraceae bacterium | reverse complement strand
CCGACGGTGAGATTCTTTTCCGGTTCGTTCGACGCATCGTTGTCCAGCGAAAGGTCCCCGCCGGGAGCGGTCGTGATCAGGATGGAGCTGGAGCCGGCCGCGGCGCGCGGATGCGTGAATGAGAGCGTGCCGTTGCGGATATCGGTGGGGCCGGTGAAGGTATTCTCGGCCGAAAGCACCCATTTGCCAGCCCCCTGCTTGACCAGCGTATGGCTCCCGCCGGCGGAGTCGCCGATGACGCCGGCGATTTCGCCGATGCCGTCGGTGTCGCCCTGAAGGACAAACGATTTGGCACCGGAGCCGGATGACAGGACGGCGGGGGCGGAGAATTTCAGCAGCCCGCTGCCCGACTGCTCGATATAGGCGTAGCCGGTCGTGCCGGCCATGTCGAGCGGACGGTCGGTCGTGTCGCCCGTGCCGAGATAGGCGAGGCGCGAAGCCGTCGAGGAGGTGCCGAGCTTGATCGTGGCGTTCTCGGCGGAGGGGTTGCCGAGGGAGCTGGGCTCACCGATGCTTTTGAGCGAGGTGACACCGGTGCCGCCGCTGCGGAGCCAGGTGGGCCCATGGTAGGTGTTGGCCGGGTGGGTGATGTTGAGCTGGCCGCCGCCCTGCTTGTGGAGGGCGTGCAGACCGCTGCCGGGGAGGTCGGCGATCAGACCGCTGATGGTGCCGGTGGAGGAGCCTGAGCCGATGAGGCCGAAACCGGGATCGGTGTGGTCGCCCGCGAGGAAGACGGAGCCCGCCCAGTCGGCGCCGGCGTCGACGCGCAGCTGGCCGTTCTGCTCGCCGGACTTGCCGCCGTAGAGAACGGCGGTGGCCTGTTTGACGACAGGCCCGGTGACGTACACCGTGCCGTTCGAGAGGACGTTGACGGTGGCGGCCGCGTTGTCGGTCCCGCTCAGGTTGAGCTTGCCCCCAATGGCGGTGACGCCGATGTTCCAGATGCCGGTGAAGCCGGACGCGTCGCCGTTGGCGATGGCGGTGCCGGTGCCGCTGGCCAAGGTGACGTTGAAGGTGCCCGTTCCCGAGATGGCGTTGGTCAGGGCGTTGTAGGTGACGTTGCCGCGCGTGAGGTTGACGGTCCCGTCGTTGACCATGCTGCCGAGCCCGAGCCCGTTGTTGCTGGCCGTGACGTTGACGACGCCGGAGCGGACCACGGTCGCGCCGGTATGGGCGTTGTCACCGGCGAGCGTCAACACCCCCTCGCCATCCTTGACAAGCGTGCCGCTCCCGGTGAGTCCGCCCGCAAAGGTCGCGGCCGGAATATTCGTGAAAACGGAGAGCGTGACGGGGTTGCCGTCGGTGTCTTCAAGGGCCATCGCCACGGTGTTGGTGAGCGCGCCGACCGTGAAGGCATGCGACACGACAGAGGGATCGAACCGCACGCCGCCCGTGCCGAGCGTTGCGTTCTGAAGCGCCAGCGGATGGCGCAGAAGCAGGTCGCCGCTGTTGACCTGAACGGTGCCCGAGAACGTATTGCTGGCACCGAGAACCGCTGAGCCGGAACCGGCTTTCAGCAGGGCGAGCGGAGCCGTGGCGTCGGCGATTAGCGCGTTGACGGTCAGCGTGGCGGTGGAATCGTTGATCAGGGCCAGCTCATTGGCGGACGCGGTCAGCTGGCCGTCGTGGGCGGCGACGCCGAGCGTCAAATCGGCACCGTCCTCAGCGACCATCACGAAACGGGCGTCCAAGGTCTTGCCCGCGGTGTTCACCGTCGAGGCGTAGGGCGAGTCCTGCAGGAGCGCGCCGACCGTGGTGACGGGAACGGAGAGTTCGTTGGGGCCGCCTGAGCCCTCGGTGGTGATGGCGACGGTGCCGGCGGCATTCGGCACCGTATCGCCTTTCGCGGCGATCGCAACCGCTGGCGAGGGAATCACGCCGTCGGTCAGACTGTAGTAAGCGAGCGCCCCGTTGGCGGTCGCGAAATAGCCGATCAAGCCCTCGGGCTGACCGTCGAGGAAAAGGTGCGCCCCTGCGCCGAGCGAGAAGTCGACGGTGGCACCGGCAGCCACGGAAAAACCGGCGAAAGCGATGCTGGAGGACGGCGCGACGGCGACGGAGTTGGAGCCGGAGAGCAGCGTGAGCGCGCCGGCCGTTTCGGAGTAGGAGCCGCCGTCGCCCGCAAAATCGAAGGTTCCGCCGGAGAGTTTGACGGGGCCGGTGTCCTTGAGGCGGTCGGCATGGCTGGCGGAGGCGGCGTTGCGAACACGGAAGGTCGCGCCGTTGGAAATTCTGACTTCGGATGAGGAGGCGATGCGCCCCGATCCGGAAAGTTCAAGGGCTCCGGCGGAGACCTCCGTGAACCCGCTATACGTGTTGACGCCGGAGAGGGCCCAGACCCCGGCCCCCTCGTTCTTGTAGACCGGCATGTCCGGGGTCGAGCCGTTGGCGATGACGCCCGAAATCTCGCCATCCGCATCTCCACGCAGGCGCAACGCGCGCGACGTGGTGTTGGCGGCGAAATTGCCGGTGAGAACGAGTTTGCCGCCGCGCGAAATGAGCCAAGTGTCGCCGTCGCCTCCTTGCAGAGTGAAATTGCCGCGCACGGTGTTGGTGCCCGCGACGTTCACGAGCGCGCCCTCTTTGGCGTTGCTGGTGTTCCACGACACCG
>CAZOIS010000410.1:0-2612 GCA_964579865.1 uncultured Lentisphaeraceae bacterium | reverse complement strand
AGGTGCATTGCGTCCCTCGGCTGAGCACCACGGGCATGTCAAGATAGACATTGGTTTGTGCCGCCACCACCGTGAACTTCCCGGTATACACCGTCCCCGGCTCGACCGAGCCAAACGCCGTTCGCGTGTTGGCAGTGACCGTAAAGAGCGGTTTGGCTGTCCCCGTGATCTGCATCCTGACTTCCTGGCCCGTCGGCTCATCGCTTTCGATAAAAAAGACTTTCACAAATGACCCGGACACCATATTTCTGAGAATCGTAATCGCAATGGTCCCCGTCTCGTCTGGCGCAAGTACTTCGGGGAAGGAGTCAAGCCTCATGCAATTACATGTCGTCAGAACACGTTTGATTCGGAGCGGCCCTTTCCCGACATTTTTGATCTGCGCATGCGCAACACGGTCTTCTGTGTCGGGATAATCCCCCAACGACACAACGTTCGTTCCTGAAACAAGCTCCAATCGCCCGTACTTCTCCTCGGCGCTACAGGCAACCAGCACAGAAAGAATCACGCTTCCCAAAAGCATCCCTCTGATCGTAGACAAGACTGTGTCTCCTTTTTTGAGACGTCAATCTACATCGAATGACCAGTTTGCCGCAAGTCTTTTCCTGGACGTTTCCCGGGGCACAGCGGAAAAGCTTTGACTCCCGCAGGGCTTCTGTATCATATTAACAATGTGGCTGGATTATGCGTGTGGCGGGTCTGGCCGGGATCGACAAGGGGGACGCTCGAATGAAACGGGTTTGGCTGCCGATCATCATCATATACTGTGCGGTTGCGAACGGATTCGCGGCTCCGGAGTTGAAGACATCGTCTCTTTTCGAAGAGACCAAGATCACCGCGCCGGAATCCGCGATCGACGCGATCGTCTTCAGGGGCTTCGCGAAGAAAGGCATCCGCCCCTCCTATTGCTCCGACGCCGTCTTCCTGCGCCGCGCCTATCTCGACATCATCGGCACGCTTCCCACCGCGGACGAGGCGCGCGCCTTTCTCAACGACCCTTCGCTCAGCAAGCGCCGCGCGCTGGTGGACCGCCTGTTGGGGCGCGACGAGTTCGCCGACTATTGGGCCATGAAGTGGAGCGACCTCTTGCGCATCAAGGCCGAGTTCCCCGTCAACCTCTGGCCCAACGCCGCACAGGCCTACCACCACTGGCTCCGCGCCTCGCTCCGCGACAACAAGCCCTACGACCGGTTCGTGCGCGAACTGCTCACCTCGAACGGAAGCAATTTCCGCGTCGGCCCCGTCAATTTCTACCGCGCCATACAGGACCGTTCGCCGGAAGGCATCGCCACCGCCGTGGCGCTGACCTTCATGGGCTGCCGCGCCGAGAACTGGCCCACCAACACCCTCGCCGGCATGGCCGTCTTCTTCTCTCAGGTCAGTTATAAGCCGACCCGCGAGTGGAAAGAGGAGATCGTCTACTGGAATCCCGACAAGGGCTTCGCCGCGCCGACCAACAGCGCGGCGGCCGCGCCCGCGGGACCGCTGGTCGGCGTGCTGCCCGACAAGACCAAGGTCAAACTCTCGCCTGACCGCGACCCGCGTGAGGACTTCGCCGACTGGCTGGTATCGCCCAAGAACTACTGGTTCTCCGCCAACATCGTCAACCGCATCTGGTCGTGGCTCCTCGGGCGGGGCATCATCCATGAGCCGGACGACATCCGCGCCGACAACCCGCCCTGCAACCCCGCCCTGCTCACCTATCTGCAGCGGGAGTTCATCAAGAGCGGGTGCGACATGAAACACGTCTACCGCCTGATCCTCACCTCTCGCACCTACCAGCTCTCCTCGATCTTTCCTGCGGACAAGATCGAGCAGGCCGCCCCCCTGTTCGCGTTCTACCCCTTGCGGCGGCTCGACGCGGAGGTGCTGATCGACGCCATCAACAAGGTTGCCGGGACCTCAGACCTCTACACCAGCGCCATCCCGGAGCCGTTCACCTTCATCCCCGCGAACAAACCGGCCATCGCCCTGCCCGACGGCTCCATCACGAGTTCTTTCCTCGAGCTGTTCGGACGCCCCGCCCGCGCCACCGGCCTCGAAAACGAGCGCGTCAATAAACCCAGCGCCTCGCAGCGCATGCACCTTCTGAACTCGAGCCACATCCAGCAGAAACTCGAGACCGGCGCCGCCATGAAGGTCATCCTGAACCCCAAGCGCAAACCGCAGGAGATCGTCGAGGATCTCTATCTTACCATCCTGTCGCGCTTCCCGACCCCTGCGGAAACCGCCAAGGTCGAGGCTTACGTGAAGTCCGGCATCGTGAAGGGCAACGAGGCGGGGGTCGACCTCGCCTGGGCGCTGATCAACAGCGACGAATTCCTTTATCGGCACTAGGCCTCGCGCCTTAATCCTGAACCCGGAAACCTGCTTTTCAGGAGGAAAGACCATGAAGACACAGTTCAGACTCACACGTCGCGAGGCCTTGCGGCACGGCCTTTTCGGCACGGCGGGCGTCCTGCTCGCCGACCGTCTCAACGGCATCGCCCGGGCCGACGCCCCGCCCGCGAAGGCCTTGGCCAAAGCGAAAGCCAAGTCCGTCATCCAGGTCTTCCTTTGGGGCGGCATGTCCCACACCGACACGTGGGATCCCAAGATGGACGCCGGCTATG
>CAZOIS010000409.1:0-2620 GCA_964579865.1 uncultured Lentisphaeraceae bacterium | reverse complement strand
TCTTGAGCGTGTTCGTCGAGGAAGATCGGCGGCATGTCTTGGATGCCGGACGTCGTCAGCAGCATGGCGCTGGTGAGGAATTTGCCGTCGAGGTTGTTCATGCCCACGATCTGCACGCGTTTGCCCATGGAACGGACGCGTTTGAGCAGGGGGATGTAGTCGGCATCGCCACCCACGATGGTGGCCACGTCATACGCGCCGGGAACGGCGGCGTAATAGAGCATCGAAGACGCGAGGGCGACGTTGACCCACTTGTCGTCCGGCCGGGCCTGCGGCTCGCGGCGGAAATCGATCTCGAGGATTTCGGTGTCGTACGCGCATTGGAGCGCAAGGAATTCGTAGAACGCCTTCTGTTTGGCCGGATTGTACCCTTGCTTGTTCACCGGAATGGTGCCGAAATAGTTTGTGCGCACCACGTCCACTTCGGAATCGAGGACTTCCGCAATCTCGTGGGCGATGATGTCGGGAATACGTTTGTAGTCGATTTCGAAGCCGCTCTCTTCGCCTAACGATTCAAAGAGCGCCTGACGGCTGTGATACAGCCAGCTGCCATCGACGAAGATCATTGTTTTTACAGACATGCCTATTAGCCCTTCCTCTATACAGTTTATTTTTCCCCCTGCATTTCGTGCAATGCACTCGCCATGTGCGTTAAGGGACTATTAGAATGCCAAAACTCGATGCCGCTGTCTACGGGGAAACGGCGACTTTGATCACAATTTTTCGCACGTGTGCGGACTTTTCGGTGTAGCGACCGGGAAGGTGGGCGTCTTGAGGGAAGAAAATGGCAAACATGCCTTTGCGGAAAAGAGTAAACCAGGCTTCGCCGTCGTAGAAGCCGCAGTCCTTTTCGGCGTCGAAGGGTTTCGCGGCGGGCTGGTTCTTCAACGGCGCGTAGCCCATGAATTCTTCGCCATCGAGGATGAACTGGATGTCGATGTATTTCTTGTGGGCCTCGAGCTTGCCTTCGTGGATCGGTTTGGTGTCGTACTCTTGGGTCATGGCGTAGAGAGAAGACCCGTCCAAATCGACCCGCCCGATGGGCGAGGTGGCCGTTCCGGGCTGTTTCAGAAAGTCGAAGGCGGCTTTGAACCGGGGGTGCAGGTTCGCGTAAAGGCTGCAGTTGTCGAGCGTGTCGATGACCATGGGCGGTTCCTTTCTTTCGTGTCAGCGGGCCGCGGGAGCGACCTGCGCAAGATGGTTGACGAGGCCGGGGATGGCCTTGCGGATCACGTCGCGGCATTGCCGGTAGTCGTCGAGGCTGCCGCAGAATGGGTCCTCGACATTGCTTCTCGACGGCGAGTCGGGGTCGAACGAACGCAACAGGAAAAGCTTGTCGCGAACGGACGGGTAACGCGCGATGAGTTGCTGCGCGTGGGCCTCAGTCATGGTGACGACTGCGGACGCCTCCTGCACCAGACGGGACGTGACCGGCTGGCTGCGGTGGCTTCGCAAGTCTCCGCCCACCTCAGCGATGGCCGAAACGGCCGCATCCGAAGCCGGATTACCCGGGTGGGCGGCCAGGCCTGCGGAAATCACGCGCCATGGGGAGACGCGCGGCAACGCCGACCGGAGGAGCGCCTCGGCCATCGGGCTGCGGCAGGTGTTGCCGGTGCAGACAAAGAGGACGAGCGCACCCATGAGGCCTCACTCCGGCATCAGCACGCGCCAAGGAACGGTGCCGGTGTTTTTGGTTTTGAGCGGGATGGCCGTGGCGATCATGCCCTTGGGGGGCTCGGGCGACTTGACTCCGGCGGGCGTCGCCGGCGGATCTTTGACTGCGGGAGGGAAACGCGGGTCGCGCGCCGGCTTGTCGGCGACCACGGGCTTTTTGGGGGGCGGCGTCACCGCGGCGACCGCAGCGGGTGCCACGGCCACGGAGGGCGCGGCGACGATGATTGGCGCCGCGACGGGGGCCGGCGGAGGGGCGGGCTGCACGGCCGCGGGGGCGGGCGGCGTGATGGGAGCTGTTGCCACGGCCGTCTTCTTCTGGCTCGACGTCTTCATGTTGGCTAACTCGTCTTGCAGTTTGGCGCTCTGCTGCTGCATCTGCTGGAGTTCGGTCCGCAGTTTCTCGAGCTCGCCGTCCTGTGACGCCACTTTCTCGTGGACTTTGGACGTCAGATCGCTGACGCCGTCTAATTTTTTGTCCAGACTGGACTGCATCTCCGTGGTCATGCGGGACATCTGGCGGACAGACTCTTCGAGCAGGGGCGAGGTCTGCACGACGGGGACTGGCTGCGCGGCGGGAGCCTCTTTATTGGCCAGCGCAACGTCGAGCAGTTTGGTCTGGACATTCGACATGTTGCGCAGCATGAAGATGCCGGCCGTGAGAAAACCGGTGACGACCACACCCATGAGGACCGCGAAGAAAATCGACAGCTGCATGACGCGCTTGCGCGCTTGCGCGCGCTCGGCCTCGATGTAGTCCTGAAACGCTTTCAGAACGGGGAACGATTCCGCATTGGCGTGCGAGGCCGCGTTGTACATGGCGACCAACCCGCTGCCGGCTTCAGGGGCTTCGTATGCGGAGGAATCAGGCATATGTTTTGGAGGGATTTCACTCATGCGCATTAGCTTAGAGGATTTAACCGGTCCGGAAAAGGGGAAAAAACGGAAG
>CAZOIS010000408.1:0-2621 GCA_964579865.1 uncultured Lentisphaeraceae bacterium | reverse complement strand
CTGCGCACGGCCGCGCCGCACGTCGAGTTGCAGCTCACACCCGGCCTTGCCGTCGACGTCCTGCAGACGCAAACTGATCAGGCCGTTCGTCCCCGCCGCGGGCTCGACCGTGAACGAAACGAGCGCGCGCCCGGAGTCCGGCAGTCCGAAAACCGCGCCGGACTCGGCGCGTTCGGCCACCGTCCTCGCCGCGCCGCACGGCGGCACGACCTCCTCAGGCCACCGCATGCCCAATGTCCCGTCCGCGTACTGGATCAGCTCGCGCAACACGAGGTGGCCGCCCCAGCCCTGGCCGCCCAACCAGCCGGCGAGGATGCGGCGGTTGCCGGTAAACGCCGCCACCATGGGCACCCCCAGCCCGTCGTACACGTCGCGCCCCTCGCCCGCCAAGTCAACGTATGTGCCGCCCTTGCCGGAGGGGCTGCACCACAGGCCGCTGAAGCCGCCCATCAGGTAGTGGCGGCCGTTCCACTCGAACGCGCACTGGCACTCGGTCGTGGGTTCCATCATGCTCTTCGGCGGAAACAGCTTGTCGATGCAGTTCCACTCGCCCGGCAGCGACTTCGCCTGCCAGAGGCCGTCGGCGCCATAGCCGCCGTACAGGATCAGCGTGCCGTCCGGCTGTCCATAGACGGTCGGATTCTCGCTCGGGTGGACCATCGCATGGGACTTCTTGAAGACGATGCCGTCGTCGCTCACCGCGTACGTCATGCCCGCGGGAACGGCCGAGGAGTTCTCGCGCGTGAAAACGCCGAAGCGGCCCGTTTTCTTAAAGTATGCCTGCATCTCCGGCAACGTCGTCTTTTCATACGGATACAGACGCGTCGTATGAAGGCCGTAGGCGAGACACAGCTTGTCGCCATAAACGAACGGCGTGCCCGTGCCGATGGTCTCCCACTGCTCGTCGAGATCCGCGGCCGGCGGGTGTTGGAACCACTGTCTGAGATCCGGGCTCGAGAGGTGCGCGAAATAGTGGCCGCCCTTGCCGAACTTGCTGCGATGGTGCCGCCTGTCAATGAGGTAGAAGACGTGGTAGCGGCCGTTGTGGAACCCGGTCGCGACATCGCCGACCCACGCGTTGTGGCCCTCCGGCGTGAAGTACTGGACCTGCTTGACCGACCGCGAGGCGGGGCACGGGACATCGGCCAGAGGCGGCGTCCAGAGCGCGGCCGACGCCGCGCGCGGCGACTTCAGCGCCCACACCGCGTTCGCCTCCCACCGCACGCGGCCGAACGGGAAATCCTCATCGTAGAGCCCGCCGACCCGCATCTGCCAGCGCGCGCCCGCGAAGCGCAATTCGATCTCCTGCGGCTTTCCGGTGTCGGCCCCCCGGGTCAGCGGCACGCCGACCGTCATCTCCTTCCATTCGGTATGCTCCTGCGAGTGTAGGAAGACCTTCGCTTCCAAGACCGGGCAGGAGCCGTCTGCGGCGCGAAAAGCCCCATAGTTCTGGCCACCGCCGCTGCCGCGCTCCTGCCGCACCCAGACCTCGAGCGCGCCCGGGATCTCCAGCAGCGTCTCGCGCTCTTTGACTTTGCCCAGATCCGCCGTCAGCTTCAGCGTGAAGCCGGCTGCTTCGGACGCCACGCCCACCGGCGCAGAAGGCCGCTTGGCGTCCAACGCCGCCTGAGCGGCTTCGCCGCCCGCGGCTGTCAGCGCCGCACAGACAACCGCCAACCCTATCCCCCTACCCGTTGGTCCGATTCGTTTCATTTTATGCCTCCCCCTGATTTTCAATCCGTTTAGGCTTCTGCAGCGCACACGACCATTTGTTCTTCCGGGACCGCAAACGTCAGCAGCGTCCCGCAGCCGACTCCCCGACGATGTCCGGCTCGCGAGCTTCGACGATGTCCAGTACGCCAAGCTGCTCAACCCGCCGCTCACCGCGACGCACCAGCCCTGCGAGCAGCTCGGCGCGGTCGCCGTCCAGCCCCTGCTCCAGCGCATCCGCGAGCCCAACACGCCGCCGCGCGAAATCCTGCTCCACGCCCCGCTCGTCGTCCGCCGCTCGTGCGGTTCAAACATGTAGCAGTTGTGCGTCTGGCATCCATTTCACCGTCCTTCTGACTGCCAGGCCTTGATCGATTGCACGGAATGGACCAACATGAGGACGTTGAGCGTCAGGTTATCCCGCACCCACCAGAGGCATCCGAGCTCCAAAATGATGATCAGGACCACGACCGGCCCGAGACGGGAGAACCGAGCAATGAGGAAGCCAAGAGCCATCATGCCAACGTCACTGACCGAGTTCAGGACGCTGTCGCCGACATAACCTTGTGAAATGGTCGCCGCACGGTAGCGGTTGATGATAATCGGCGAATTTTCCAGCAATTCCCATGCGGCCTCGATCAGAAGGGCGATGAGGAAGCGGCGTTTCATCGGCATCCCCCGCGCCATCAGCCAGAGGAAGCCGTAGAGAAGCATGCCGTGGATGATGTGTGAAAACGAATAGGCGTCCGTCACGCGTTGGGAGTTCTCACTCGACCAGATGTCGCCGTTCCACCAGCCGAAGCACCCGTCCGGGCCGAGCGGCGAACGTCCGGAAAGCAGTTCCAGCGTTGACAGTGCAGCAAAAACGCACAGCATGCTCACAAACACGAACCGATTCCGCACCACGAACC
>CAZOIS010000407.1:0-2636 GCA_964579865.1 uncultured Lentisphaeraceae bacterium | reverse complement strand
CACGCCGCGCTGGGCATCTTCCTGCCCCTCATCACCACGAACTGCGCCGTGCTCGGCGTCGCCGTGTTGAACATGAAGGACGGCAACGGCTTCTTCAAGTCGGTCCTCTTCGGTTTCTCCGCCTCGGTCGGCTTCGCGTTCGCCCTTCTGATTTTCACGGGGCTGCGCGAAAAAATCGAGCGTGCCGCCCCGCCCCGTTGTTTCAAAGGCGTGGCCATCTCCCTTGTCACCGCCGGGCTCCTCAGTTTGGCCTTCATGGGCTTCAGCGGCCTCGTCAAGTAGCCCCCAACTCCCAACCCCCAATCCCCCCTACTTTTCATGGACCCCATCACCACATCAACCCTCTGTATCGGCGGCATCGGGCTCGTCAGCGCCGCGGCACTGGCCGTCGCCGAAAAATACCTCAGCGTCCCTCAAGATCCCCGCATCGCCAAAGTTGCGGAGCGGCTCCCCGGCGCGAACTGTGGCGGATGCGGCTTCGCGGGATGCGCCGATTACGCACGGGCCATCGTCATGGACAACGCGGAGTGCAACCTGTGCGCCCCCGGCGGCGCGGCCTGCGCCAACGCGATCGCCTCGTTCCTCGGGCGCGCCGCCGGCGCGCTGGAAAAACGCACCGCCCTCGTGCTCTGTTGCGGCGACAACACCGAGACCACGCGCCGCGCCGCCTACAACGGCATCAACGACTGTGCGGCCGCGCAGGCCACGGCCGGCGGCGACAAAGGCTGTTCCTACGGCTGCCTCGGGTACGGCGCCTGCGCCCGCGTCTGCCCGGTGAACGCCATTTCGGTCGTCAACGGACTCGCCAAGGTGAACAAGGGCACCTGCATCGCCTGTGGCAAGTGCGTGGCCGCCTGCCCGCGCAAAATCATCAAACTCGTGCCGGCCGCCGCGGAGATCCACGTGCTCTGCAGCTCCAAGGACAAAGGCCCGGCCGTCAAGAAGGTCTGCGGCACCGGCTGCATCGGCTGCCGCATCTGCAACAAGCTTTCGGATGGCGCAATCGCCATGGACGGTTTTCTGGCGGTGGTCGACTACACCAAAACGATCACCAACGAAGAGGTCATCGCCAAATGCCCGGGCAAGTGCATCCGCAAAGCCTGACGAGAAATCGCCGGGCCACTTAATCTCCAAACCCCAACACCTCCTTTCATGCAAACCATCCCCTCACCCTTCACTTTCCGCGGCGGCATCCATCCCGCCTACAACAAGGAGCTGTCCTCGGGCTCGCCCATCCGCGAACTGCCTTTGCCGGCCCGGCTGACCGTGCCGCTCTCGCAGCACCTCGGCGCGCCCGCCAAGCCCCTCGTCAAGGTCGGCGACGCCGTCAAGGCCGGACAGCTCATCGCCGAGCAGAACGGCTTCATCTCCGCGCCGGTCCATTCGCCCGCCTCCGGCAAAATCGCCGCCATCGAAGAGGCGCTCACCGCCGCCGGGCGCCCCTGCGGCGCGATCGTCATCGAGACCGACGGCGCGCAGGAGTGGCAGTTGCTCCCGGCCTTCCCGGCGTGGCAGAACGCCGACAAGAAGGACCTCGTCGCCCTGATCGGCGCGGCCGGCATCGTCGGCATGGGCGGCGCAGGCTTCCCCACGCGCGTCAAGCTCGCCCCGCCCGCCGACAAACCCATCGACACCGTGATCCTGAACGGCGCGGAGTGCGAACCCTACCTGACCTCCGACCACCGGATGATGCTGGAACACGCCGCCGAAATCCGCACCGGCGCGGAAATCATCCGTTACATTCTCGGCGCCAAAGCGCTGCGCATCGCGATCGAGGACAACAAACCGGACGCCATCGCCGCCATGGAGAAAGCCTTCCAGGGCATCGACGGCGATGTGGCCGTGACCGTGCTCCACACCAGCTACCCACAGGGCTCCGAAAAGCAGCAGATCTATTCCGTCACCGGGCGCGAGGTGCCTCGCGGCGGCCTGCCCATGGACGTCGGGTGCGTGGTCGAGAACGTCAGCACCGCTTTCGCGATCTGCGATGCCGTGGTCAACGGCCGCCCGCTGGTCCGCCGCGTGATCTCCGTCACCGGCGACGCGGTCGAACGGCCCGCGAACCTGCTGGTGCCCTGCGGCACGCTCTACGGCGACCTCGTGGCGGCGTGCGGCGGCATCAAAGGCAAGGCGGCCAAGGTCATCTCCGGCGGCCCGATGATGGGGTTCACGGTCGGCAGCCTCGCGGTCCCGACCAGCAAGACCTCCTCCGGGCTGCTGCTGCTGTCGGCGAAAAAAATCTCTTGCTTCACCTCGCAGGCGTGCATCTCGTGCGGACGCTGTTTAGACGCTTGCCCGATGCGCCTCACCCCGGCGGAGATCAGCCAGTGTGTCGAAGCCGACGACATCGAAGGCGCGGAGCAAGTCTCGCTGATGGACTGCATCGAATGCGGCTCCTGCGCGTTCGTCTGCCCCGCCCACCGCCCTCTCGTCCATCACATGCGACGCGGCAAAGCCGTCGTTATGGCCCGCCGCGCCGCCGCTAAAAAAGCCAACTCCTAACTCCTCCGTCCTAACGCCTCCTTACGTCCCTCCATTCCTCATGAAACCCGAATCCCCTTCCGACCTCTTCATCGTCAGCTCCTCGCCGCACACCCACTCCGGCGAATCGGTCGAGCGCATCATGCTGGACGTGG
>CAZOIS010000406.1:0-2640 GCA_964579865.1 uncultured Lentisphaeraceae bacterium | reverse complement strand
TTTTCGTCTGGGTGCGATGGCCGAGTGGTTAGGCAGAGGTCTGCAAAACCTCGTACAGCGGTTCAATTCCGCTTCGCACCTCCATTTTGACCGCTGACTTTTCGCTCGCGCGTGAAGTGGGCGGTCTTTTTTTTCCCGGAAGGACGGCTCATGATCGACGCGGCTTTCGCTCCCGCTTATTTCGAAAAAAACCGGACGGCCATTCTGGACGACTGGTTTGCGTTTTTGCGGTTGCCGACGATCGGCGCCGACCCTAAGCGGCTCGGCGATTGCGCCCGCGCCGCCGCGTGGCTGAAGAATTTTCTCAGGCCCCTCGGTTTCGAGGTGGAGATCCTCACCCCCGGCAGCGGCATCCCCGTCCCCGTGCTGGTCGCAGAGCGCCCCGGCGCGCCCGAGTCCATGACCGTGCTTTTCTACGGCCATTACGACGTGCAGCCGGAAGATCCCCTGAGCGGCTGGCAGACGCCGCCTTTCGAGCCCACGCTGCTCAACGATCGCGTCTATGCGCGCGGCGCGCAGGACAACAAGGGCCAGGTCTTCGGCTTTCTCTCGGGCGTCAAGGCCCTCATCGAGGCGGGCGAGAACCTGCCGACCATCAAGCTCGTGATCGAGGGCCAGGAGGAGAGCGGCAGCTTCGCGGTCAACGACCTCGCCCCCCTTCTGCGGCCGCGCCTGCAGGCCAACGTCATGATGGTCAGCGACACCTCCTGCGGCCCGGACAACCGTCCTGCCATCGTGGCGGGCCTGCGCGGCGTGCAGCACTTCACCGTCGCGCTGACCGGCCCCGCCTATGACCTCCATTCCGGCGTCCACGGCGGCGTGGCCCCCAACCCCGCCCAAGGGCTGGCGCGCCTGCTCGCGACTCTGCACAACGAGGACGGCTCCATCGCCGTGGCCGGCTTCTGCGACCACGTGCACCCGCCTTCCGCCGAGGAGCACGCCATCGCCCGGCAGGGCACGATCTCGGACGAGCGCTACGCGCAGGAGATCGGCTGCCTGCCCTTGGGCGGCAAGCGGACGCAGGATGCGATCACGCGCGGCAGCTTCGAGCCCACGATCGAAATCAACGGCATCCACTCCGGCTACGGCGGCCCCGGCTCGAAGACGGTGATCCCCTGCTCGGCCGAAGCGAAACTCAGCATGCGCCTCGTGCCCGACCAGCGGCCGGAAGACACGCTCGCCGCCGTGCAGAAGCACCTGGCCGAGCGCTGCCCCCCCGGCATGACGCTGACCTTCTCCGAGAACTGCGTGGGTGCGCCGGGCTTCCGCCTGCCGCTCAACTCGCCGATCTTCCGCCTCGCGGCCGACGTGCTGCAGCAGATGGACCCGCGCGGCGCGCTTTTCCGCTGGGAGGGCGCGTCGATCCCCGTGGTCGCCCGGCTGCAGCAGCTCTCCGGCGCGGCCCCCCTGCTCGTCGGCTTCGGCCGCGAAGAGGACAAGATCCATTGCCCCAACGAGTCCTTCGGGCTCGACCAGTTCACGCGTGTCATGACTTGGTCCACGCTGATGCTCAAAGCGCTGGCCTGACCCCTCTTGGGAATCCGCGGGGGCCGCATTCCGCCTGTTCGCGGGCGGCGACACCGCACCCGCGCCGTGCGCTTCGCGCGTCGAAAAACGCCCAACCGCATTGACGGATCGCCTTGACATCGGCGCCGGGAAGGTGCACGCTTCTTAATGTCGTTGTATATCAATGCGACTGTGAATGCGGAAAGGGGCCATCAGAGGCGGATCGAAACATGAAGAAAATACTCGCGCTGGATGACGACCCGTCCATCTTGGACTTCATCCGAAAAGTGCTGGACAGCAAGGGATACCAGACCGTTACGACGACCGACTGCGACGAGTTCTTCGCGCTTTTCCGCGCGCAGCCGATCGACCTCGTGCTGCTGGACATCTGCATGCCCGTTAAAAACGGCCTCGAGGTGTTCAAGGACCTGTGCGGCGCCAAACACCCGCCGGTGCTTTTCATCACCGGCGATTTCGGCGCGTTCAGCACGGAATCGAAAACGGCCATGGAGCTCTGGAAGACTGAATTTGCGGAGGGCACGGCCGACATCATTTACAAGCCGTTTACCGTCGCGGCCCTGAACGAGAAGATCGTCTCCCTCATCGGCGACAGCGGAGACCTCCCATGAACTACAGCGCCGCGCCCGACATGGAGATCAATCGGAACGTCCGCAAGCTCTTTGTGCGGAACCAGATCGATCTCGGCTGGCTGTCACACCACGCTTGCCGCGGCACGGTCTACATCCAAGGCAAACTCCAACTCCTCCCCGGACTCCCGAATCCGCTGACGCCGGCCATGGTCGAAGCCCTTTTCAACGAGATCGGCGACACCTTCGGCGTCTGCGGCCTGGTCATCGAACTGCAGAACTGGCAGCACAACAGTCTCAACGGCGACTGGCGCCCGGTGCAGGGCATGGACGCGTAAGGCCCCGACGGCGGCCGACGATCCGCGCAGGGCTCGCGCCGCCGCCCAGAAAGGCGAACCGGGACAAACCGAATATCGGGCTTGCAGTTTGCGGCCCCAGCTTTTAATATACGTCCACTTTTTTTGTGCGCCTGTAGCTCAATTGGATAGAGTGTCGGCCTCCGAAGCCGAAGGTTGTGGGTTCGATCCCCGCCAGGCGCACCAGTCTT
>CAZOIS010000405.1:0-2656 GCA_964579865.1 uncultured Lentisphaeraceae bacterium | reverse complement strand
CGCCGGAGAAGCTCACCGCGAGGCGGCGGAGCTGGCCGGTCCAAGCGTCGGACATCGTACCGGAAACGACCGTGGGCCGGCCGCCCGACTGCGGCTGGAAGCTGATCGAGCCCGAGCCGGTGTCGGTCGTGAAGTCGAGCGTGCCGGTCACGCCGCGCCCGCCCGCCTCCACGTCGAGGCAGAGGAACGGATACGGGGCGAGGTCGACCGCCAGCGCCGGGCTCACCAGCATGGCCGTGGCGCCGGGGAAGTCGACGGCGAGCGCCGCCTTGTCGGCTTTGACGGCGGCGCCGTTGCGCGGCTGCCAGCCGTCCCACGCCGCGGGGCCGCCCAACACGCGGGCCGCACCTTGGCTTTCGGAGCCGCCGAAGAGCGCGCGCCACAGCGAAGCGAAGAAACCGGGCTCGGCCTGGGCGGGCGCCGCCTCAACGGGCAGGCTTGTCAGAAGCGCCGCGCGCTCCAGGCTCGGGTTGAAGAGGTCGAACCGCGCCAGCTCGCCGGCGATCGGGCCGACCTGCACGGGTTTGGAGCCCGGGCCGATCCTGCCGAAACGCGGCTGGCTGAAGATCTCGCCGTTGACGGTCATCTCCATCGATTGACCGGTCCACGCCGCGCGCACGTCGTACCACGTGTTCGTCTGAACCGCCGGGCCGCGCAGCCGACTCTCCCATTTGCCCTCGATCTGGACGAAAAAGACCAGGTTCCCGCCGTCGCCGGGATTGTCCACGCGCAGCAGATACTCGCCGTCCTTGACGACCAGGTTCTGCGCCCAGCTCTTGTGCGCGTCGAGACGGAAGCGGCAGGCAATCTCGAGCCCCGGCCGCAGGCGCAGCTCCGGGCGGTCGGCGGCTTCGACCGGCTTGCCCGCGGCCAGACGCGCGTCCTGACGGTCGAGCGCGAAGACCGACTTACCGGCCGTCTCCGCAGCATCCGCGCTCGGCGCGGCACAGGTTAAAAACGACAAAGAAAGCGCGAAAACAGTAACAATGGTTCTGATTACCTGCATGGATTTTCCCCTCTTGTTCAAACCCCAATATCGTCAAGACCATAACAAATCCCGCGTGACGAAAGCGATAGAAAAGCGCCGTCTATATGCATCACAACTCGTCGAAACCGACGGCCTTCACGCCCAGTCTCTGACATTCCCTCAGGATGACCTCCAGCGTCTCGGTGGGCATATGGACGCCTTTTGCGCCGGGCTGGATCGAATGGGAGAAGATCGTGAGCACCTCGTTCCGTTCCGCAGCCCGCCTCACCGCCGCGAGCACCTCCTCGATATTCGTATGGTAATATTCCCCGATGCCGAAGCCGCGCATGACCGGGTGGGACCCGGCCTCAGCCGCCGGGAAGAACACGGAATCCCTCTCCGCCGGCGGCTTTCCTTTGTCTTCGGGAAGACAACCGGCGCGGAAACGACGCAGGCCCGCGAGACGGCGCAGCGCGTCGTCGCTTTCCACGTCGCGTCGGTTATTGGCGTAGGCGTGGCAGGTGACCGCGATGCCGGCGCGGGTGAAGGCGGCGAGCTGCGGCCGGATTTCTTCTTCGAGATACTTCTCCGCGCCGACCTGTTTGAGGGTCTGCGGCGCGTCGCGGTGGCGGAGGCCATGGGTGCCGACGGAATGCCCCTCTGCCAGCAGCTTTTTCGCGCTTCCGATCACGTTCACATTGACGTCGCCCGTCGCGAAAAAGGTGGCGTGGGCGTCGTATTGTTTGAAAAGCGGAATCACCTTCACCCATTTGTCGAAATGGCCGTCGTCGAAAGTGAGGCACACCGCGCCGCGGGTGAATTTCGCGCCGCCCCCCTCCTTGTTTCCGTCCCCGGCCGCGGTGAACGCCGCGGCCGCCGCGAGAAGCACGCAGCAGAGTTTTTTCCGATCAGCCATCATGTGGCACCTCATCCGCACACCTTTCTTCATGTCTTTTTCCCCGGAGCCCGCGGCGGCTCTCATGTTCCGACCTTTAAAAGGGCCATCATACGGCTTTGGGCGGCGATCGGCAACGCCAGTCATCAAGAACCGCGCTGCGGAAAGGGGCGCCGAGGGAAAACTCGAACGCGGAACCCGGAACCCCCAGCGCCGAAGTCAGTCGCTCGCCTTAGTAACGCCTCTACACGCATCCGTCGTTATCTGGAGGGCGTGCAACGGTGCAACAGGTCGCTCGGAACTGAGGTGAGTCGAGCGCTTGACCTACGTCGCCTTGGCGAAGCAGGGTCTGCTCGACCCTTCGTCCCCGTCGGATTCGCGACTATTCGCGATTTTTTTGCGGACAGGCATTCCGACAAGCCGGGCTCGGAGATCGCAGGCCACCCGCTTCGCACGCACTGATTTTCGCCTAATCCGGCAAAACGGGCCGCAGCCTCTCACAGCCCGAAGGCTTCCCGGGCGAACGCATCCATCTGACTGGTCGCGTAGAGGACGTCGAGCGCGTTGTAGCGGTCACGCATGTGCGCGGCCACGATCACGTCCTGGAACGACTGCCCGCGCGTCGCGTCGATCTCCCGGGAGGGGATCGCAGACGATGATCGCGTCCGCCGCCCCCTCGAACCACTCGCTGAACAGGCGCGGCGCCCGCGCCTGATCGATCATTTCCTTTGACATGGCTCCTTCTTTGCGACCTGACTTGATTAAAGCTTTTATGGCTGCCTGTAGTTGTCCGC
>CAZOIS010000404.1:0-2661 GCA_964579865.1 uncultured Lentisphaeraceae bacterium | reverse complement strand
GCGGCAAAACCAGAATGCCCGTGCCGCTGAAGTACTCGTCGTTCTTGTGTACGGCCGCGCTGGCGCTGCTGCCGTGCGTCCCGCCCCCTTCGCCGAAGACCGTCCCGCCCAAGATCACCCGGTCCACATGCTCTTCGACCCCGTCCGCCAGATAAACGCCGGTGGCCGTGTTGACGTCGTTCGAGATCGCGATCACCGCCGTCTCGCCCAGCGTGTCGCCCGTGTTCAGAATCTCGAGCTTGGCCCCGGCCGTGACCTCGACCCCCGTCGCGAAGCGCAGCGCACCGGTTGAAACCAGCCGGCAGGTCCCGCGCTGGATGTGGACCCGCCCGGCGAAGGGGTTGTCGGCGTACACGCTGATGACCTTGTTCGAAGCGCTCACCTGCGTGATCGACGCGCGGTTAAAGTACAGGTCGCCGCTCCCGGAGATCGCGCTATACACATGCACGTCCCAGGGGCTTCCGGGCAAGTTCTTTCCGGACTCGACCGCCCCCGTCAGGATACTGCCGTCGCCGTTGACCGTCACCGTCCCGTACCAGCTGCCGCTGACGATGTTCGTGTACCCGCCGATGTAGATGCGGCCGCCGTTCAGCGTGATGTTGCCCGTGAAGCGCTGCGGCACACTGTAAATATACATGCCGAGGTACATGCCGGCGGAGACCGTCACCGGGCCTTCGAACACCTGATTGACGCCCTCGAAGTACAGCGACCCCCCGGCGACGTCCAAGCCGCCGGAGGTGTTGGTGATCAGGTCCATGCGGATCGCGTTCGTGCCCTTCTTAATCAGCTTGTAGCCGTTCAGGTCCAGCCCAAAAACATCAAAGCGCGAACTGCCGCCGAAGGCCGAGTCGGCAATGAGCTTGATGCTGCTGATGACGGCGCCGCCGTAGATCTCTCCCGCCCCGGTCTTGAGCAGAACCCCGTTCCCGTTCACGCCGGAGCCCGCAACGAGATAGTGCCGCGGCGTGTTGACGGTCGGGCTCGCCAGAGCCCCGAAATCCACGGCGCCGCCCGACATCACCGTGATCGGGAAAGCCGCCGACGGCGTCGCAGGCAACGCGTTGTTCATGCCCCAGCGCAGCGTGCCCTCGCCGACGACCACGGCGCCGGACAGCGTCAACGAATTGGTCGCGGACAAGGTGAGGCGGCCCGGCCCCGCCTTGACGAACCCGTTGGTTCCGGACAGCTTCTCGCTGATGGTCGCATCGAGCCCGGTGTCGACCCACAGCGTGGAGGCGCCCGGGAGCGTGAGCGTGCCGTCGTCTTCGGCGTCGCCGATCGTGTATCCGCCCGTCAGGAAGGCCGCGCCGCCCAGCGCGACGCTGCCGTCCACATTGACCACCCCGGCCGCTCCGGCGAAGACGGCATTGGGCGCCGGATCGTTCAGCCACGTCACGGCGGAGCCGCCCACCGGCGCATCGTCCCAGTTCGCGGCCGACGTGTCCCACCGGCCGTTTCCGCCGTCGGCATTGGCCGTCGCGTCCGTGCCGTCCCAGTGGTGGGCCTTGCCGAGCACCACCACGCCGGCGCCCGAAAAATACTCGTCCATCGGATAGTCCGCTCCGCTGGCGGAACTGCCGTACGTGCCGACGTTCGACTGCGGCACGCCGCCGAGGACCAGCGCGCCCACGGTCTCGGCCACGCCCGCCGCCAAAGCCACGCCCGAGCCGCTGTCGCCGTCGTTCGCCACGGTCAGCGTCAACGTGTCGGACAGCGCGTTGACGATCGTCTGAACGTCAAGCGTCGCGCCCGCCGCCACCTGGACGTTGGCTGAGCCCAGCAGTCGCCCGCTCCCGGCGAGGCGCAGCGTTCCAGCCTCGACCCGCGTCGCGCCCGTGAACACGTTCCCGCCCCTCAGCTCCAGAGCGCCGGCCCCCGCTTTCACAAGCTCGCCCGCGCCTTGCAGGATTCCGGACAGCGTGATGGTGTGTCCGTCCGGGTCGAATACGGCCGCTGCCGGGCCCGCGCCCAGCAGAACCGCATTCAGCGGCGAGGCGAAATCGGCCGTCGCCTTGACCGTTCCGCCCGCGCCGCCATAGGTCACGCTGTACGGCCCGGGAGCGTCCACCGTGATGCCGCCCGCGCCGACGTTCAGCGTCCCGTTGGAGACGGTCAGCTTGCCGAACCCGCCCGTATCGGCGCGCTCGTTCAGCATCACGCGCGTCGTGAAAACCTCGCCGCCCGCCAGGTTGAACCACCCCTTGCCCTCAGTCGCCACACACAGATCATAGCCGCCGCCGATGGTGAGGGTCCCGCCGAGCATGTTGTAGACGCTGACCGCTTTCGGGTAGTGCGCCAGGCGCAGGCCGTTGCCCTCGGTCGCATCGCCCGTGGTCGCCACGGTCGCGCCCGTCTGGTTGATCGTCGCCCTAAGCTCCGTGGTGGCCGACCCCGTGTCGTTGCCCCCCACGATCGCCCGCGCCGTGACCGAACACCCGGCCGGCAGCGTGACCTCGCCCCGGATCGTGTTGTCGTCGGTCTGCTGCACCTTGGTGGCCACGGTCAGATCCCCGGTCAGCGCCACGGCCGCCCCGTTCGTGAGCGTCAGCGAGCCGTTGGCCACATCCAGCGGCCCGCCGCCGAACGCGTTGCCGTCGAACGTTGCCGCCTGGTCGTAGCGGATCACGGTGCGCCCCGTGCCGGAGAACGTGTTGGTGTAGG
>CAZOIS010000403.1:0-2662 GCA_964579865.1 uncultured Lentisphaeraceae bacterium | reverse complement strand
GTGGCCCTGGTGGAACTGGACGAGGGCGTGCGGATGCTCGGGCAGCTGCGCGGCGGCGGCACCTCCGGCAAGGTCTCCGTCCCCGTCCGCCAGTCCCTGACGGTCGACAGGGTCGAAGGCGCCGTGTCGGTCGAAGGCGGCGCCGCCGCTTCGCTGCACCTGAACACGCTCGGATCCAACGCGACCCTCAGAGCCGCAGGCACGCTCGCCGTCACGATCGACGCCATCGAGCCCGGCGCAACGCTCGTCCTGAACAGCGGCGCAACGCCGCTCACGGTCGCAGGCTCCGGCGCCACCCTCGACTCGCTGATCCTGACCTCCGGCAATGTGCCGGTCACAGGCGATTTCACCGTGAACATCCTCGGCGGCGACGGCAAGCTCGTCAAGCTGGGCACCGACACGCTGAAAGTCTACTTCAGCACCAACAGTGCTGGAGTGCAGGTCGACGCCGGCAAGGTCGTCCTCGCGCCTCCCGCGCCCGAAACCGTGCTCGGCAATCTCCCCGCCCTCTGGCTCGACGCCTCGGCCACCAACGTCTTCACTCAGTACAAGAGCTACGTGTTCACCAACGGCTTCGACATCATCGAGCAATGGAACGACTGCCGGCCCGGCGCGCCCTACTACGGCCTCAACAACCGCGGGAACGACAACCAGCAGGTCTACCCCTACGTGATGACCGACAACCAGAACGGCAAGCCCGTCGTCTCCATGGGCTCCTACCAGCTCGTTCTCTCTCCGCCCTACATCGGCCCCGAGGGGAACGGCATCGAGGCCCGCCGCCTGCCGCTTTCCACCAACCTCTACCCGCAGCTCGCGGTCATGATGTTCGGCAGCCAGCAGGGCGGCGGCGCGGCGGTCCTCGGCGGCGACCCGGCCTTCAACCGCGCAGGCTGGAACTCCAACGATTTCCGCAACCCCGCCACGCCCATCCTGGCGAACGGAGCCTACTCCGTCTGGACCAACGGCGTCGCCGTCACCGCCACCAACACCGGCTTCAGCGGCGGCTACCAGATCCTCTCCGTCAACACCAAAGGCCAGCTCGTCAACGCGCTCGGCTGGCGCATCGACAACACGACCGCCGGCGGACAGAACTACGGCGAAGTGCTGCTCTACACCAACGCGCTGACCACGCTCCAGCGCATGACGGCCGAAGCCTACCTCGCCGCCAAGTGGAACCTCCCCTACGCGTACGTCACGCCGCTCGCGACCGCCACCGTGGCCGCCGGCGCCACCCTGGAAATGGGCGGGGGCTTCTCCGTCGGAATTCTCTACGGCTCAGGCAACCTGACCGTCTCCACCGCCTCGGCCTTCACGCTCTCGGGCCTCTTCACGGGCTCGGTGACCCTCGGCGGCGGCTCCGCGCTCGCCATCCCCGACCTGCCTGCGCCCCCCGGCGACGAGGCGGTGCCCGCCTCCAGCCTGACCGGCTGGTATGACCCCTCGCTCACCAACCGCATCGTGCTCGGCGGCGCCTACACGCCCACGCGCCCCCTGAACGTCGCGGCGGTCTACGACCGCACCACCACCGACCGCTACCTGCTCGGCACCTGCCCGACCGACATGAGCTTCGACCGGCGGCCCTTGCTGGCTGTCACCAACAGCCCGTGGGGCACGCCGCTCCACTGGCTCGACTACACCAACGTCTACTCGGGTGACTTGCAAGGCAACACGCTGCGCATGTACCGCAACCCCGCCTACATCGGCACCTCAGACACCACCCACGTGACGCCCACCAACGTGCAGACCGGCTTCATCGTGCTCGACAGCGCGCGCGGTGCCGGAGTTCCCATAACGTATGCCGTTTCGGCCAACTCGGTCGTCACGCGAGACAACCCTCAATCCTATACCTCCCCCATCTGGGGCTCCAACACAACCTGGTCTCTGAAAAGCGGCCAGACCTTCCTCGATGGCACCGCGGTCAACGGTGCCGCGCGCGGCTTCAACGGCACCACCGAACTGCTCTCGTTCGTCGCGACCAACACATTCCCAGCCGCCTTCTTCGGCTATTACGGCGGCAGCGACGGCGCGAACGCGCCGAAGAACCGCGAGCGCCTCGGCGAGATCATCCTCTTCGAGACGGCGCTGGGCGACGGCACGCGCGCCGGCATCGAGGCCTACCTGATGAAGAAGTGGCTGGGCAAGCTCCGCGCCGGCTACAGCGACGCCACGGCCGCCACGGTCTCCGGCGCAGGCACCGTCACCGCCGCCCGGCCGCAGCTGCTTCCGGCCCTCGACGCCGGCTTCAGCGGCACCGTCGCGCTCACCGGCACGGCGTTCGATTTCACGCTCACCACCAATGCGGTCGGCGACCGTGTGGTGACGCCCTTGATTTCGATCCCCGGCACCCTCGCCGTCGCGGCGGCAGGCACGGTCACCGTGCACTTCGCCGTCAAGCCGCCGCCCGGCCTCTACCCGCTGGTCACCTGCGGCGCGGCCGAGGGAGAAGGGTTCGCCAACTGGACCCTCGCCACCGACGGCGACAAACCGGCGGGGACCGTCTCGCTGAAAACGACAGGGACCACGCTGAACCTCTCGGTCACGTCGCCGGGCACGCTATTCCTGCTGCAGTGACGGCGGCAGGCCTACGCAAAGCAGATAATTTTTTTGCCTGACTTGCAAGGTTAAATGCACGGAGGCGATAGAGCGGCGAGATGATTTTCAT
>CAZOIS010000402.1:0-2670 GCA_964579865.1 uncultured Lentisphaeraceae bacterium | reverse complement strand
CGCTCCGTCGTCGCGGCATAATAAATTTGACAGCATGGCCGCGTCAGACTTAATGTAACAACGGTTGAATTAATATTGTTGGCTGGAGTAATGTGGTTGATTGACGAATGCGGTGCCGGCAAGTTGACGGTGTCCGCCGCGTTATGTGGATGTGCCCGGTAAAACCGGACAGCCGGATTCTGAATCCGGATCGCTAAAGCCCGAGACCGAGACGACGTCGGATCGGCCGTGTCCCGTTCGGAACGAGGAGGGTTATGCTCATGAAATCCACGATGATCCGTATCGCAGCCGCGGCCTGTCTGGCCGTGCCTTTCTGCCTGACGCCCGCCGCGCGGGCGCAAGGTCCGCTGACGCCTCCCGGCGCGCCCGCGCCGATGATGAGGACGCTGGTGCAAGTGGAGCCGCGCACGCCCATCGCGCTCGCGGGCTACACCATCACTCAGCCGGGATCCTACTATCTCACCACCAATCTGGTCAGCTCCTGGTATGGCGTGGTCATCACGGCCAGCGGAGTCACGCTGGATCTGATGGGCTTCGCGCTCACCGGGGTGGGTGACGGGATCGGCGTGTTCCTCAGTGGCGAAACCAACGCCCCGGTCCGGGGCGTGGTGGTGCGCAACGGCATGGTCCGCCAGTTCGCTGACGGCATCCGCGCCGAGAACTGCCAGAACTGCCGGTTTGAGCAGCTCGCCGTCGTCAGCAACAGCTACAGCGGCATGTATCTCTCAGGTGCCTACAATGGCTGCTTCGACAACAACACGGTCGCCGATTGCATCATCAGCGAGAACGAAGACTTCAATGTGTTTCTTATCGGCTACTACGGCAGGAGCAACGGTAACGCGTTTTCAGGATGTGGGGTCAGCGGCGGCAGCTACGGTTTCTATCTTCACGGCGGTTACGCGCCCGGCCAATGCAGCGACAACACCTTTACCCGCTGCAGAGTCACGCAAAATACGGGCACGGGTTTCTTTTTGGACAGCCGTGAGGGAGGCCGGTGCAAGGGCAACGTGATTGCCGACTGCACCATCAGCGGCTGCGGCGGCAATGGGGTTATGGTCTACGGCCTCGGCGGCAAGGCTGACTTCAACTCCGTCGTCCGGTGCTCGATCTGCGATAACGGCAACTACGGCGTCGAAATTCAGGCCAGTACGGGACAGTGCGATGGCAACGCGGTCGCCGACTGCATGGTCAGCGGTAACGGCAACTACGGAATCTATTTTAACGGGCCAGTCGGCCGCTGCGAGGGCAACACCATCGCCCGTTGCACGCTCCGCAAGAATGCGAGTAACGGGATCTATCTGTATTATGCCAACGGTAGCCGCGTAGAGGGGAATCACGTGTCGAGCCAGACGGGGAGTTCGACATACGGCATCCGGTCTTCCTCGTCGTCGGGAAATCTGTTTTTGTGCAACACCTGCGTGAGCAACACGAACAACTTCAGCATCGCCGCCAACGACACCTACGGGCCGATCGTCACGAACAAGGGCGCGCTGCCGACCACCAGCGGCAACGCCGCCGTGAGCCCATGGGCCAATTTCTCGCGGTGAACGGCGTCCTGGGTGTGATTCAACTTTGTTGAATCAACACCCGAAGGAGGAGTTAGGAAGGAGGAGTTAGGAGTTCCAAAACCTTGGAGAAGAGGAGCTTGCACGATCCGATCAGATTAAGTTGTCGTGTCTTCACGGGGAGGGCACACATTTTTCCGCGCCAAGCGATAGCCCGAGAAGGGGCGACACTCAAGCGGAGGCGCTGTTTCCGGGCGTTGCCGCGTTTCCAACTCCTACCTCCTAACGCCTCATTCCTCCTTGGGTGCGATTCAGTTTTGACTAAACTGAATCGCACCCCGGCGTCCTTTCTGCCCCGTTTTTCCGTTGACGTGCCAGCCCCGTTCCGCTTCACTACTGACACCGTACAAATCGGCAACAAACGAACGAGAGGCAGACCCATGGGCAAAACATGCTGTTATCTGATGGCGGGCATTCTGGCGACAATCTGGATCGGCGGCTGCGCCGCGCCGAAGCAGTATACCGGCCTTACGCCGCTGGCGCCGTTCCCGCGCCTTGCGAGCCCGGCTTTTTACAGGCCGGACGGCTC
The DNA here is from genome assembly GCA_964579865.1 of uncultured Lentisphaeraceae bacterium. GTDB lineage: Bacteria > Verrucomicrobiota > Kiritimatiellia > RFP12 > UBA1067 > DAOPZC01. The sequence goes on along the minus strand of CAZOIS010000402.1, from coordinate 576 downwards.
GTTTGACCAGGCGGTCGCGAAGCAGGCCTACTTTGACATGATGCGCGCGTACCACTATCCGATACCGGAAATTCTGAAAACCGACGCACTGTGGGCCGCCGACTTCATGCAGAGCGACTTCGCCACGCTCGGCATGGGCGGCATCTTCTGGAAGAACGTGGAAGGCACCTACGGGAGCGCGGGCACCAAGGCCTACCAGGGCGGGTTCAAAGTGCAGAAGTTCGGCTATCTCGGCCACGAGATGTACCTGCTGCCGGGGCAGATGCTCCCCGAGCACTGCCATCTTGCCGACGGCGACGGAAAGGGCTTCGGCCCGAAGATGGAGACGTGGCACATCCGCCACGGCTCGGTCGAGTTCTTCAGCGAATACAAGGGCGATTCCGGCGAGACGCTGATCAGCGACATGCCCGCGGGCGAGCGCCCCTGGGGATACGGCCAGCCGTGGTTCAAGTCGAAGTATGTCAAGAAATGCGGTGCGGGCGAGATCTACTCGATGAGCGATGCCGAGTCCTGGCATTTCATGCGCGCCGGCAAGGACGGCGCCATCGTCTCCGAGTACGCGACCTACCACAACGA
>CAZOIS010000401.1:0-2677 GCA_964579865.1 uncultured Lentisphaeraceae bacterium | reverse complement strand
CCTCCGAATTGTTTCCAGTAACGCTCTTTGAACGGATTCACCTTGGGGCCGATAGCGGTCTCGTTCACAAGCAACGGCTGGACGTCATTCCACCATTGGTCATAGGCTGCGCGCAATTTGGCCGCCTCTTCCGGGTGGTCGGCGATAACATTCCGGGTCTCGCCATAATCGGTTTTCAGATCGTAAAGCTCCTGATTGTTCACCAGCGTGTAACGGCTGTTGCGAATGGAACATCTATCGTTCTTTGACTCTGCACATTTTCCGCGAGCCCAGCGACCGACGTGCGTGACCAAAAAACGGTCCGCCCATTCGACTTTCTCATTCAGAAGCAACGGCAGAAGGCTTCGACCCTCAACCTGTGCCGCAATCGGACCGTTCAGCGGCACTCCGGCAATGGCGGCGAGCGTAGGAAAAATGTCAATATGCGCCGTTAGCGCTGGCTCGTCGCGCCCGCCCTGAAAAGCGGCGGGCCACCGCCAAAAGCTCGGTGCGCGCGTACCGCCCTGATAGGGTGTCCCCTTGTTGCCACGCAGGCCCGCATTAAACACTTTGCAGGCAGGCGCATAACCGCCGTTGTCCGTGCCGATGAAGATGACGAGCGTATTTTTTTCGATACCCCATTCTTCGAGTTTTGCGAGCAGACGTCCGAAGTTTTGGTCCACCGTTTCGATCATGCCGTAAAAACGGGCGACCTTTTCAGGAACTTTGCCTGCATAGTGTTGGTAATTCTCCTGCGGACACTGCAGCGGCTCATGCGCGACATTGAGCGAAATGCAGGCGAAGAACGGATCGCCGCCTTTCCGTTTACTGTCCAACCAAGCGATGGCTTGCCCAAAAAAAAGATCCGTACAATATCCCCGCGTCTTCTCAAAGGTTCCGTTGTGCAACAGTGTCGGGTTCTGATACATGTTCCCAGGCACATCGCCGCACGACCCCGGATACGTCTGCCCGATGCCGCCGCCGCCATGGACAAAGACCTCGTCAAACCCCCGTTGATCGGGCTGATAAGCCGCCTCATCGCCGAGATGCCATTTTCCAAAAATACCCGTGGTGTAACCCGCCGTCTTCAACACTTGCGCGATCGTGATGGTTTTCAATGACATGCGCTCGCGTTCGAAGATAGTGTGAGTCACGCCATTCTTGAACTCGTGACGTCCGCTCATCAACGCCGAACGCGTGGGCGCGCATGTCGGGCTGACATGGAAATCCGTAAAACGGACACTCTGCTTCGCGAAAGAATCCACTTTCGGCGTTTTCATCACGGGATTGCCGAGACACGAATAGTCGCCGTACCCCAGGTCATCGGGCATGACGAGAAGGATGTTGGGCGGTCTCGCCAGAGCATCAGCCGCACCAAACGCGACCAGCGAAACGGAAACGAGCGGCAACATGGCAAGGACGTGAAGTATGTCTTTCATCTTTTATCCGTATTCGTGGCCGGCATCTTCTCACGCGCAGGGGGCAACCATTCGGCGGGTTTTGGATGAGCGACGGTCAGCGGGCAAGGATCCGCATAACGAGCCATTTCCTTCGCCAGCCGAGCCGTCAATTCGTCGACCTTGGCCGCATGCTCAGGCTGATCGGCGAGATTGGTCAGCTCATGGGGATCCGCGCTGAGGTCAAAAAGCTGAACCCGATCCACAAGCGGATATCGGATGAGTTTCCAGCGATCATCACGGAGGGCGCGCTGGCAGTCGCGGTATCCCGTATAGAGCACATCGCGGCGTTTTACGTTCTTTCCACGCAAAAGAGGCACCAAGCTCATTCCCTCGACGCCTGCGGGTATTTCCGCACCGGCAAACTCTGCACAGGTCGGAAACAAATCCATGAGGTAAACAAACGCCTCACTCCTGCCCTTTGGAATACCGGGACCGGCAATGACGAGCGGGACATGCATACCGCCATGCTCATAGAGATTCTGTTTCCCAAAAAGACCATGCTCGCCGAGAGAGAGTCCGTTGTCGCCGCTGAAAATGATGATCGTGCTGTCCCACTGCCCGCTCGCCTTCAATTCGGCGAAAATGCGCCCCACGTGAAAATCGAGCCCGGTGACGCACGAGTCATAGTCGGCATTCTGACGTTTGGTGTCCTCTGGCGTACGCGGCCAAGGAGCCAGCTTTTCGTCGCGCACGGTCATCTCGCCATTGTCGAAGGGATGCTGTGGCAGGAAGGCAGGCGAGAGCGGAATCTTGGCCGAATCATAAAGCTTGTGAAACTGCGGTTCGGCGGAGCGAGGGTCATGCGGGATGGGCGGCGCAAGGTAGATGAAAAAGGGCCTGGTCTCGTGGCTGACCGCGCGCGACTTGAGGAACTCAATCGTGCGGTCGGCGAGTCGCTGGCTGCAGTGGGCGCGATCAGTCTCCGGCGTTGAGCCTTGTGCATCGTCAATAACGCTGGTCTCAAACTCTCGCAGTCCGGCCGGGAAACCGTTGCTCTTCTTGCCCATGTGCCAGGTTTGATAGCCGGCTGCCGCCATGACGCGCGGGAGGAACGTCGCAGGGTCGGCCGCATTCGCTGCCGCCGCCGGCGCGCCCGGCATGCGTTGCCATGATCGGCCGGAGAGCATCATCGTACGGCTCGGTGTACAGACCGCGCCGACCATCGATCCCATTGTGTAGCAACGCGTAAAAGTCACACCGTGATCAACGAGCGAATCGAGATTGGGGGTATGGAGCAC
>CAZOIS010000400.1:0-2689 GCA_964579865.1 uncultured Lentisphaeraceae bacterium | reverse complement strand
CGACGATCTTGTCCACCCCGCAAGCCCGCGCAATCGCGCGCGTGTCGTCAGTCGAACCCGCGTCCGCCAACACGATCTCGTAACGGTCTCGCGGCAACTTCTGCGCGGCAATTGCGCGAAGACACGCCTCCAGTGTCTTTCCGGAATTCAAAGTCGGGATGACCACGCTCACAAGTGGAACAGTGTTCTGCTGCATACCCTTTTCTCGCATCCGGGAATCATTCCCGAAACCAAAAAACACTCAAAACGTTTTCGCCTTTCAGATACCGCAGACAAGATACCATTCTGTTGACTTTTTGACCATATCATCACGCCAAGTCACAGGAATCGGTTTCCCCATGGCCAAACACGGCGCTCTGGGCCGCAAATTCTCAGCAATACCCTTGCCAATCGTCATTTCGGCGCGATAAGATAACGACTCATAAGAGGAATTCACATGTCTGGTCAAGAGTTGGGTACACCGAGCATTTTCTCCCGCGCCATGGGCGTTCTGCGCAGCCGGAGGTTGAAACGTTTTACGGGGACTGACTTAACGGTCATCGAGCGGAAGGTCATCGATTATTATGCCTCCCACTCTGGGGCGGCGTATTACGCGCGTCTGGCCGAACAGAAACTGTGGGACGACATGGTCAGGCACAAACACTTCGAGCACCACTGCCAATCCGCGCACGAGATCCTTGATTTCGGATGTGGTGCCGGAGGACTGGCGGTCGCCTTGAGCCAGCACTATCCGGAAAAGCGCATTCACGCGCTCGACATCGGCGCGCACGCGGCTGCGCTGATTGTGCAGTCTCAAGCCGAAGTCGACTTCAAGCAGGGCAGCGTCTTGGACGCCCCCATCGCGGATTCTTCCATCGACATGCTCATTTCACGCTTCGTCATCGAGCACACCATCCACCCGGAAAAGCTGATCTCGGAGGCACATCGCGTGCTGAGGCCAAACGGCATCATCTATCTGCTTTACCCTCAGCTTTTGCTGAAGGTGACGCTTGGCACGGCACTGCTCGAGTTCTTCTCTTGGTTCCTGGCCCCCAACCGGCTCACCTTTTTAGACCCGCAAATCGGGGAAGCGACAAGCGACGCCGACGACCAAGACGCGGTGTGGCTGACGAATCCCGTCAAGATAGCGCGTCTACTCAGAAACAGCGGATTCCAGATCCTGAGCAATGTGCCATCCCAATCCCTCGTCATCGCACGCAAACGTTAGAACAATGGCACTGCCGGCCGCGATGCGACTTGACGAGAAGATTTTCTTTCATCAACTTGATGTTAGCGTCATCACCTCCTGACGATGTTTGTCGCGGTTTCCGGAACGTCTTTTTGATGCTGTCCATTGCGCGGCTGCGCATAAGCCATCCGTCCGCTGCCGAGCCTTGGCATCCACACGTTAATTTGCTAATCTACTCCATCTTATGAAGACGAGTGCTTCAGCAAATTTTCAATGCGAGATGCCGCCGCTTCTGATCCTCTGCGGCGGCAAGGGAACCCGTCTCCGCGACGTGACGGAACTCCTGCCCAAGCCGATGGTCCCGATCGGCGAGCAGCCCATCGTCTGGCACATCATGCGGAGCTATGCGGCGTTCGGAGTGCGGCGGTTCATCCTTTGCCTCGGCTACAAACGCGACTGTTTCGTCGACTATTTCCTGAATTTCCACGCATACGCCGCCGACATCACCGTGCGGCTGGGACAACACGGGGCGATCACCTATCACGACCACACGGTCGAATCCGACTGGGAAGTGACCTTGGTCAACACCGGCATCGACACCATGACCGGCGGCCGTGTCGCGCGTGCGGCGAAATACCTCAAGGATTCGGACAAGACTTTCTTTCTGACTTACGGCGACGGCGTGTCGGACATCGACATCGCGGCCTCGCTGGAGTCCCACCGGAAAAGCGGGAAGCTGATCACCGTCTCGGCGGTACACCCCGAGGGTCGCTTCGGCGAGATGTGCATGGAAGGCGGCATGGTCACAGGATTCGAAGAGAAGCCGGCACGCATGGAGGGATACGTCAACGGCGGTTTCATGGTTCTGGAAAAGGCGTTCGTCGCCCGCTACCTGTCAGAAGACAAGGACCTGTTCTTCGAGCAGGCTCCTATGAGGAGCGCGATGGTCGACGGCGAGATGGCCGCCTTTGCGCACGAGGGCTTCTGGCAGTGCATGGACACGCCACGCGAGTATCAATTGCTGAACGACCTCTGGAAGAGCGGTAAAGCGCCGTGGACGTCACGCTGGAAATGATTTCACCACGGAGTCACAGAGGCACAGAGAAGAGAACATGGTTTTAAATGAACTAACTGGCTGTGTGATTGGTTTTGCCATTGAGATTCATCGTGTGTTGGGGCCGGGGTTGCTGGAATCCGCTTACGAAGAATGTCTGGCCTATGAACTGTCTCGCGCAGGTTTGGCGTTTAAACGGCAGCATCCTTTACCTGTGGTTTATAAAGAGGTCCGGCTGGACTGTGGCTATCGTCTCGATCTCGTGATTGAAGAGAACCTCATTCTTGAGCTGAAAAGCGTGGCATCGCTACTCCCCATCCATGAAGCTCAACTGCTCACGTATCTGAAACTTTCTGGCATCCCCGCAGGTCTCCTCGTCAACTTCAACGTCCCTGTTCTGAAATCCGGAATCAAAAGGTTTGTCCTTTAAAAGAACTCTGTGTCTCCGCGTCTCTGTGGTTAAAAAA
>CAZOIS010000399.1:0-2696 GCA_964579865.1 uncultured Lentisphaeraceae bacterium | reverse complement strand
TCGGGTTACGGCCGGACATTCCCGCACGGATCGCCGAACTCGCCGCGCAGCGGGCTGCTCAAAACACGGCCGTGTACGAGCGGCTTAAGTCCATGCCCGCGGCGGGGCTCACGGTCTCGCTGCAACGCGACAGCATCCTGCAACGCTTCAAACGCCTTTTGCAGAGATGAACTTCGCGTCCGGTTCGCGGGTGACGGAAGGGGCCGCTCAGATAGCGCGTGGCCGACAATAAGTCCTTGTCATACGGCCGTTCCTCATATATTTTAAATACACCGACGTGTGTGCGATGGGCGTATACGCGGGAACGGTAACTGGGCTGAAATCAGCCCGTACAGGAGAAGTGGTATGAAACACACGACTCAGTTATGTGCCGCCCTGATGTTCGCATCCATATTGGCCACAGGGTGTGCGCATCTGCCAGGCAAATGCGACTTGGGCAAAGTTGCGGCCGATGCCCAGTTGCAAAACGTGACAACGGGAGACGGCACGTTTGAAAATTACCAGGCGACCGGGTTCTATACCAGCACCGAGATCGGGCTGGCCGTCGGAATTCCGGGCATCAAACTGATGGAGCTTTATCCCAAGCAGGATGACACGGTACAGATGACTCAGATCGCCAAGGACGCCAAGGGCGCCGGCGCGACAGCGGTCATCAATGCCCATCCGCCCAAGGGCATGTACACGGGATTCCCGTTCTTCTTCGTCGGACTGTACATCGATAATGCCGCCGGAACCGGCATTAAGGCCAAGTAATCGCCCCCGGGCCCCGTGGGCATGCCTCATGCCCCCGGGCCTCAATTTTCTCCAGCAAAAAAGACACCGATGTTTGTTGGCATGTCCTATCTTGTCCGGCGATGTTCAAATCGCATGATGCCTTCCACTCGTCTCTTTTGCTTATCCGCATTGTTTTTCCCGCTCTCGCTTACCGCCGAAAGTCCGTATGCCGATACGGCCACGTGTGTCGCGGCGGGCTGGAAACACAGGATCTGGGCACTTTATCCGGTCGAGAAACTCAAAGCCGAAGAGTCGTTGCCGCCGACGCCCACGTCAGAATGCGTATCTCTGATCGTCGCCAGAGGGGAATCGGAGCCGTTCGTGCTCGCACTCCGCAGCGACGTTCCTCTGCGTCAGGTGGCGGTTACCTGCGGCGCGTTGCAGACTGACGGAGGAGATGAGCTTCCCGCTGATTCTTTTTCCGTCAAAAGGGTGGCCTACATCCACGTCGATGAGCCAAGTGGCACGCGCATCGGAACACCGATGCCATACGTGACGTGCACGGGCGACATTCCCGATCCTTTGTTGGAGGGGCCTGGCGACGCTCGTCCCGGGCGGAACCTTCAGTTTCTCGTTTCTGTCACCGTGCCCCGCAGCGCGAAACCAGGACGTTACACGGGCACCGTGGCGCTCCGCTTCCGACGCGAGGGATGGATGCCCGCCGACATGCCCGATGCCGATCGCGTTCCGCTCACCGTCCAGGTGCGTTCTTTCGCGTTTCCTGAGATTTCACCCCTGCTCAACACCTGTGTTGCCTCTCCCCAAGCCTTGCCGGCGTGGCTCAAGCGCCCCGCACTCCTCACCGCGCTGCGGCAGGATTTCATCGCAAGCGGACAGGTTCCCGATCCGTTGCCGTCGCCCGAGTTGCGGCGAGAGAAAGACGGCTCGCTCTCGATAGACTCCACCGGATGGGAACGCGCGGCAGCCTCGCTCTTCGACGAGGGTCACGCGTCGCACCTGTTTCTGCCGGTCTGGCGCAGCAATCCTGATGCGCCCCTGCAGGGCGTCTATTTTCTTTGGCACTATCCAGCCGTCACACGGCAGCGCTGGTTCGGCGCGGTGGTCTGCGATGAAGATGGCGGTCTCACGGCGGATTTCCGGCAGACTTTCGGATACTATCTCCAACACATGCGCGCTGTGATAGAGCGGCGAGGTTGGCGCGGCCGGATTTTCATTACCACGATGGACGAACCCTACACGTATCATATCCATGGCGACGGCCGCGACCGCGACACCCCCGAAAACAATTACCGTGTCATCAGCAACTTCGTCAGCCTTGTCCGGGCAACGGCTCCGAATCTGCGCACGTTTGTCACGGCCGACCCGACGCCCGCCTTGAACGGTCTCATCGACCACTGGTGCCTGCGCAACCTGCAACACGCTGCCGACGCCCGCGAGCGTGCCGGGAAATACGGCGAGACCGTAACCTTCTGTGACAACTACCGGTCCTTTATCGACTACCCGGCCGTCAGCACCCGCAGCCTCGGCTGGCTCGCCTGGAAACTGGGCGCGTCCGGATGGCTCACCTACGAAGTGTTCGGCTCGCTCACCACGGCATGGGAAGGTCCTGCGTTCGTCTACCCGCATTTCAACGGCGGAACGGTCTGGGGCATGGGACAGCTCTTCTATCCCGATACGGAAGGACTTGGCGGCATCGCACCCAGCCTGCGTTGGGTGATGATGCGGGAAGGATGCGACGACTACGCCTATCTCTGGACCTTGCGTGAACGTCTCAACCGTCTTCCTGTCGGACAGCGGCACGAAAATGCGGCAAGAGAGGCCCGCGCGCTACTGGACACCGCCGCAGGGCAGGTTGTCGGCGGTTCGGGAGATGCGGAGACCACGTCCAGCGCCACCATGCCGAATGCGCAAAGCAATCTCATTCCTCACTTGCTTCGCCAAAAGATGGGCGATCTGATCGA
>CAZOIS010000398.1:0-2699 GCA_964579865.1 uncultured Lentisphaeraceae bacterium | reverse complement strand
AATCGAACGCCTCGCCGCGCGGGCGCACGGGGCGCTTCGCGTAGAGCTTGCGCAGAAACACGGCGGGGTCGCGTTCGGTCCAATAAGACTTTGAATTATCGAAGCCGCCCGAATGCGTGGCGAGGTCGCGCACGGTGATGCGGCAGTTCTCCTTCGCGAGGACGTGCTCCGGCAGATACGTCGTGAACGGCGCGTCGGGGTCGAGCCGTCCTTCGGCGACCAGCAGCGCACAGAGGGAGGCCGTGAACGTCTTCCCCACGCTCGCGAGGTCGCAGAGCGAATCCGCCGTCATCGGAACCTTCTTCTCAAGGAAGCACTGCAGGCCCTCCGCCAGCACCGGGCCGCCGTCCGCGTCCGCCGCCACCGCGCCGGCGAAGAGTCCGGCCTGGACCAGCCTCCGCATTTCCGCGCGGGCGGCGGCAAAACGCGGCTCCTGCCGCGGAAAGCCCGCGCAGCCCCCCGCGACGCCGCCTGCCGCGCACGCGGCGAGCGAAAACCATCCCCTGCGCGTGACCGGCCGGCCGCCTGTCCTTCCCGATGCAGCCTCCCCGCGCCGATCCCCCTCCACCGTCAATCCGTCCATTTTCGCTCCCTTTATCGCCGTTCAAACCGAATGGAGTCGTAGCGGCGAAACGTCAGCGAACCAGAATCGCCGTGCCCTTCCTGGGCGGGATCAGCGTCAGGAACGCGTCGCCGAGATAGCCGTGGTCACAGACCGTGCCGTCGTTGGCGTCGGTGACCGCGATCGTCAGATAGCGGCCCTTGTTCACCTGCGTGACCGTGACGAAGTCTTCCGTGTCGCGCATGCTCAACCGATTCGTGACGAGCACGCCGTCGACGAAAACAAAGTAGCTGACCGAGCCGTTCACTTTAGGCCGCGAGTCGCCGATGCACGCCGTGAACTTCTCGATGCGGAGGCCGGTCTGGTTCCGCACGCCATCCAGGTCGAAGGTGATCCCCTTGCTGGCATGCGCGGAAATCAGCGAGTGGTTGGTGGGATCTCCGTTGAAATTCGCGAGGAGGTTGGTGGAAGGGTCGACGTCCAGGTTCAGCCCGTTGCGCCAAGGCAGGTTGATACTCGCGCTGTTCTGTGCATTGAAGTCGTAGGTGTGCCCCGCGCCATCGATCACGCAAGCCACATCGTTCGTGTTCGGAACGAAAGTTCCATCGACATACGGATTGGCGGGGAAGGTGGTGTACGTGCCCATTGTGGCGGAGAGGTCGCCAAAACCGCCAGAACCGGGCAACGTGCCGTCGCCCCCGCCCAACGCATCCGCCAAATCGAAAAAGCCGGTCGCATAACGAGGCACGGTCAGCGGCGTGTAGGTCCCGCTGGCCAGCCCCGCGATGGAGTTGGAAGGCAGGGCGTCCGTCCAGATCGCGACGTCGTCGATGCGGCCCTGCCACCATTCGGCGTACTTGTCGCCGCCCATGTAGAAGGGGCGTCCGGCGATCGCGGCGGTGATGGTGACATTTGTGGTGAGAACCGCGACCCCATTGCGGTAGTAGGTAAAGGTTTTGTCGCTCGCGCGTTTCACGACGGCATGATGGATCCACTGGCTTTGCGGGATGTCCGCGTAATCCAGGAGCAACTGCGGCGACGTCGTGAACTCAAACTTGGAGGTCGTGAACTTGATCCACTGTCCGCCCGTCATCGCGCTCGCGTCATAGCGGTTTCCCAAAATGACGTTGTTGTTGGCGCCTTGCTGACTGTAGGCCCAGAAGCTCCAGGTGAAGTTGGTCCCGTCGCCGATGGTCGGGAGGATTCCCGCATCGACATAATTCGTGGCGGTGCTACCGGTGCCGAAATTGAGCACTTGGCCCCGCTGGGCGTCGCTCATCCACGTGACGCCGCTGCCGATCAACACGCCGTGGGTCCCGCCGGCGACCCGGTTCGTGGCGATGCTTCCCGAGGTTGCGTCCAGCGGCCAGTAGCCGATCAACGCACCCTCCACCCGGGGCGAAAAAACCAGAAAAAGCCCGGCTAGACCGAATAAAACGACTCCTGTTCGCTGCATGGCTGGCACTCCTCTCTCGGTGACAACGCCCCTTCCTTTACAGGCTGAGCGGTTGTTGGCACCAGTATCCCGAAACGGCCGCACGCTTGACAAGCTTAAACCCGGAACGCCATCGTTGCGGGGCGGCTCAGTTGCGGCGGGACAGCGGCTCACGCGCGTCGGCGGGGCGCAACGCCCCGGTATCGACGTCATAGGTGACGGCCTCCGCTTTACTCTGTCCGCCGGGGCCCGTCACCCGGATCTCCATGCGACCGGTTGCGGCATCGTCCTCGGCGCGGACCCGGCAGAGCCGCTCCCAACCCGCCGCGCGCGTTTCGCGGCGGAAGACCGCCACGGCGTCCACCGCGTCGGACTCCGGCCCGATGCGGAACTCCGGCTGGCCTTCCGCGCGGCGCATGACCACGCCGTTGCCGGCCGGCAGCACGATGAGCTCAAAGCCGACCTTGCCGTCGGGGTCGCGCATGCGGCAGACCGCGTCGGGGCCATACGTGGCGCTTTCGCGCCGGGTTCCATAGTCCGCCATCAGCACGTTCTTCACGACCCGCCCTTTCCCGTCCAGCAAGAAATGCCCGGCCTGCGTGCCGGTCCAGCCGGGCCAGCCCAGCATGATGTGGAAGTGCGGCGGATGGTCGACGTGGCCGTTCGGGAAGTTGCTTTCGAAGCCGTAGAGCCGGATGTCGC
>CAZOIS010000397.1:0-2700 GCA_964579865.1 uncultured Lentisphaeraceae bacterium | reverse complement strand
CTTCCTCTTCCCTTCGCATCAGTATGCCACTCCCCCGTGGCTAACCGAATACCATTCGCGGATTGCCCATCGATGCGCGGGTCTGATATGATCGCGCGGCCGGTGGGATACGCGAGCACGCGGGTGTGCCGACGGCTTATCCGGCGGACTGAGACAGGGAACCGTTTAACGAAGGACGTCCATGAAGACAGGGATGATGATGGCGGTGGTGGCGGTGGCAACGGGCCTGATGGCACAGGAAGCGCCGGTCGCCGCGCAGGAGGAGGATTCTGAAACCGGATGGGGGATGCAAGCCACGGCGAATCTCTTGTCGGCCTATGTCTGGCGCGGCTGCGTGTACAATGACCGCCCGGTCTTCCAGCCTGCGGCCGAGCTGACCTACGCCACGGCGGAATACGGAACATTCGGCGCCGGGCTCTGGAGCAATTTCGACCTGACCGACCGCAATCGCCAGGTCACCGGCTGCGGGTTGAACGAGTTGGATTACCAGCTTTTTTACGGGATCGACGTGGGCGCGGTCTCGTTGGAAATCGGGCACTACTGGTACACGTTCCCGTGCGCGGACGGACACGACTATTGGGCCAGCACGCGCGAGGTGTATGTGTCTGCGGCTTACAACAACGATCTGGTCACGCCGTTCGCCTGCCTGACCTATGACTATGCTGACTATGACGGCTTCTACCTGAACGTCGGCCTCAACAAAGAGATCTCGCTGTCCGACCAACTGACGCTGGGCGCGGAGGTTTCGTTGGGTGCCGGCGACGACGACTACATGGCGTATGTCGGGACCGACGACGCAGGCCTGATGGATTTCAATGCGGCGGTCTATGCGGATTTCGCGCTGACGGACTGCGTGTCGGTCGGCGGTCGCATCGCGTGGATGTCGCTGATCGACAGCGATGCGCGCGACGCGGAACCGTATTGGGACGAGGACATTCTGTGGGGCGGCCTTTCGGTGTCGGCCTCCTTTTAACACGCGGACAGATAACAGGTAGGAAAGGATGAAATCATGAATCAAGCGAACCTCTCACGTTTGTGCACCGTGTCGCGTCGGACCTTTATGGCTGCGGCCGCGGGTGCGGCAGCCGGTTGTGCGACCGCACCCAAGGCCGCCTGTCGCGTGGCAACGTCTGGCGCGCCGATCGCGCTGCCGCCGTTGCCTTACGGCCAGGACGCGCTGGCGCCGCTGATATCGGCGCAGACGATCAGTTTCCACTATGGCAAGCACCATCAGGGGTATGTGAACACCCTCAACAAACTGCTGCCGGACTCGCCCTTCGCCGGGCAATCGCTGGAGGCGGTGGTCTGCGCGACGGCCGGCTGTGCGGACCATGCGGCGCTCTTCAATAACGCGGCGCAGATCTGGAACCACACGTTCTATTGGAAGTCGCTGGCACCCGCCGGCAGCGGCGGCGCACCGTCGGCGGCGCTGGCTGAGGCGATCCGTGCGGCCTTCGGCTCGGTGGAAGCGTGCAACAAGGCGTTGGCTGATGCGGCGCTGACCCAGTTCGGCAGCGGCTGGGCCTGGCTCGTGGCCAAGAAGGGCGCGGTCAGCGTGGTCAAAACGCCGAACGCCGAAACGCCGTTCACACAGAAGGGCGTCACGCCGCTGCTGACCATCGATGTGTGGGAGCACGCCTACTATCTGGACTGGCAGAACCGCCGCGCCGACTATGTGAAGGCCGTGCTGGACAAACTCGTGAACTGGTCTTTTGCCTCCGCGAACTACGCAGCCGTTAAGAATGAAAAATCTTGCTGACCAGCCGGTCTCGGCCCGCGTCGGGATCCACATCCGCAACCGCCTGATGTCGGGCTTGCTGGTGTTGATCCCGCTCGCGATTACCGTTTTTGTCTTGCGGCTGCTCTTCAACTGGCTGACTGCCTTTGCCCGGCCGATGCTGCGCCCGTGGCTGGGCGAATTGAACGAGACGGTCTTGGCGCTGATCGCGCTGGTGGTGACGGTGGCGGGCCTGTACGCGGTCGGTTTGGTGACCACGCATCTGATCGGGCGTCGCCTGATCCATTTCGGCGAAAGCGTGCTGTTGCGGCTGCCGATCGTGAAGACCGTCTACTCCGCTTCGAAACAGGTGGTGGACGCTTTTTCCGCAACCGGCAAGAGCTCGTTCGAGGCGGTGGTGGTGGTGGAATACCCGCGGCGCGGCGCGTATACCATCGGATTCGTGACGGGGACCATGACAGGACCCGACGGGCAGAAACTTTACGCGGTTTTTGTCGCCACCACGCCGAATCCGACCTCCGGCTTCCTGATCCTGTTTCCCGAAGAGGATGTCTGCTTCACGGACATACTGGTTGAGGACGGCATCAAGATGATCGTCTCGGGCGGCATGCTGGCGCCGAAAAGCTTCGGACGTCGGGCGCGCGACCACCGAGTGAACGCGGTTGGACCACAGCCGGACGCGGACGTCATCGGTTGATGGGGCCATCGGAATCGGGATCGAGAAATGGAGGGTAAAGCCAATGGGCCTCGGCCACGAGGCGACGGCCTACGACGGGAACCCCATCGATCCCGATCCCGATAGCGATAACGATTTGGATGAGACCACGCCCCAACAACGTGGTGGCGGCGACGGAAACGCCGCCGCTTTGGAAACTCGTCGTCTGTAAAACCCCCAACGCCGGTTTTCCTAGCCATGATTTCCGACAGCTTCGCTTCGGCGGGGAGAAATTCAGGATTAACAT
>CAZOIS010000396.1:0-2711 GCA_964579865.1 uncultured Lentisphaeraceae bacterium | reverse complement strand
ACGGCGCGGGCGCGGCGGGCATCCGCATCGCGGACATGTGCAAGGCGGCGGGCGTCGAAGACCTGGTCATGTGCGACACCAAGGGCGTGATCCACGCCGGGCGGGCCGACCTGAACGACCACAAGCGGCGCCACGTCTCGGCGACCGGGGCCCGCACGCTGCAGGAGGCGCTGAAGGGCGCGCACGCGTTCATCGGCGTGTCGGCGGCCGACTGCGTGACCGCGGACGACGTCCGCGGGATGGCGGAGTATCCGGCCATATTCGCGATGTCGAACCCCGACCCGGAGATCCGCCCCGAGACCGTGGCCGGAGTCATGGGCGGCAAGCCCTACGTGATGGCCACCGGGCGCTCGGACTACCCCAACCAGGTCAACAACGTGCTCGGGTTCCCCTACCTGTTCCGGGGGGCGCTGGACGCGCACGCGCGGACGATCAACACGGCGATGAAGGTGGCGGCGTCGCAGGCGCTGGCGCTGCTGGCGCGCGAGGCGGCGCCGGCGGACGTGCAGGCGCTCTACCCGCAGGAGACGCTGGCGTTCGGCAACGGGTACATCATCCCGAAGCCCTTCGACCGCCGGCTGTTCGTCGAGATCTCGTACGCCGTGGCGAAGGCCGCCGTCGAGTCCGGCGCGGCGCCCGCGGACACCGACCTCGCGGCCCTCAAGGCCAGCCTCATCGCCCGCAATGCCGCCCGCGCTTGAGCGCATCCGCCGCTGGCCCGCGCGCGGGCCAGCGGCCCTGATCGATGACGGAGGCGAGGATCTCGCGGATCGCGTCGGCGTCAGCCGAAGTCAGCGCATCGGGATGCGAGATGATGAGGTAGGGGATGTCCGGGATTCTGTGATCGCCGCGGTTTTCATCCCCGCCCGTAGCGGGCCGCCAGGCCGAGCGCCTCTTCGATGCGCAGCAGGCGGTTGTATTTCGCCGTGCGGTCGGAGCGGGAGAGCGAGCCGGTTTTGATCTGGCCGCAGCCGGTGGCGACCGCGAGGTCGGCGATGAACGTGTCTTCGGTTTCGCCGGAACGGTGCGAGACGATGGCCGCAAAGCCTGCACCGTGCGCGAGGCGGATGGCGTCTAAGGTCTCGGTGAGCGTGCCGATCTGGTTCAGCTTGATGAGCACGGCGTTGGCGGCGTGCTCGTCGATGCCGCGCCGGATGAACTGGACGTTGGTGACGAAGAGGTCGTCGCCCACCAGCTGGCACGCTTTGCCGAGCCGCTGCGTGAGCTGAACCCAGCCGGGCCAGTCGCGTTCCGACATGCCGTCCTCGATGGAGTCGATCGGATAGGCGCCGGCAAGTCCTGCGAGATAGTCGATCTGGGCGGCGCTGTCGCGCGTCGCAGGCGTATGGGTCGCGCCGCGGGCCGGGGTCTCAAAACAGCCGTAGTCGTACGTGCCCTCCTTGTAGAACTCGGAGGCGGCGCAGTCCAGCGCGAGCGAGACCTGGCCGTCCTGATCGGCGCGCCCGGGCCTGTAGCCGGCGGCCACGACGGACTGAAGGATGGTCTCAAGGGCGTCTTCGGCGCTGGCGAAAGCCGGCGCGAAGCCGCCTTCGTCGCCCACCGCCGTGGAAAGATGGCGCTTCTTGAGCAGACTCCGCAGGGCATGGAAGATTTCCGCGCCCGCGCGGAGGGCGTCCCGGAAAGAGGAGAAGCCGTGCGGCCGGATCATGAACTCTTGGAAGGCGACGGGGGCGTCGGAATGCGCCCCGCCGTTCACGATGTTCATCATGGGGACGGGCAGAACCGCAGCCGTTTCGCCCCCGAGGTGGCGATAGAGCGGCAGGCCGGCGGCATGGGCAGCGGCGCGCGCGCAGGCGAGCGAAACGGCCAGCAGGGCATTCGCGCCCAGCCGGGATTTCGTCGGCGTGCCGTCCAATTCGATCATGCGGCGGTCGAGCGCCTCTTGGTCGGTGACGCTCATGCCGATGACGGCTTGGGCGATCTCCTGCTCGATGTTGCCGACGGCGCGGGCCACGCCTTTTCCGCCAAAGCGCGCCGGGTCGCCGTCGCGGAGTTCGAGGGCTTCGTTCTCGCCGGTCGAGGCGCCGGATGGGACCGAAGCGCGCGCCGAGACTCCTCCGCTCAGGTGGACCTCCGCCTCCACGGTGGGGTTGCCTCGCGAGTCGAGAATTTCACGCGCTATCAGAGTGCGGATCCGTGTGCTCATTAAGACCTCCATGTTTGGGCGGGTGTGTGTGCGTCGGTGTGAAAGGAAAGCGTCAGGCCAGCCCGCGTTCCTCGAGCTGATCTTCTTCCAATCCCAGATAGTGTCCGATCTCGTGGAGGAGCGTGGTGCGCACCTCCTGCCGGAAGCGGACGGGGTCGTCCCCGGCCTCGTCGCGCAGGTTCTCGATGAAGAGGCGGATGGCGGAGGGCATCGGGTCCAGCGTCTCCATCCCTTCGCCGAAAGACGCGCCGACAAAAATCCCGAGCAGCGCGTCGCCGTCGCCTTCCTGCATTTCCTCGTCCCTCGCAGGCTTGGGGTCGAGCGTGATGATCAGGCCGGCGGTCCGTTCGCGCAAGTCGGCGGGAAGCGCGGCGCGCACGGCGCAGGCCTCTTCATCGGCCAGGGCGTACCACGCGTCATCGGTTGTCTCGGTCTTCCGCGTCATTCCCTCTGTCCTTCCTTCACGTTGCCCAACCCCCAAGCGGAAGCAGTTTATCAAAGAAGCGCGGCGCACGCAATTATCCGGCGGCGGGGATTGAAGCGG
>CAZOIS010000395.1:0-2717 GCA_964579865.1 uncultured Lentisphaeraceae bacterium | reverse complement strand
GGCCGCTTGTCTGAACGTTGCGCCCCACGCGAAACGGCTCGGCGCAGCCTCGCCCGCCAGTCAATCAGCCGTTTTTCACATGGCGGGCGAGGCTGTGCCGAGCCGGTCATGGGCTACACAATTTGAAAACCGCTCTGGCGCATCGTAACTTTTCGCGTGACCGCAACGTGCATTAAGATCGCGCTTGCCCGTGCTTATTTCTCGACGCACACGAAGCGCTGCGGGGCTTTGACGGTCAGCGCGATCTTTTCGCCTTTCGTGCCGAAATAGCCGCCCCAGCCGACGCGGATCGAGGTGACCTGCGTGAGGTCGAGCGGGCCTTTGGCCTGGCCGAACGGCCGGAATTGGCTGAACATCGCGTAGGCGCGCATCGTGCCCGGCGAATTCAGATAGCGGCCCGTCCCGGCGATGTAGTCGCTGCCGTCTTTCGTGCGGACGAACACCAGCAGTTCCGTAGGCGTCTTCTGCCCTTCAGGAACCGACGAATCGATGGCGAGTCCTTCGGCGCCGGACAAATCCTGCGGTGCCGCGAACGCGAAATTCATGAAGAGAAAGGTGTCGACTTGGCCCTTGGTCAGCGTGGCCGACGCGCACCAGCCGGAAGCGTCGTCGCCGGTGATCTCGGAGCGCACGTACTGGCCCTGTCCGGCCGTGGGCTTGGCGGTGGCGGATAGCGGTCCGCAAGAGAACGCGAACTTCGCTGTTCCTTGGAAGGACAGCCGCTTCGCGGGCGCGACGGACTCGGCGCGGAAGAGCATCGCGCCGTAAGGGCCGAGCTGCAGCGGGACCTCCGCGCCGCACGTGAGCGGCGTCATCTTGCCGGTGGTCGGATCCCACTGCTCGGTCACGCCGTTGCCGCGGAAGCGGAGCGTGCCGCTCCAGGCCGCCTCGCTGTCGTTGATCGCGAAGTAGACGTCGTGTCCGTCGATGCGGCGGCGCGTGACCTTGACGGGCGCTTTCGCGTCGGCGCAGGCCGCGTCGCGTTCCAGCAGCGCGTCGATCGTTTTCGGCGTCAGCCCCAGCATGCCGTCGGGGAGCAGGATGCCCGTGCCGCCGGCTTTGTTCGTGGCCATGGACGGCCCGTCGCCATCGCCGAACAACGCGCGGGCGATCGCCTGCACGCGGGGCGAGGGCAGTTCGGTCTCGCTGTTGGCCGGGCGCGCGCCGACCGAAATGACCGTACCGCCCTTGCGCCAGAATTTCTCGACGGTTTTCCACGCTTCGAGCGGGAGCGTGTCCGTCCCGGGAAGCACCAGCACGCGCCACGCCATGTCGCCGTGCTTCAGGGTGTCGCCTTTGACCTTGGCGTCGCAGAGCGCGCGCGAATCGATGTACGTGAAATCCCGGTTCGCGTTGAAGAGGGCCGCACTCACGCCGTCGAAAGCGCTTTCGACGCGGCGCGCGGCGGCCTCAGCGGTGGCGCCGTGGCAGGCGGGGATGAATTTCGGCCAGACGCTCTCGATGGGGTAGAGGACGGCGATGTCCGCCACTTGGTGTCCGCCGCGCAACATCGTCTGGCAGCGGCCGATGAAGGTGTTGAGGCGGCGCAGCTGCTCGTCGGTCAGATCTTTGAACGCGTAGTAACTGGTGAGCGTGTTGATGCCGCCCCAGACCAGCCGGTTGCAGGTGCCGCGGATCTCGTCTTCGGTGACCACGCGGATCGGACGCGTGTCGCCTTTCGGGCGGTAGCGCTGACTGTGGTCGGAGACCTCGCACATGGTGACGGGCCGCTCCTCCAGATCCGCCACGCTGCCGATCAGGCGGGCGATGTACCACGGCACGCTCGGCGGCAGGCTGGTGAGGCAGTCGATGCTGGGCGCGTCCAGACGGCGGATGCAGCGGAAGAAATCGCCGTAGAGCGGCACGTGGCCGACCAGGCCCTCTTCCATCAGCAGGTGCCCGCCCGACGCCAGGCGGTGCTTGCCGCACCATTCTTGGATCTGCCCGAAGAAACGTTCCGAGACCAAGTCGCCGATCAGGTTCCAGAAGGCGTAGCGGATCTCCGCGCCTTCCGGTCCGGCCTCCGCCACGAGTGCCGGCAGGAGCGGGAGCAGATCGCGGCCGGTGCGGTCGCGGAATTCGGCGGCCAGCGTCGGCGACCACGGCAAAACGCGGTAGGGCATGGGGCGCATCCAGAGGTTCATCAGCGACGGCTCATCCGTGAACGTGGCCGTGAAATAGCGGCCCAAGTCTTTGCCCAGCTTTTCCGCGTAGCGGTCGTGGTTCACCTCCAGGAAGCGCGCGGTCGGCTCCGCCATCAGCAGGTTGATATAAGGCTTTTTATAAGCGAGGCTCACGGCCGCGTGGGTGCTTTCATAAATCAAATCGTCGGTCATCACCACGACGTGCCACTCGCCGGCCGGTGCCTGCCAGGCAAGGCGGCCGTCGGCGACCGACGCGGCGAGGTCCAGACGCTCCTTCAGCGCGAGCTTCCCGTCGCGCCGCGGCAGCGCGGCGGCGAGCACGAGCTGGCCGGGCGGCAGCGTCAGCGCGACGGCGCCGCCGGAGGTGTTGGTCTCGGCCACCAGCAGCCCGCGCGCCGCCCATTCGGGATGGCCGCGCAACGTGAGGTCGCCGGCGCTGCCCGAGGGATAGCCGCGCTCGTCGTAGAGCCACAGCGACATGCCGGACGCCTTGGCCATGTTGACGCCGCGCAGAAAGGCGGGCCACTTGGATTCGTCCTCCACATAGCCGTCGAAGGAGACGTTGCCGGCGAA
>CAZOIS010000394.1:0-2733 GCA_964579865.1 uncultured Lentisphaeraceae bacterium | reverse complement strand
TCCGTCCAGCCTTTGCCGTACTCTTTGAACCAGGTCGAGTTGCGGTTGAAGTCCGCGCCGAACCATGGCACGAGGCCAGGTTTGACGTCGTAGGGCTGATGGGCGTAGACATGCAGCACGAAGTGGTTGATGCCCTGGGCCATGCACCAGTCGCCGCGCGTTTTCATGTTGGCGGGCGTCTGCACGAAGTTCTTGCCGGAGGTGAACGATTCGGCGGAGACCACTTTTTTGCCGTAGGTGTGGGCGCAGGAGGTGGCGAGTCGGCATTCGACATCGCCCAGCGAACTCCAGAGCCAATACTCTCCGCCGATGTCGTCCGCTGCGCCGCCGTATTGGAGCGATTCGCCGGGAAAACCCCAGTGGCCGTAGTTCTCCAGCCAGGTCTTGAGCCCGTGGCGGTTGGCTGCGGCTTTGAGGCCACCGACGTAGTTGCGCGCGATGAGATCCGCGACGAGCCGGCGCCAATCCCAGAGAAAGCGGTCGGTCTGTCCGCGCGTGCCGACCACGCGGCCGCTGAGGCAGGCAAGCCACGGCACGGGGTCGTAGCCGTAGGTTTTTTTGAAGGTTTCGGCCATGCCGTCGGTCCAGTTTTGCGGGCCGACCTCGTAGCTGTCGAGGGTGATGTGCTGGAAACCTTTGCGCTGGCCTTCCGGAATGCGGCGCAGGAACTCGCCGATCATGCCGTCGAAGTGGGCGTCAACGGCGGCGCGGCTCATCTTGTCGCATTCGAGGCCGCGGGCCTGCGGCGGGGTCGGGCCGCACATCACGCCGGTGGAGGCCATGCCGATGCGTGCGATGATCCAGTCGCCGCCGGCGGCGGGGGCCTGCCACGCGAGCGTGCCGTCCTTTGTTGTTTTGGACGTGAGGTCGATGATCCTCGCCGCGTCCACGGCGGTTCCGGACGTGGGTTCCGGCTGGCCCGGCCAGAGAAAGGCGTCCACGGGGGGGACAGGCTCGGGGTACATGCGGCCGAGCTGCTTCTCGGCCGCGAAATCGATGCGGGCCGCGCCGGAGAAGGCGATGTCGCGGACGACCGGCTTGCCGTCCAGCCGCGTCAAGGTGAGGCGCAGGTGATCAGCCGTGACCGGTTCGAACGCAAAAACAAAGGGGGCGGCCACAAGCGGGCCCATGGCGGTGCTGAGGTTGGTGCGGTAGAGGGCGATGTCGCGCAGCTTCTTTGGGACGCCGTTTTGCACGGTCTCCAGCAGGCCCGCGAGCCGTACGGGGGAGTCGCCGAAATCGAGCGTCAGGGTCTGGAGCGGAAGGGCTTTGCCGAAGAAGAGATCGAGCGTGATCGGCTTGGAGGGAAGGGGCACGACGCGTGAACCGTTCTTGAGCAGGGCGTCGAGTTCCGCGACCGTCGGTTCGCAGGCGGTACGTGCGGGGCGTGCGACGGCGGCGTCCAAAGCGGGCGCGGGATAGGCGATGAGCGCGACGTCTTGGATGGCCTTCTCGTGTTTGGCGGGGACGCCGCGGAAAGCGGTGCCGCTTGCGACGCGCGTCTCGGCGCTGACGAGGTAGCGCATGCTCTGCTCGGGCTTCATCCAGGGGCCGCCGGACTGGCTCCAGCCGGGGCAGTTGAACATACCGACCCGCACGCCGATGCGGTCGCCTTCGCGCACGGCGTGCGCGACGAGTTGCCACCATTCGGGGCTGAGGATGGGCACGGTGCCTTCGGGGATCCCGTCGCTGATGACGTGGCCGATGAAGACTTCGCCGACTCCGGCTTGCTTCATGGCTTCGAGATCGGCCGTGATGCCCTTGGCGCTGACGTTGTTGTTCAGCCAGTACCAGTACATGTAGGGCTTAGTGCCGTCGGGCGGCGTCACGAACTTCTGTTGGAGCGTGTCCGCCTGAAGCGCGAGCGAGCAGGCCAGTGAGCACAGAACCGATCCCCATGTCTTCGTCATGCGCGTCTCCCGAGTGTGGAATGTTGTTCCAGCTTGAAAAGACACTTTAGCGAGACGTGCCGGTTTGTGCGAGAGAAAAGAGGGACTGACGCCCAGCAGACGTCCGCGCGCAGGTTCGAAAAGCCAAAGGGATTCGCCTATTTATCGGGGAAAAGCATGTGTTCCATGAAGAGGTCTGCGAAACCCGGCTCCGACGCCAGTTCGACGTGGCTGGCGCGGGAAAGGATCGCTTGGGCGCGGGCGAGCTCGGCGTGGGCAAGCAGGGCGCGTTTCGCGCCCGTCAGCGAGGCGTTGCCGATGAAACGGATCGACAGGTAGTGGAGCGGCGGCAGCAGGCCGATGCGCAGGGCGTTCTCGCGGCGGATGTAATTGCCGAATCCGCCTGCGAGCAGGATGGCGTCGAGGTCGCGCAGGTCGAGACGGGCGCGGCGCAGTAGCGCCTCAATGCCGGCCCGGATAGCGCCCGCGGCGAGCTGCAGTTCGCGGACATCCTGTTGCGTCAGCACGACGGTGGATGCGCCGGCCGCGTCATGGGCGAGCACGAAAACGTTGCCGTTTTCCGAGGCCAACAGGCGCCGTGCGAGGGCATCGGTCAAGGAGGGCGGACGCGACTGCGGCAGTCCCAGCACGCCGGTCGCGTCGATGAGGCCGACGCGCAACAGTTCGGCCACCGTGTCCACGAGGGCCGAGCCGCAGAGCCCGCTGGCGGCGGTTTCGCCGATGACGTGGCAATGGAGTTCGCCGTTCTGGAGCCAGACGTGGTCGATCGCGCCGGCCGTGGCCCGCATCCCCTGGCTGATGCGCGCCCCTTCGAAGGCGGGCC
>CAZOIS010000393.1:0-2783 GCA_964579865.1 uncultured Lentisphaeraceae bacterium | reverse complement strand
TCGCCAACACCGGGACGAAGGGGAAGACCCGCAAGAACATCCTGACTGACCTCGGGACGATCTGGCAGGTTCTGAACCGCGTCCGTGATGATCTGAAGAACCCTTGGCCGCTGGTTCGTCCGGAGGCGAACGACAGCGAGCGCGGTCAGCCGTTCACACGGGTGCAGGAGAAGGCCATCTTCGAAGCGGCCGGGAAGGGGGCGGCGAGCTGGCATCTCGCGTCGCTGATCGCGCGCTACACCGGCCTGCGGTACAGTTCCGTGGCGCGCCTGACGTGGAAAGAGGTGGACATGGAGAAGGGGGTGATCCGGCACCGGCCGCCGAAGACGGCCCGTCACGACATCGACGTCCTGCTGCCGATCGTGGAGCCGCTGCGGTCCGCGCTGGAAACGGCCTGGAAGGTCAAGGATGATCCGGAAACGATCCGCAGGAATCCCGAGGCGACGTCGAGCATGCTGCCGCTCGATGCCGCTTATGTGTTGCCTCATCATGCGGCCTGCTATCCGCGGCCGCACCTGTCGGGCGGGCCGGGACCTTTCGCCGACGTGCTCAAGGCCGCCAAAGTGGATGACGAAAACCACACCTTCCACAGCTGGCGGCACACGTTCCGGACGCGGCTGAGCGAGGCGGGGGTGTCTGACGATTTGGCCAAGCGGCTGGGCGGCTGGACCGAGGACGCGACCGCGGCCCGCTACGACCACGCTGAGCGCGTGGAGGAGCTGCGGGCGGCCGTGGAGAAGGCGAAGTGAGTGCGTGGAGCGGTTGTTAGTGAACTTGTCGCACATAGCCGTTATTATGTGAATGGCGTTTTATGCTAGGTAATGTGCTGACTTTTGCGAAGGAGGTTAGAATGCTTTTTCATGTGACCGAGACAAAGGATAATACATGGGAAACCATGGCGGAGTTGCAGTGCCATAATTGGACTGGCGCTACTTGGGAAGCTTTTGATTCGTTTTTGAAAACAATCGCAAAGCACGTTAAACAACAGGGGCATACATTAGAATTCAGAGTGACAGATGTACACAAGGGCGTGTCTTTAAAGGGTGCCGCAAAGAATGATTTTGTCTGGGTTTCTTATCTGCACAACGGGTTTTCCGCGCAAATAACGGATAATGCAAGAAAGATAAATCAGGACTTTGTGCCTCTGCGCAATATTACTCATGCTGGAGCTTATGATTGGCAGAACTTGGCAAATGCCGTAATAGCCGCTCATGATTTTGTCCACCAGCACTTCGGAGATAATAGGAGGCCTCCTCTTGCAGCGAATTGCAACTCGATTCTTGAGTGGAAGAAATCGGGGAACAAGAAAGTCGAATTAGATAATCCAAAGCAAAGAAAAAAGGGCAAATCAGCGGAAAATAAAGGCGTTCGCGAGCATGTCCTCAATATAGCGGCCACTCTTCCCGTGAGTAAGAAGCTGACTCCTGTGCCTATAAAAATACCACGGCTGAGGCCAGTAAGCAGGCATCGCGAATTTGATTCGTACAGTGCTGATTTGCGCGCACAGGTGGTTCGCGGATGGCTCTTCTCGATGGGGACGCACAGAGAGTTGGATGAAAGCGTTCTTGGGTTGAACCCCTTAGTGTCAAAGGGGTATCAGTCGATGGGAATCCTTCATTACTTAGGGCTCTCAGCGGCTTTCCACGGCCTATTCAAAGGCGTTTCTGCGAATGAGGCGCTTGCTGCGCTAGAAAACGATCAGCAAGATTTTGGGCAGGTTCTTGCATATCTTCGAAACAATTCGGGCGATGTCGCGACCAGTTTACAAGCGCTAATAGCGGATGAAAAGGTGGCCGTTCAACAATCACGCATGGATTCGTCTGCGGCCCGTCTGAATCGAATTAATGCCGCCCCAAAATATCCCCTGCGTGTTCGAGTCTACTCATATGCCTATAAACGGAATCCGGACATTGTCGCCGAGGCTTTGTGTAGGGCCAATGGCATATGTGAAGTATGCAAAAAACAAGCCCCTTTCATTCGAGCGTCCGACGGAGACCCGTATTTGGAAGTACACCATTTAATTCCGCTAGCAGAAGGTGGCTTGGATTCACTGGAAAACGTTGTGGCTCTGTGCCCAAACTGCCACCGGCAAAAGCATTTTGGCTAGAACTTCATCGTAGTATACGGCGTTATTCGTCGCCGCATCTGTCTGGGGGAACACCGCGTTCTACAGCCTGCTCAGGAAACTCGACCCGGACGCCTTCGAGTCGATCCTCCGCGACTGTATACGGGCGCATGAGGGCCAGCTCCCGCGCCAGCTCGCTCTCGACGGCAAGTTCATCCGGGATGTGGCGGGCCTCGTCTCCTTGGCCGCCGCGAAGAAGGTGGGCGAGGGCGACAGGTGCGAGCTGGCTGTCGGCCGGGGCCTCGTCCTGGCCGCCGACCTCTCGAACGCCCTGATCAGGTATAGTAGACTGCGGTAACCGCTTGCCTGATGATTGTCAAACCTACGGAAGTGCGGTCGGTCGGCCTCGCGGATTAGTGATCGGGACGCCAAAGCCCGTAACACTACGATCCAACTACTTCACCGTACACGCGCCGTCAGAACAGGCGGAACCGGTAGCGGCGGTGGCCGCTTTCTCGACGTTGGTGCTCGTGCCGGTCAGGCCTGCGGCCGAGGCGGCTTGCTTGAGGACCGTGGAGGTGCCGCCGGTGAGGGCCGTCTTGCCGACCTCGCCGAGGGTCTCGATGGGCTTGTCGCCGGTCACGCCGGCGGTATTGGTCGGGGTGGCGGTCTGGTTGACGGACTCGTCGCCGCCGGCGTCGGCGCTCTGGACCTGCGT
>CAZOIS010000392.1:0-2784 GCA_964579865.1 uncultured Lentisphaeraceae bacterium | reverse complement strand
TCAACGACTTCTGCTACGGCGGCCCGTATGGGCCCACGGTGATGACGCTCACCGGGCTCACGGTCGGCAAGACCTACGAGGTGCGCTTCTACCACCGCAAATGGGAAGCGGACAAACCGCGCATCACCACCTTCACCTTCGACCCCGACGGCGCGGGCCCGATCAGCGATGCGGTCACCTTCAATCCCGACAGCCCGGCCGGCGCGGCGAACTACAACGACAACTACCTCGCCTACCGGTACACCGCCCAAACCAACCGGCTCGCCGTGACCATCACCTGCCCGAACCCGGACAGGTATCACCTCTACGGGCTCAGCAACGAAGAGGTGCCGGGATCGATGGATGGCGCGGCCACGCTCGACATCGCGGGCGACAGCGTCTTCGGCGGCGCGCTCATCGGCGCGGGCCGGCTCACCAAGGCCGGCACGGGTTCGTTCACGGTCGCGGGCGCGAGCACGGCCACCGGGCCGGTCGCGGTGAACGCCGGCGCGTTCGGCGTGGCGGCCGGCGGCTGCGCGACCCTCGGCCCTGTGAGCGTGGCCCCCGGCGCGACGCTCTTCGGCCACGGCCAGATGGGCGGCTCCGTCACCGTCGCCAGCAACGCGTGGCTCATGGCCGGCACCCCGGCCGCCTGCGGCACGCTCGCGGTCGGCGCCGACCTCACGCTCGCGCCAGGCGCGCGCCTCGCCTACCGCTTCGACGCGGGCGGCGCGCACGATATCGTCACCGTCGGCGGCCGGCTCACCTTCCCGACCAACGGCGTGGTGCAGGCCTCCACGCTGACGGCCGGCACGGCCACCCCGGCCAAGCAGCTCTTCTTCTCCTCCCCGCTGGAGATCAGTGGACCCGACGAGCTGACCGGCTGGACCGTCGAAGGCGTGGAGAACGCCAAGCTGAAGTACAGCGACGACCGCAAGGAGATCTTCTTCTACAGCCCGCGCGGCACGCTGATTCTGCTGCATTAGACCCGGCGTCAGTGTGAATGGCAGGAGTGCCTGTTGAAAAAAAAATGGTGCAGCGTGTCATCAATTCGCATAATCGACATGGGGTCGATGAAGGAGTGGCCATGAGCACAGTCTCGCGTGCGGTCCGGACGGTTCTGAGCGGTTTGCCGCTTGCACTCACACTCGGCGCGGTCGGAGGGTTTGCGGCGCCGCCCGTCCTGCGCTGGGATCCCTCGGTCGAGGGGAATATGTGGAACGCGACCGCCACCAACTGGCTCGACGCGGGCGCAAACCCCGTCGCCTGGATCCCCGGCGCGGAGGCGGCGTTCGAGGGCGCGGCCGGCGGGCCGGTGCAGGTGGGCGAGGACGTTTCGGCCACCAACCTGACCTTCACCGGCAACGGCTACACGCTGCTCGGCGCGGGACGCGTGAGTGTCGAAGGGGCGCTCTCCGCCGCGGCATCCACGGCCAGCCGCATCGACGCCGAGATGCGCTCGCTCGCCGGCCTCACCAAGACCGGCGCCGGCACGCTCACGCTGGGGGCCTCCGGTGTGATGCTCACCAATCCGGTCGCCGTTTCCGCCGGCACGCTGGCGCTGCAGTCCGTCGCGATTCCGGCCGCCGTGTCGGTCGCGGCCGAGGCCACCCTCACGGCCCTGCCCGCCGCGACCAACGGTTTGACGGGGTTCTACTACAGCGTCACGCCCGACGGCAACAACTTCGCCACGCTGATGAAAATGGAGGACCATTTCGCGCAGCTCAAGCCCGATCTCGTCGCCTCAAGCAGCGGGGCCGGCGAGGCCTTCGACTTCGGCGTCGGCGGCGCGCTGTTTCCGCTCCCTTACGGCGCGGGCGGGGCGCGCACCAACAACTTCGAGGTCGTCTGGCGGGGCGTCCTCACCGTTCCGGAGAGCGCCTTCTATACCTTCCGCCTGACCCACGACGACGGTTTCCTCCTCGCCCTCGACGGCCGGCAGGTCGCGAACCGGCTGGCGAACACCGTCACCGAGGCCACGGCGTATCTGGACGCGGGCCCGCACGACATGGTCTTGGGCCTGTACCAAAGCGCCGGGCCCAGCGGGATGAAAATCCAGATCAAGACGCTCTACGGCGCGTTCGCGACCTTGCCCAACGCGTGGCTCAAGCCCTACACCGCGGTCGGCCCCCTCAGCGGCGGCGGCGCCGCCTCCCTCGCGGCCGGCGACACGTTCTTGAACGTGGCCGAAAAAGCCCCCACGACCTTCAGCGGCACGCTGGCCGGTCCGGCGGGCTCGCTTTTCACCAAGAGCGGGTGGAGCACCCTCACGCTGGCCTCCTCCGGTGCCACCTCCAACGCCTTCGCGGGCGACGCGGCCGTTCTGGGCGGCGTCCTGGCCTTGGCGACACCTGAGCGGATCGGCGACACCTCGACCGTCGCGGTCGCCGCGGGCGCGGGCCTGCGGCTGGCCGCGGCCGAAACGCTCGGGGGGCTCGCGGGCGCGGGCACGGTCCTCCTCGGCGGCGGTTCTTCCGTCACCGTGGCCTCTTACGCCAATGACGCGGACTCCGGCCTTTCGACCAACAAGACCTACACGCACCTGCTGGATTTCCCCGCGGACACCGGCACCGCCGCCACGGTCAACGGCGTGGCCTTCATTGCGGCCGGCATGAGCGGCAGCACCAACGGCTACGCGTGGAGCACCGTGAACCCTCCGCCCAGCGCGTGGACCAACGGCTTCGTCTCCGGCATGGACCAGCTGCTCTTCGACTTCGCTTACGGCTCCGCCGACTATACGCTCACCCTCGCCGGCCTGCGCCCCGGCCAGGCCTATGAGACGCGCCTCTACTTCCGCAGCTACGG